>WTGY01000053.1 GCA_011523365.1 Caldilineaceae bacterium
CCCCCGCACAAGGGAGGGCCGAATAGGCCCGACCGCCCAGAAAAGCAGTAGTCAGTGGTCAGTGGCCAGTGGTCAGAAACGGGGCTTATTCTGGTGGAAGCTGAAATGGATACTGATCATGGCTTGGGAACCTCTGGAGGTATACGAAAGCTCGTCCCAATTATTGTGATGCACACCCGAAATTGGGTTCTGTCGCGGATGCGGGGGAATGACTCAGTCCCAAAAGAAATTGCACTTCCAGGCGATTTCCATAAGAATAGGGTGGCACGAAGAGCGTCGAGAGGCGGATCCGAAAGGGGAGCATGAAGTATTCTCGCGATGCCTAAGTGGAGAGTGCGCAAATGTCGATGTTCAGACCCTCGCCGGGTCGTGGGGGCCAGAGTTTCGTTGAATACGCGTTGCTTTTGATCCTGGTGTCGATAGTCCTGTTGTCGATTCTGCTGATTCTGGGAAACGACCTGCGAACCTTTATCAGTGACGTGCTTCAGCGCTGGTTTCCGACAACTGATGAGGCGTTCCGATCAACGCCTTTCCTTCTGATGTGGCTCGTGCCAAGTATGGGTCGTGACGAAATCTGATGGCCGTGGGGCAAGTCTCGAAACAGTTCAGAAGGTCGGATCCTGTATACTGGACCTTGTCTTTCCTCGCCGGTGCGTCAGCTGCCCACGAATCGGTCAGTGGTTTTGCGACTTCTGTGCACAGCGGCCGGTACCCGCTCCATCGAGGCAAGTCTGCCAGCTTTGTGGGGTCGGTCTGCCAGCAGATGCAGAAGATCTCGGGTGCCCGTGTCCCGGATGTGATGATGCCCTGGGATGGGTAGGGGTTGCGGCGCTCTATGAAGGACCGCTTCAGCAGGCAATCCATGCACTCAAGTACGATGACGGAGCCGAGTTGGGTCCCAGTCTGGCACGCTACCTGCGCGCAGCGACCGCGACGGCACCGTGGCCGGCCATTTTGGGAAGGCTGGATGGCATAGTTCCCGTACCGCTGCACAAGGACAGGTTGAAGGAAAGAGGTTACAACCAGGCCGGGCTGCTGGCGGCCGCTCTGGCAGCAGATTCTACGACGCCTTTACTTGACAGTGCTATCGAGCGATTCAAGGCTACCAGTACGCAGGTCGGTCTTTCGCCTATGGAACGGGCAGAAAATGTAATGGGCAAGTTCAAGGCGGATTCAGGGCTTGTGGCTGGGAAAGCGTTGCTGCTTGTGGATGATGTCTTTACAACGGGTGCAACGATGCGGGAATGCGCTTCGGTACTGCGTGCGGGCGGCGCGGAAGCCGTCTATGGAATTGCGCTGGCGACACCTGCAGCAAGGCAGCCAGAGCAGGTCCATTGAGGTGCGACAGGATAGACACAAATTACGCCGGAGGCATCCCGTGGCCGAATATGGGAGGATTCCGGCAGGCGTATCGAACGAACATGAAGGGAGAAGAGCATGAACCTGACGGTTCACGGAAGAAATGTCGCGATTTCTGACCGAGTACAGGAATACGTCGAGAAAAAGGTGGGCAGGCTGGAAAAGTATTTGCCGCAGATCAGAGAGGCCAGGGCAGAACTGGTCCGAAGAGAAACTCGTGCCGCGGCGGACCGTTATACAGCCCAACTGACGATTTGGACCAGTGGTCAGATCTTGCGCGCCGAGGAATCCAGCGAAGATCTGTTTGCATCGGTGGACGCCATAGCCGACAAGATGTATCGCCAGATAGAGCGATATAAGGGGCGACGGTTCGAGAGTAAGCGACGCAATGCCAAGGCGGCGGCCGCTGCAGTCGAAATGTCGGCCACGCAGATGCCTGACGATGTGGTGAGAATCGTGCGGACCAAGCAGTTTGTGGCTGAGCCGATGTTACCTGAGGAGGCAGCAGAACAGATGGAGTTGCTCGGCCATGACTTCTTCGTCTTCTACAACGTGGACTCGCGTTCTCTGAATATCGTGTACGGGCGACGAGACGGAAACTACGGGCTACTTCAGCCAAGAACCAATTAGGCCGCTCGAAAGGGGAGTCCGATTCCGGGGCGGAAGGGAATTGCAATTGCTCAGCGTCCCTGCACTGATGCGTTTGCCTGCCGAGTCGGGCACAGACAGAAGAGCGCAAGACTTTCAGGTGAGGCGGGGGCCAACTACGAGGAAACACCGGACCGGTTGGGAACGCATACTATTGGAAGAGGTTTGCACGCCCCTGTTTGGTGCGCTTTTACGGCTCGCGGACGGCGCCGTAGTACCGGCGTATACCGGTGGATGAACACGCTCTGATGCGCGTATCGGTCGTAGCCACGGTCTACAACGAAGGAAACAGCATCAGTACCTTGATGGATTCCCTTCTGAACCAGACACGCAGGCCGGACGAGATAGTTATCTGCGATGGCGGCAGCGTAGACGATACCGTAGACCTTCTGAACAGCTACGCTGGCATTCTGCCAGGATTGCGGATTGTCACTGAGAAAGGTGCTAACATCAGCAGGGGGCGCAATCTCGCGGTCACTGAGGCGAAAGGAACAGTTATAGCCTGTACGGACGCCGGGGTGAGATTGGACCCAAACTGGCTAGAACAGTTGGTTGCGCCATTTGAAGAAAGTGTCCCTGCTGAAGGTCGAAGGGTTGGGGCGGTGGCCGGATTCTTTGTGCCGGAAGTCTCAGGCCCGTTCGAATTGGCAATGGGTGCGACCGTTCTGCCCCAGGAAGAGGAAATTGCGCCATCCGGTTTTCTGCCCAGCAGCCGATCGGTGGCCTATACGAAGGATCTGTGGCGAAGGATCGGCGGGTATCCTGAATGGCTAGACTACTGTGAGGACCTGGTTTTTGATCTTCGCATTGTGGCGAAAGAGGGGGAGCCCGCATTTGCCTGGGCGCCGCGGGCCATCGCCTATTTTCGCCCCCGCTCCGACCTGAGTTCCTTTTGGCAACAGTACTACCGTTACGCAAGGGGGGACGGAAAGGCCGACCTGTGGCGATTGCGGCACATTGTCCGTTATGCCACCTATCTTCTTCTTGTCCCGGCACTGTTGGGTCATGCGTTTTGGGGACTGGAGGCGCGCTGGTTGGGGTGGCTTGGCCTGATCATTGGGGGGATGGCCAATTGCGGGCGGCCATGGAAGCGCTTAAGGTCACTGGCAAGAGACTATCCTCTATGGGAGCGAATCCAGGCTGCCGTTTTGGTTCCGGTCATTCGGCTGGTAGGCGACGCGGCGAAGATGGCGGGCTACCCCATGGGGCTGTTGTGGCGCTGGCGAAATCGGCACAGACCGGAGATTCGCTGGCGCGACGCATAGTGGTCCAGAAATGTAATTCATAGAGGTCACTGGCGAGACGTTTCATGCCATTGCTTATAGATGGTCACAACATAATCGGCTCAGGCGTCCTGGAGAACATCAGCTTGCAGGACGAGAACGATGAGGAGCTGTTCGTATCGCGACTGAGGGTATGGCGGAGCAACTACCGGGGCAAGATAACGGTGATCTTTGATCGAGGCATCGTCGGTGGGGCTTCGCGGGAACTGAGCGGGGGCGGCGTTGAGGTGATCTTCGCACGGGACCCACAGGAGGCAGACGACTGGATCAGGCGTCGTATCCACCGGCGTCCCCAGGGTTTGGTGGTGGTAACAAACGATTGGGCGCTACGGCAGGAGGCGAAACTGTACGACGTAGAAACGTGGGAGGCGGAGGAATTCGTTGAGCGAATGGCCAGTCGACGAGGGCGAACTGCCACGGGCCACGTCGAGACACAACGGCGGCGGACGGGAGGCGCCAATTCGTCAGGGGAGCACGGGTTGCACGACGAAGAGGGTGCTGAAAGTGATGTGAGTTTGTCTGACCTCGAAGTGTCTGAATGGATGGACTTTTTTGGTCCTTCCAAACCGGTTGCAAAGCGACCGCCAAAGGTTGAACAACGTCCCCCTTCCCGCAGCCGGGCTGCATTTTCGCGGGACAGGGAAGCTCTTCGGAAGAGACTGAAAAGAAAGCAACGAAAACGCTGAGCCGTGTCCCAAGCAATTGGGAAAAGGCAGACAGTTACAGCTCGACACCTGGATTCGGCATGGGGTCAGGCCTTTGTTGCCTGGGACTCGCCTATTGGCTAGCGCTATCCGATGACATCCGACACCGTGCCCAAAATGAAAGGGCGACGAAAGGTGAAGGCCCACCTAGTCGAGGCGACCCCAGACGCCGGAGGGTGGGGTCACTGGATACTTGCGGCGCCTGCAATCTGTTTCCTGGGATGGCTTTGGCTGGACCTGTTTGGAATCTTGAGCCCGTTGCAGTCGCGCCCGGTCGATTTCCTTCTCGGCGTTCTCGTCTACGTCTTTCTCATCCTGCTGCCATTTGGATATAGCGCCCACAGATTCGTGACATCTTTCCCCGGAATCTTCCAGCAGGCCGGCTGGACTGTTCAGCCACTTGAGGCGGTCAAGCCGGAAGAACAGCACATCGTCAGGTACGTTGGCGTCACCAGGGAGCGTGCCGGGACTGATGGCAGACGTATCCTGCTGCGGGCGGCGCAGGGGTGGGTCTACCTGGAGATTGGCGCAATTCTTGCAGGTGCAGTGGCAATGGTCCCGCTTTTCTTCAGCGCGGTTGAATTCGGATTCGGACGCTAGACCAGGTGTCCGCGCCTTGGGACTTACATTCCTGAACGGTCCAGACCCGTTCTTTGGCAGGAGTTCGCAATGAATCCCGGTCAGATTATCCCCTTTTACAGGCAAAAAGAGGCGCAGATCCTGGCTACGATTGGCGAGCATGTGAAGGAGGAGACGCCAACCAACGAGAAGCAGCGGCTGGATGCTTTTGTCGACCGACTGGCCAGACGCTTTACAGCAGCCGGTTTGGAAACGGAGATAGTCGCCAGTGAGGTGCGCGGAAACCACCTGCGGGCCCGATTTCGGAATTCCGAGTATGTGGCCCAGCAAGAGTCGCCGGCGGCGTTGGTACTCTGCCATTACGACACAGTCTGGCCAATTGGATCCCTGGAGACCCACCCTTTCCGCGTGGATGACCAGGGTTGGGCGTACGGGCCCGGGATTTTCGATATGCAGTCCAGTCTGGCCTTGGTGGAATACGTGCTCCGGGGTGTGCAGAGCATGGGTCTGCGCCTGCCGCGTCCCGTTGTCGTGCTTGCGACGTCTGACGAGGAGGTGGGCAGCCAGACCTCGCGTGAGCTGATTGAAACGGAGGCGCGACAGGCCGCCTATGTCCTGGTGCTGGAGCCGCCGCTCCCCGGTGGTGTTCTGAAGACTACACGAAAGGGCGGGGCCCACTATGCGCTTTCGATAACCGGGCGGGCGGCGCATGCGGGTGTGGAACCCGAGAAGGGCGTCAGCGCCGTTCAGGAACTGGCGCACCAGGTCCTGGCTTTGCACAGATTGACGGACATGGGGGCAGGAACTACAGTAAACGTTGGCGTTGTTGAGGCGGGGACGCGTCCCAACGTAGTTGCCGCTCATTCCAGAGCACTCGTCGATGTGCGTGCCTGGAATTCCGCCGAGATGGAACGAGTAAACAGAGAAATACTGGGCATCAAACCTAAAGTAGCCGGAATCCGGATTGAGGTGACGGGGGGAGTAAACCGTCCACCGCTGGAGAAGTCTGTTACAGGATCTCTTTTTGACCAGGCCCAGGAAATTGGGCGAAAGCTGGGCATGGATTTGAAGGAAGGCGGAACAGGAGGCGGCAGTGACGGCAACCTGACCGGTGCCCTGGGCGTACCTACTCTAGACGGCCTGGGGATACCAGGGGATGGGGCACATGCCAACCATGAACATATCGAGGTGGACAAGATCGGTGAGAGTGCGGGCCTGTTGACAGCACTTCTCATGGGGCTCTCTCCGTGAGTGTGGTCGTTGCGAGAAAGTTGGGAAGTTTGGCCCGACCTTGACGGGCCGGGTCACATTCGCCGGAGGACGTGAACAGCTTGGACTTTAACCGCTATTTTACAAACGAAGAGGTCGAGTCGGTTCTGAATGGCTGGAGGCAAGATCATCCCCAATTGACCCAGATGACTGAGTTGGGCAAGAGCCATGAGAACAGGGCGATCCATTTGCTGACTCTGACCAATCAGGACTCGGGCTGTGACGAAGACAAGCCGGCCATCTGGATCGATTCCAACATCCATGCTACGGAGATAGCCGGGACAACGGTAGCCCTGCACATCGCCCACACGCTTCTTTCCGGCTATGGTAGCGACGCGCGTTGTACACGGTTGCTGGACAAGGTTGCGTTCTACATCGTGCCGCGGCTGAATCCTGACGGGGCAGCCCTGGCGCTCTCAGATAGTCCGAAATATGTACGCTCAGGAACAAGGCCCTATCCATTTGCGGAACCCCTGGCCGGTCTGCATGAAGAGGACATCGATGGCGACGGCCGGATCCTGCAGATGCGGATCCCCGACCCCCATGGCGATTGGAAGATCAGCTCATTGGACGGCCGGCTGATGGAGAAGAGGGGGCCGGACGAACATGGGGGTGCTTACTACAGGTTGCTGCCGGAAGGTAGGCTCGAAGAGTTCGACGGCGTCGGGATCAAGGTGGCCAAACCGTTTCAGGGACTGGACTTCAACCGCAATTTCCCCTATGCATGGCAACCTGAGTCCACGCAGGCCGGCGCGGGTCCGTTTCCGGCATCGGAAACAGAGATTCGGGCGGCGGTAGACTTCATCAGCCGGCACAGAAATATCAGTGTAGCTATAACCTATCATACGCAAAGCGGAGTGATTCTTCGGCCATACAGTACCCAACCAGACGAAGAGATGGAGACGGGCGACCTCTGGGTGTTCGAGCTGATGGGAGAAAGGGGAAAGGAGCTGACCGGCTACCCTTGTCTGTCGGTCTATCACGGATTCCGATACCATCCCAAGGAAGTCACGACGGGAGGATTTGACGACTGGGTTTACGACCACTTTGGAATCTTTTCATTTACGGTTGAATTGTGGGACCTGCCGGGCAGGGCTGGAATCAAGGACAGGGATTTCATTGGTTGGTTCCGCAAGCATCCGCACGAGGAAGACTTGAAGATTCTCAGGTGGTTGGAAGAGAACGGAGATGGACCCCCTCTGGTGGACTGGTATCCTTTCGAGCATCCCCAGCTTGGGCCGGTCGAGATCGGCGGATATGACCGAATGTATACGTGGCGAAATCCGCCTCGCAGGCTCATGGGAGAAGAGGCAGAACGGAACACGGCTTTCGTCTTGTCACTGGCCGATATGCTGCCGAGTTTGACAATCCACTCGCTAGCACTCGATCGACTGACGGATGAAGGGGACTATCGCCTGCGGCTGGTGGTTGAGAACAGCGGATTCCTGCCCACCTACACGAGTGCTCAAGGTCGGAAGCGTGAGGCGGCACGGCCGGTCCGCGTCGAGTTGGCGCTGCCCGAGTGTGTCAGATTGACCAGCGGACAGGCAAAGACGGAGTTGGGCCATTTGGAGGGCCGCAGCGGCAAGCTCTCCGTGAGCACGATCTACGCGGCAAGCCCCACCGACAACCGCGCCTGGACGGAGTGGGTCATGCGCGGCCCTTCCGGCGCCGAGGTCCAAGTTCAGGTTCTAAGCGACCGTGCGGGTACTTTGCGCGGAAGCGTGGTTCTGCAATAGAGTCCTGGCAACAGGCGCACAGACGGCACAGGGCTGGCAAAAGGGGCGCCAGAAATCGTTGCGAGGTCGGAAGAGGTAAGAGGCGTCTTCGCAGTAGAGGCGTCGGAAGGGACTCGTGCCTTGGAGAAGACAAAGTTACTGATCGTTGAAGACGAGCCGACTTTGCTTGAGACTTTGAAGTATAATCTTGAGCGGCAAGGATACGAGGTGGTCACGGCGTCGGACGGCGTTCAGGCTTTGTCAACAGCAAGGGAGGAGAAGCCCGACCTAGTGATACTTGACGTCATGTTGCCTGGGTTGGACGGCTTTGAGGTCTGCCGCATTTTGCGCCAGGAGATGAGCCTGCCTATTCTAATGTTGACGGCCAAAGATGAAGAGGTGGACAAGATAGTCGGCCTGGAAGTCGGGGCTGACGACTACCTGACGAAGCCGTTCAGTATGCGGGAACTCCTAGCCAGAGTAAGAGCACACCTGCGCCGAGTTCGGTTGCACCGGGAAGAGTTGGGCAACGCAGGCCAGGGGATCCAAGGGTCGCCCAACGGTGGCTTGGTTTTCACGTTTGACGATCTGGTCATTGACGAGAGCAGGCGAGAAATAGTGCGTGACGGGGGCGTTCTGGCATTGAAGCCGAAGGAGTTTGAACTGCTCCTGTTTCTGGCCCGCAATCGAGGAATCGCGCTGGGAAGGAGCCTGATTCTGGAGAGAGTGTGGGGATGGGACTTCGACGGCGGCAGCCGAACAGTGGACGTTCACATTCGCTGGCTTCGGGAGAAGATCGAAGGTGACCCGGCCCATCCCAGCCGCATTTTGACAGTACGGGGCATCGGTTACCGCTTTGACGGGTGAGCGCGCCAGGACCGGTGCTCAGATTCCCGCCTCTCGACCTTACGAGAGTGCCTTGCCGTTCCGGCCTCAGCACATGCCTGGGTTTCGCTCGATCCGCTGGCGGATCTTTGTACCGATTTGTCTCTCAACCGCGGCCGTTATGGCGGTCCTCTACTTTTATTCCCACTCTCAATTCAAGCAGTTCTATTCGGACCAACATCGTCATCGCCTAGGTGCCGACGCCTTACTGCTGTCGGAAAACCGGCAGTTGCGCGACGGGTTGACCCAATCGCGCTGGCAGGCAGGCGACATTGAGCTAGTCCGCCTTGTGCAGGCCTGGGGAATTCAGCTGGATGTGCGGGTGACCGTAGCTCTTGCAGACGGCAGTGTGCTGGCGGATTCTCTAGCCGATCCATCGTCGATGGCCGGTCTTCAGGAGCAACCGGAAGTCGCGGAGGCGCTTCAGGAGGGAACCGGATTCAGCGCTCGCATGAGCAGTGTGTTTGGTACCGAGATGCTATACGCCGCGGCGGCAGTAGCTCCTCAAGAAGACGGTTCCAGCAACGCAGAATCTGGCGACAGCACCGAGGCGGCGGTGGGCATATTGCGCCTGTCAGTACCGAGTTCCGAGATTGACACCGCACTTGAACCATTGCGTCAGGCAGTCCTGATCGTCATGCTGCTGGTAAATTCGGCGCTAGTGGTAATCGTCCTAATCGTCTCCAAGGGGACGTCGCGACCTTTCCGTCATTTGATTCAGGCGGCCGCACGTCTGGCCCAAGGGGAGCTCGGCGTGCGAATCGAGCCGCAAGGGACCGACGAGGCGGGACAGCTAGCCAGATTATTCAATCGAATGCGGGACCGGCTGGAGTCTCAGGTTGCGTCGGTCACTCGTGAGCGGGAGCGGCTAACTTCGGTCCTTGACAACCTCCTGGACGGCGTCCTTATACTCGACAGCGAGGGGCGAGTTCGACTTTGCAACCGGGTTGCGGCGCGCATGGCGGGCCTGGAATCGAGGAAGAGCGTTGGGTCTGCTGCCGAATCTGAAGAGGTAGCGGAAACGGGAGACGGACCCTTACACACTGAGGGTTCACAAGGTGACTCATCTCTTGAGAGCCTTGACCGGCAGAGTGTGCGAGGACAGCCTCTGGCCCAAATAGTGCGGGACCACCGCATCGTTGAAACGTGGGAAGACTGCAGGCATGACGGTAGGCAGGCTGAAAGCATCTTTCAGTGGGGCAACAGAACGACGCGTGTAGTTGCCCTTCCGTTTGTGGCCGGCGGCAGTGAAGGCTATATCGTGCTGCTGCAGGACATGACGGAACTGCACCGACTTGAACGTGTGCGGCGCGATTTTGTAAGCAACATTTCTCACGAACTGCGGACACCACTGGCATCGTTGCAGGCTCTGACGGAAACTCTGCGCGACGGTGCACTAGACGACCCTGCGGCCGCCCCACGTTTTCTGGACCGCATCGAGACGGAAGTGGATGCCCTGGCGCAGATGGTGCGGGAACTCCTAGAGCTTTCGCGTATCGAATCGGGTCAAGTTCCCTTTCGCTTCAAACCGGTACCGGTAAGTGAAACAGTATTGACGCCGGTTGAACGACTGCAGCCGCTTGCGGCCAGACGTGAAATCAACCTTATCGTCGACCTGCCGCACCGTCTCCCCCTAGTCTTCGCGGATGCAGAACGCATACACCAGGTTGTTACGAACCTTGTTCACAACGCCCTAAAGTTTTCCCCGGAAGGCGGGTCGGTCATTATTTCAGCAGACGCTCAGCTCGATGGCCAGCGGGTGACGATTTCTGTCAATGATACGGGCACCGGCGTTCCCGCCGAAGACACGGAGCGCATCTTTGAACGCTTCTACAAGACGGATCGCGCGCGTGCGAGTTTGGGCACAGGCCTGGGACTTGCGATTGCGAAGCACATTGTTCAGGCACACAGCGGCCGGATCTGGGTAGAAAGCATAGAGAACCGGGGCAGCACATTTTCGTTTACGCTTCCGGTTGCACCGAACGGCAGACGGACTCAGGTGGACGGCTAAAAGTTCCTCGTTCTTTCGAAGCCCTCCGGTTCGGCTGCCTACTCTCCTCCCCTTCAGTCCCCAACACGAAGCCACCTGCTAACTTCCTCTAGATCGATCCCTAAATCCCCGTTTGCGTCTCCTGTACTTCGCGTTTTTCGGGTGGCGTTAGTCTGCTATCTGATATGAAGACAGTTGGGAAACGTCATCGCCCAAATGATTTGAGAGAGCCAATGTTTGCGCCTGCTACGCGCTGCAAACCCGATATGGCTATGCCAACCGGGCTGCAACATAGGAATTGGTGGCAGATGTTGCCGACTTCGCTCGAAAGGTTCATTTTCCAACGAAAGATCGACTCGTTTCATGTGATGTGGTTCCTTTTGTTTCTTCATCAGCACTCACACGAAGACATGATGAGCCGAGACTACGTGCGCCAAGTCACTTTTGCCGTCGCAGCGACGTTGGATGAAGCAGTAGACGGGCTTCGAGACGCAGCGTTCTTGGTATTGACGCGAGAGGTACAAAGCCTCATTTGCCACCAGTGCCGGAAGCAGTTTGCCTCTCGGACAATGGGGCACTTTCCTGAATTGTGGACGCAGTATTTTGACGTTAATTGTCCATTAACGTAACGACTAATGGTTGTTAACGCCTGCGCCGTGTTTCAAAACAGGTCATTAACCTGATTGCGATATGCTGGCAGAAGTGGTTGATTCGTCTATCTCTTTTTCAAATTTGAGGGGATGAGTCTCACGGGCATGGCGTCCACGCGGGATTCACTGCATCATCATACGACGGTAAATCAGCCACCCATCAAATTGTCAAAGGAGCAGAAATGCGTCGAGTATTGTTAGTATGGTTTTTGATAGCCGCCCTAGTGCCGGCAGCGTGCGGCGGGTCAGACGAAGAGACGGGCCCAGGCGATGGGCCTGCCGGAGAAGTGCAGACGGCGGCTGGGAGTTCGACGGCGGACGGACTACCTGAGGTGAATCCTCTGGAGGTGACAGGTGATATAATCACCGCAGGTAGCTCCACTGTCTTCCCTCTGTCGGAAGCGATGGCCGAGCGCTTCAAGGACGAAGGTTTCGCTTACAACATCACCGTAGACAGTATCGGCAGCGGCGCCGGTTTCGAGCGCTTCTGCGTTGCCGGTGAATCGGACATCTCCAATGCCAGCCGGCCCATCACGGACTCCGAACGAGAATCCTGCGGGGCCATCGACCGCGTCCCCATTGAGTTCCGCGTCGGCACCGATGCGCTGGCCGTTACCGTCAGCAAGGACAATGGGTTCGTCGACAATCTGTCCATTGAGCAGCTGGCACTGGTCTTCTCCACCGCCACCACCTGGGCCGATGTCAACCCCGACTGGCCGACGGAGCCGATTCAGCGCTTCAGCCCCGGCACCGACAGCGGTACTTTCGATTACTTCGTCGAGGAGGTCTTCGACAAGGACAGGGAACCGATCCTGAGTGCCGAGGCCATTCAGCTGTCGGAGGATGACAACGTCCTCGTCCGGGGCGTTACCGGCAGCCAGTACGCCGTCGGCTACTTCGGCTACGCCTACTACCAGGAAAACGCTGACACGTTGAAGATCGTCGCCATCAACGACGTCGAGGCCACTTCGGCCAACGTCGACAGCGGCAGCTACCCGCTTGCCCGCCCGCTCTACATCTACTCGGATGCAGGCATCATGGCCGAGAAGCCCCAGGTTGCAGCCTTCATCAACTTCTACCTGACCTATGTCAACGAGGAGATCGAGCGCGCGGGCTACTTTCCGGCCCAAGGTCCCGTACTTGAGGCGGCCAAGCAGAGCCTCCTTGACGCATTGAAGGCGATACAGCAATAGATCGCTTCGAATTCTGTGGTTTGAGCCAGCAGGCCAGGTGTGAAATTGGAAGAATTGGGAATCGAGACTTATCTCCGACCCCAACGTTCTTTCTTGAAGGCAGTGGGATTAGAATAGCGGCATTTGAAAACCGAATAGCATCTTGCATGCGGGCTGCGGCAGGGCCGTAAAGATGCTTCGCTATTGAGCCTGTGCCAGCCGAAAGCATTGAAGATACGAGAGAATACGATGACAAGATCGGCGCCAGTTACGCAACCTGCCATTTCTGCTGAGTCGATGCGCGGGCCAGTGGCAGGCGCGGAAGGTGAAGGCGATACCGTCGAGGGCGGAGGGCCCCAGATGGACCTGAGGCGCAAGCCCAGAATTGCCGAATCGGTTATTCAGGGCTTCCTCTTTCTGTGCGGCGCGATATCAATCCTTACAACATTGGGCATTGTCTATATTCTAGGACGTGAATCACTTCTGTTCTTCGCCAATGAGGAAGTGAACCTTTTGAAGTTTTTTGGCGGAACCGAATGGCAGCCCACCATAGGAAGGTTCGGGATCTGGCCGCTGGTGACGGCCACCCTTATGGCCAGCCTGATAGCGATGGCCGTAGCGCTGCCGATAGGGCTTTGCGTTGCAATCTACCTGAGCGAATATGCACCTCAACGGACGCGAAGCATTTTGAAGCCTATTCTCGAAGTTCTGGCAGGGATCCCAACCGTCGTCTACGGATATTTTGCCCTGACATTCATGACGCCACTGCTGCGCGGTATTTTTGGCCGTGAACTGGTGGAGATCTACAACACCGCTTCTGCCGGTATCGTCATCGGCATTCTGGTGATTCCACTCGTCAGTTCTATGAGCGAGGATGCATTGAGCGCTGTGCCAGGTTCGCTGCGGCAGGCCTCCTATGGATTGGGGGCCACGAGACTTGAAACGTCTGTACGAATCGTGTTGCCGGCGGCGCTTTCGGGCGTGGCAGCGGCCTTCATTGTGGCCATTTCGCGGGCGATTGGAGAGACGATGATCGTCGCCATCGCGGCGGGCGCAGGCCCAAATTTCACCTTCTCACCTTTTCGGGCCGCCGAAACGATGACAGGGCACATCGTGCGCATCAGTGGCGGCGACCTCAGTTACGATTCGATCGACTACAACAGCATCTTTGCGATCGGTCTGCTACTTTTTCTGCTGACTCTTAGCCTCAATGTCTTGAGTCAATGGATCGTGCGCCGCTTCCGCGAGGAGTACGAATGATGGCACTCAACCAACAGGGAACTGCAACCCGGCCTGCTGAGGGTCTGATGCCCTCAGGGTCAGCCTACCACGATCAGATTGTTGGCCGGCGGCGCCGAGGGCGGACCTGGGCGGTTTTATTTCAGGCTGCGATGCTAGCCGGAATCATTGCCTTGTGCGCTCTTCTCTTGAACATTCTCAATCAGTCTTTCGGCTACGTTGCAATCGTCAACAACATCGATCCTGCAGAGCTGGCAGTTGACGGTGTGCCGCTGGACAGGCTGCCCAAGGACAGACTGGTGGAGATTCTGGAGGCGAATATCTCCGCGGGGTTGATGAGGCGATATGAGCACGACAAGCCATTTGAAGTGAGAAGCCGCGAAAACGTCCACGAGTTGATTCTAGAGCGGGTGGTAGAGCCGCAGGTACAGGCGACCTGGGGGCTGTTCGACTCACTGTTTGCGCGTGGGAGCGTCTTTGCAGAGGCCGAAGAGCGCTATCCGGGATCTGATGTGTACTTCCGTAGCTGGCTTACGACCAGTTTCATCAGCAAGCCGCAGTCGAGCGAACCGCTGCGCGCCGGCGTTCGCACCGCGATATTCGGTTCCTTGTGGGTGGTAGCCATCACGATTCTTTTTTCCTTTCCCATTGGCGTAGGGGCAGCGATCTACCTGGAAGAGTATGCGCGCAGAGAGCGCTTGCTCAACCGTTTGATTCAGACCAACATCAATAATCTGGCCGGCGTACCGTCGATCATCTATGGGATGCTGGGGCTGGCGATCTTTGTTCGTATATTGGAAGTGTTCACAAGCGGTGCGTTTTTGGGGATAGGTGACCAGTCCACCGCGAATGGAAGGACGATTATTTCGGCCGGACTGACTCTTGGGCTGCTGATCCTCCCGCTTCTCATCATTAACGGTCAAGAGGCGATTCGGGCCGTTCCCAATTCACTGCGGCAGGCGGGCTTCGGGTTAGGGGCGACCCACTGGCAGGTTATCTGGCACCATGTTCTGCCGAGCGCCATGCCCGGCATTTTGACGGGAACGATTCTGGCGGTGAGTAGGGCAATTGGCGAAACCGCACCGCTCGTCGTAGTTGGGGCCTCAACTTTCATCGCTCTAGATCCCAGCGGACCGTTTTCCAAATTTACAGTATTGCCCATCCAGATCTATCAGTGGACATCGAGACCGCAAGATGAATTCAGAAACCTAGCCGCAGCGGCGATTCTGGTTCTGCTGATTCTCTTATTGTCACTCAACGCTTCCGCAGTGTTACTGCGAAACCGCTTTGACCGCAGTCAGGCCAGCGCTTAGAGGAGATTCTGAAGACATGTCAGTTGCAGTCGATCGCTCTCCACAGGCCCAGTCTGAAACGAGCAGGACGTCGCCGAATGGGACGGGAAGGTATGCCATCGAGGCCGAGAAGATGAGCGTCTATTACGGGGACTATTGCGCGGTACGCGATGTGGACATGAGTGTACCCTCCAACAAGATTACGGCGATTATCGGGCCTTCAGGGTGTGGCAAGAGTACGGTCCTGCGCTGTTTCAACCGCATGAACGACTTGATTACCAGCGCCCGTATTGAAGGCGAGGTCCTGTTTCAAGGCCAGAACATATACGACGATGAGGTAGACCCGGTGGAAGTGCGGCGCCGTATTGGAATGGTTTTTCAGAAGGCGAATCCATTTCCCAAGACGGTCTATGAGAACGTGGCATGGGGAACACGCATCAACGGATTCCGCGGCGACATGGACGAGATGGTTGAAAGGGCCCTGCGGTCGGCCGCACTATGGGAAGAGGTAAAGGACAAACTTCAGCAGAGTGCTCTCGGCCTTTCCGGCGGGCAGCAGCAGCGGTTGTGTATCGCCAGGGCGATTGCGGTGGAGCCGGAGATTATACTCATGGACGAGCCCGCCTCGGCCCTGGATCCGATTGCGACGCTACGAATCGAAGATTTGATGAAGGAGATTTCAGAGAAATACACTATAATAGTCGTAACACACAACATGCAGCAGGCAGCCCGGATTTCTGATTACACAGCCTTTTTCAGCGTGGATGACAGACGGACCGGAAATCTGATAGAGTTTGACGACACCGAAAAGATCTTCACGAATCCGAGTCAGAAGAGGACAGAAGATTATATTACTGGCCGGTTCGGCTGAGTCTACACACTGATAAAGGAGTCGGTATGAGCACTGACAGAAAGCGCGTTCTCATCCTATGTACCGGCAACTCCTGCCGCAGTCAGATGGCCGAAGGGCTAGTAAATGCCTATCTTGGCGACGAGTGGCAGGCGTTTTCGGCCGGCACGGCGCCCTCGGGCGCGGTCCATCCGCTTGCAGTGCGGGCAATGGCGGAACTTGATATCGACATAAGTCAAGGTACAACTGACCCAGTCGACCTCTTTCGAGAGATGCAACTGGACCTGGTTATTACAGTCTGCGATAATGCGGCCCAAAACTGCCCTGCGTGGTTTGGCGACGAGGAAGTCAAGCACATGCCATTTGACGATCCCACTAAGTTAGCCGGCAGCGATTCAGAAAGGAGCTCTGCTTGCAGGCAGGTGCGGGATCTGATGCGAGACAGAATACTCCCCTACGTAAAGAGTCGATAGTCCTTCTGATGGAAAGGAGAACATCGATGGGACAGCTCCTGCGAACCTCATTTGCGAGAGAGTTGGAGACGCTCCAGACGGATACACTGATGCTGGGAAGCATGGTGATCCAGGCATTGAAGGAGTCGGTCGAGGCGCTGCGGCAGAGGGACATGGAGACGGCAAAGCGACTGATTAAAGAAGATGAAGTGATAAACAAGAAGCGCTTCGAAATCGAGGCCGACTGTCTGCGTTTGATTGCGACGCAACAGCCTATGGCCGGAAACTTGCGATTGATCGCGGCGGTTTTGGAAATCAGTACGGAGTTGGAGCGGATAGGGGACTACGCAAAGGGCATCGGACGGATTATCCTATTGATTGGCCCGGAGGCACTGATAAAGCCGCTTGTAGATATACCCCGCATGTGCGATATCGCTACGAACATGCTACAACAGGCTCTCGATGCATTTCTACACCAGGACCTGGAAGCGGCCAGGACGATTCCCTTGCAAGACGATGAGGTCGACGCCCTCTACAACCAGGTCCATCGTGACCTTATCGCGATGATTCTGGAGGACACGTCGCTAATCGATCGCTGCAACTATCTGCTTTGGGCCGCGCACAATCTGGAGCGGGCGGCCGACAGGGTGACCAACATCTGTGAGCGGATAATCTTCACCGTGACCGGTGAATTCATCGAATTTGACATGAATTGAGTGCGTTTTGACCGGACGATCCCCGCGTTGTGCCGCTATACCTCCCCGAATGCCGTAAGAAGCGCTCGCCAGCTCAGATGAAAGTCTCTTCAGAGTGGGTTCGCCAGCCGGCGACGCCACCGACGCCACCGACTCGTCTTCTTTGCAAGGGGGGAGCTGGAGCGAAGAGGGGCTGGGCGCTAAGAGGTCGAGAGCAGTGGGCGGCTTTTCAGAGACCGGGTTTGGAAGAGTTCATTTGCCGTGTCAAGTGCTCTTTTCGACGGGTTGACTCAGGATCTGTCATCGTTTAGAATTGGGGCCACTTGCATCAGGTTCAGGCATAGTCTTTCCAAAGGGAATCTGGAGTTTGCAATTATCAGAAGTTTCCCTTATCATGCGGAGCGCAAGCACGGGAAACCCCCCATTAGCCACTGTTTCAGGAGCATTGTTTCTTTTCTCAATTTGGTGTTACAATTCCCGCTGATCCAGTCAACGGGATTTATCGTAATCGGTCGTGATTTCCCCACTCTTGCAGTAATCACTCATCACCCTTTTTACCTTGACCGCCCTTAGGAGGTATGAAATGCTCAAACGACGTGTGAGGTTCTGGGCCGCTATAATGCTAATTGCAGTTATCGCTGTATCGGGCTGTGCGCCGCGCGCCGGCCAGGGAAGTATCGAAGCCGATGCCGACCAATTGGTCATAGACCTGCCTGCGCTTGTGCTTGACTTCGGCGCGGACGGGATGGCCGCGATTAAGAATGCTGCCTTAGCCGACCTGGTGGGAACTCTTGGCGTAGATCTGGATGTGGCCGTCCCGGCTGAGATGGTCTTTATGTTGGAGGCCAGCAACATTCAGCACATCCAGGTGAGCAATACACCTGAGGGCTTGCTGCTTCTGGTCAACGGCCGCAGTATTCCGAATATCAGCTATGATGGCGATTCGCTGAATGCGTTGCCGGGAACGCTCAGCACATTCGGCATGGCCATTCCAATGGCAGACCTGCTCTTTGCGCTCGTGGACCGGATTGGGATTGGCGTGATTGCCCGCTTCCCGGTTGCACCTGGAGCCGAGGAGATTCCGCTCTTCGTGGAAGGTGACAGCGAAGCAGCGATGGCTGCCCAGGCCGCGCAGGACGAGTTCCTGGCAGCCGTAGGCACGCCGCCGCGCATCAATCTACCGATTTTCTACGAGGCGGACGGCAGCTTCAGCATTGGCGACATGTCCATTGCTGAGATGAATGCGATGACCGGCGGTGCGCTTGGTGGTCTTGCCTTGACCATTGGTCAGATCGGTATGGCCGGGGCCCTGGGGATTTCGCAACTGGGCATCAGCACCAACGTCGACGGAATCACGATTTCCATTGACGGCGACGAATTGCCGACGTTGGACTGGTCAGATGGCAAGGCCAGCAACCTGATCGAACTGGTAACCAGCATCCCATTGCTGGACATGGCGATGCCGGGCATGGGTTCGATGATGCCCACGATTCTTCAGATTCTGCCACTGGTGCAAGCGACAGAGTTCGACCTGACGCTGCACTTTTAGGTCGGAAACCGCCTGAACCGGCCCGGCCGAAAGGATGGCCTGACCAGTTCGGGCAAATATCAGGCTTGAAAGGAAGAGGAGCGGCGATAAATTGCTGCTCCTCTTTTTGCATTGGCTGAAGTGGGGCCTACCAGGAGAATCAGCTGGGGTTCAACATACTTAGAGCGGCCGGGTGAAAACAGGTTCGGCCGTTAAAGGGATTTGCCCCCTGCCGTGAAGCCGACAAGGCGCAAGTTTCCTGCGCCTTTTGTCTGACATCATCCGGCTATTTGCCAGTTTTAGACGTTGGTGGGTCTAGGCAGCACCCTAGGTGGGGCCGGTCATGTAGAGTTCGCCGGGCTCAAATCCGCGCGCTGCGTAGTAGGCCTGTGTGCCGGTTGCGGAAATGACGCTGATGCGCTCGAACCCTGCATCACGACTGATGCGTCTTGCTTCGTTTAGTAGGCGCGTACCGACGCCAACATGCTGGGCAGCACCGTTTTCTGCGCTGCCGATGGCAAGCGCCGGTCCGTACACATGAACTTCGCGAATCATGGCATTGCCGCCAATCTCATCCAGGAAAGCCCGACTCCCGGCCGAAGGCGACTTAGGCAGACTCAGGCGCAGAAAACCTGCGAGGGGGGCCCGCTCAAAGTCTGCCTGTGAGCCGTTCCCCGTGTTCTCATCCACGACATATTGCAGAAAGTGCTCAACCGTTAAGTCGGTTGTGTAGGTGGTGACGGTCAAACGCAGCGTTTCTTCACGCACGTGCTGTCGCCGCACTTCGCGGCAGCGTATGCAGCCGCAGCGATCACCACGACGCGCCAACTCCTGATGGACTACCTCGCGCAGATTGCTCGTCTTCACTCCGGCCTCGATGTGATGTGCCGGTATGTCGCGAAAGAGGCGGTTGATGCGTGTGTACGGTGGCACGGTCGGCTTGATATCTGCCAGCAGCGACACAAGCTCCTTTTCCGTATAGGGAATATAGTCGCCGGCCTGCCACTTCTCATGGAGCTCTGTACCGGCAATCAGGGAGCAAGGGTAGATTTTGAGTTCATCGGGCCGGACTGACGGATCATCGAAGAACCTGCGAAACGAGTTGCGGTCCGACTCCAGCGTTGCCCCGTAGAGATTGGGCATCCAGTGCAGATGCAGTTTGAATCCAGCCGTTCTGAGCAGGCCCAGTGCGTCCTTTACCTCGGCCACGGTGTGTCCGCGCTTGTTCATTTCCAGAACGTCGTCCTCCAGGCTCTGGACCCCGATCTGAACTTTCGTCACACCCAAACGGCGCAGGTGTCGAATTTCATCCGGAGTAATCCAGTCCGGGCGAGTCTCTACGACGAGGCCAACGTTGCGGTGCGCGGCTAATACATTGCGTTTCTGCGCTTCTTCCAGCGTGGCAGACGGCAAGTGTCCTGGGTTTCCGTAGGTGTTCATGGCGTCATAGCAGCGGCGGACGAACCATTCGCGGTAGTCCTGGCTGTAGGCGCTCCATGTTCCTCCCAAGATCAGAAGTTCCACTTTGCTGGCGTCGTGGCCGATGCTCTCGAAGGCGTCGATGCGGCCCAACGTCTGTTTAAACGGGTCGAATCCGTCACGTTCGGCCCGCTGCGCGCCGGGTTCGTCGAAAATGTAGCTCTTCGGCATTCGCCAGTCATCGGGGCAGAAGATGCACTGGCCCGGACAGCCGGCCGGTGCGGTCAGAACGGTCACAGGCGCGACGCCGCTGGCGGTACGCACCGGTTTCATGCGGATTCTGTCCAGCAGGAGGGGGTCCGGTTCCAGTTCGCCTTCATTGATCAGGAGCCGAAAACCGGCGACCAGATCAGATTTGGCATAGAATCCTTTGCCGTCTTTAGGGTATCGGGCTAGAATGGAACGCAAGGATCGACTTGTGTCCCAATCAGATTCCTGCACGGCCAGGACTTCCCGTAAGATCGATGACAGGGCGGTAAGATGGTCAGCCGGATCGAAGCTCCGTTTTCGCTGCCACTCCCGGGATGTTTGAACTACCTCGGCCGGAATCTCTTCCGGAGCCAGAACTCGTTTCATGTTGGTGCAAGGACATTCTGAATTGCCGCGGCAGCAAGATGGCAAGCCGACGACGGCAGCAGGTATGGACCCACTGACCCAGGACAGTTTGCTTTCGCTGAATCGCCGATTCTATGAGCAGGCGGCGCAGCATTTCGACGCAACGCGCCAAAGTTGGACCCCGGGACTCCGGGCTATTTTACCGTATTTCAGGACCGCCGGAAAGGAAAGGCTGTCGGTGTTGGATGTGGGCTGCGGCAACGGCCGCTTTGCCCGACTGCTTGAAGATGCAGGTATCTCCGCATCCTACACAGGGGTGGATGGAAGCAGGTCCCTACTTCGACTCGCCCGGAAGGCCACCGCGGGCCTCGAAGGCGTCGATTGTGAGTTCATTGAGTCGGACCTGGCGGATGCCAGCTGGGCGTGCGCTCTAAGGAAGGGCGGAGGTGTCGAGAAATGTTGCATCCGCGGGACTGGCGAAGTGTCTGAAACGCCACGATACAGTGTAGTGCTATGCACGGCAACCGTGCAGCACCTGCCAGGGTATGAGCTACGCCTGAGACTGATGAGGGACCTCCTGCATCTGAGCGCAGGCTATGTCATTCTTTCTTTTTGGCAGTTTCTCAGCAGTGAAAGGTTTCGAAGCAAATTGATCGACCCGGACACTGTTGGCATCAGCGCCGCCGATTTAGAGCCCGGTGACGGACTCCTGCCATGGCGTCAAGGCATCAGATCCGTGCGCTATGTTCACCAAGTCGATGAGACCGAGCTGAGACAGCTGGCCGCAGACTCGGGACAGATTGTTGTGCATACATTTCGCGCCGACGGAAAAGAGTCAGACCTGAATCTCTTTGCGGTACTGGGGCGCGCCGAGTCGGATTCGGAGAAGCACTGAGCCAGGCCGACAGACGAAGATTTTCGCACTTGCTGAACTTTCAGAGATCCGGGCAACTTGCGCCATGCAACCAGACAAGCGAACGCAGACCATACTGGACGGGTTTGGCACTTACTTCGAGGGCGCGGCGACCCATCTTGCTATCGCCCCGGGCAGGGTCAATCTGATAGGAGAGCATACCGACTACAACGAAGGATTTGTGCTGCCTGTGGCCCTGGACCGGGACGTGAGGGTTCTCTTTCGGTCGCGCGATGACGGCAGGGTAAGGTTGTACGCACTTGAGTTTGATTCGTGGGCAGACTTTGAGATCGGGGCTACTAAGCGTAGCAGTCAGTTGTGGCCCAGCTATGTTCAGGGCGTAGGCCTGGAGCTGGCCGATCTTGGTGTGGAGTTGAAGGGGTTTGAGGGGGTTGTGAGCGGTAATGTACCGAGGGGAAGCGGGTTGAGCAGTTCGGCTGCGTTGGAAATTGCGGCAGCAAAGGCGTTTCTGACGGCGGCGAACCAGATTCACACGCTGACCGGACCCCAACTGGCCAGAGCTGCTCAGAAGGCCGAGAACGAATTCGTCGGCGTCAACTGCGGCATCATGGACCAGTTTATTAGTACTCTCGGAGAAGAGGGACACGCACTCTTAATCGACTGCCGAAGCCTGGACTATCGGCGGGTTCCATTTCCGGAGGGCGTGTCCCTGGTGATCGGCAATACCAAGGCAAGCCGATCTCTCGCGGGAAGCGCCTACAACGAACGCCGGGCACAGTGTGAAGACGGTGTGCACCGGTTGCAAGCTGCAGTTCCGGACATCACTGCTCTACGCGATGTGAGCCGCGACGACCTGGAGGCCCACCGTTCGCTTTTGCCCGCTACCGTTTTCCGCCGCTGCCGTCATGTGGTAAGCGAAAACGAACGCGTTCTGAAGACGGTTGACGCCCTGGAGGGCGGCGACTTTCGCGTGGTAGGCCGGCTGATGGACGCCAGCCACGAGAGCTTGAGAGACGATTATGAAGTAAGCAGCGAGGCGCTGGACCGGATGGTTGAGTCGATGCGCAGCCATCCCGGATGCCTGGGCGCCCGCCTCACAGGGGCTGGGTTTGGCGGATGCGCGGTGGCTCTGGTGGAGGCCGGGACAGAGAAGGATGTGCGAGAGGCGGTCCAGGAGGCGTATGCCAAGGCGATGAACCTGTGGCCGGAGGTATACATTAGCCCACCGAGCGCAGGGGCGCGAGTGCTGCCACTGAATGCTGGCAGCTACTAAGCCGTGTTCTGTGTGTATTCAGTGTGCGGTGTGTCTGGGCGGAATGTGCCGTCAGTATTTCTGTAGCGGGCACTCGATGTTCATCGCGGTGAACGTTGGGGACAAACTGGAGTTGCCACGTTTGTCTTGCCTGCGCTGGCACATACTCGGAATCTGCCAGGACGCGGGGGGAAGCCCGGCCGCCGCGGGACGACAACTTCATACTAGCCACACACTTGGTGCGGCGGGGGGTTTAGGGGGGG
>WTGY01000093.1 GCA_011523365.1 Caldilineaceae bacterium
TCTCTCATTATCGCCGAAGGAACACTCTTCGATCAATGTGCGGTTGTAGTATTAGCCGTTTGATCTCAGAGGCCAGCGGTGGGAAGAGGCCGACCTGGTGCAAGAAGGTGTCTTGGCTCAGTTACGCCGAAAAGCGTTACGACCGTGTAAAGGCCCGCCTGCTGAGCCTTCTGCGAGAGTCGGCCTACGTAAGGAGTGAAGGCGAAGCTTCCTCTGGCTGGACGGTTGACAGCGATAGGGTAATCGTCTGGGAGCCGCGAGATGTGTTTGGGCGACGAGGCTTTGACTGGGAGGATGTGCCCTCCACCTTGATCGACGAAGACGCCAGCAGCGGCAGCAGGACCGTGCTGCATCGTGCTAACCTGGAGAAGTTCCTGGGGACACGGCTGGGGCCGGCTCGTGCTTGGTGGAGAATTTGGAGATAGTGCAAAACCTAATCGGCTCAGAGGGCTACGTCGGTGTTGGTGTCGCCGGCGGCGAGGGCGTTGTAGTAGGCGAGGACCATGTTTTTGGTGCGGTAGGAGCCGAAGGCGGCTTTGTCGTGGCGGCGGACGATGGGGAAGGTGTCGAGGATGTAGGCGGCGTCGTCTTTTGAGAGGCCGTAGAGGTGGAAGTAGAGGGCGTCGAGGCGGGCGCGCAGGTGGCGGCGTTTTTCTTGGTTCCAGATGAAGGGCGGGCCGTGGTAGCCGAGGTCGCGGGCGAAGGGGGCCATGTCGTGGGCGGTGTAGGTGAGGCGGAGGACGTGGTGGCGGACGAGGTCGCGGGCGGTGGTGGCGCCGAAGGCGCGGTCGTAGTCGGTGGGGGCGATTACGGGGAGTTGCTCGACGATGTACCAAGTCAGATGATTGCCTTGAACCTTTTGGCGAGCAATGTAGTCAAAAGCCACGCTGTTAAAGTTGGCAAGAAGACAGGCTCTGCCATCCTCGTCAAGACCAGAGTCGCTAGGCAGAAGTATTGGCAAAGTGTGCCCACAGCCGGCGTGGGGAATGACGGCGGCAATCATTGTTCGAACGTTTGTTGAAGACGTTACATCTTTGAACGCTATGAACCAGTCGACTCTTTCGGTAACTTCGCTGTCGTGTCGACCAATCCAATAGCGGGGACGAGGAAAAAAGTTCGGGTCACAGTGGTCCTCTGCAAGGGTTCGGTCTGGCTGCCCCGGCCGAAATAGATTTCCTTCCAGGCTAACGACGCTGGCAGCACGGTGATCAAACATTTGCACCATTTTTCCTTCGTACAATGGCAGTTTCAGTTGATCTCCTTTTTTCCAACTATTGTATTGAACAGGGTAAAAGCCGTCTGCCTCAAGCTGTGCCGCGGTACGGAAGAGATGGGAGTCGTTAGCCATGTCGAACATGCGCACATATCGGACAGGCCAAGTGCGGATCTCTTCATTGCCGGAGCGGTCGACGAGGACGGGGTGGTGTTCGTAGATGCGGCGGGTGATGTCGGCGTCGCGGCGGGTGCGGAAGACGGGGGCTGTGCCGGTGTTGGGGTTGACGCGGGCGAAGTCGGCGGGGGCCAGGGGGAAGCAGCGGTCCGGATCGTCGATGGCGGCGGTGTCGTGGAGGAAGAAGGCGCAGTCGGTCTGGGGGAAGCGGCGCTCCTCGCCGCCGAAGATGAGGGCGCAGAATTTGAAGCGGGAGTCGACGTCTGGGAAGAAGGGCGGAAGGTCTGTTCCGAGACGACGGTTCTCGAAGTCGAAGAGGCCGCCGACGCGGCCGCTGGTGGAGACGGTTTTGAAGAAGCGGGCGGCGGTCTTGTCGGCGTAGATGCCGGAGGGGGTGAGGAGGCCGACGATGCCGTCGGGTTTGGCCAGGCGCATGGCGCGCTCGACGAAGAGGGAGTAGAGGTTGATGTCGCCGCCGCCGAGCAGTGGGTAGTGGGCGGAGGCGCGGATGAGCTGGCCGAGGCGGTCGGCGCGCAGTTTGGCGGCGTCGAAATCGGCGGCGAGGGGGTCGCTTTGTTCGCGCAGTTGCTTGATGCCGCGGCGGCGGGCGGCGGCGGTAGGGGCAAGGGCCAGTTCAGGGGAACGGGTTGCGAACCATTCGACCTCTTGGAGCTTGATGCGGTCCCAGGGTGGGTTGCCGATGATGGCGTCGAAGCCGCCGGTGGGCTGGTCGTCCTGCCAGCGGCGCCAGACGCCGGGGAAGGCGGCTTCCCAGTGGAGGAAGGTTTCGCGGTCGGCGATGTCATTGGCGCTGCGCCAAATTTCGGCAAATTGGGGCCAGTAGGTGCTCTGGCGGATTGGGTCGGCGGCGTCGACGCGGTCGGGACCGTCGGAGAGGAGGGAGAAGGCCTTCTCCTCTTGCGAGACAATTATCGCCTGGAGCGGCGCTTCGAATTCGGAGCGCTGCTTCTTTTTCATGCCGGCGGCGAGCCAGTTGACGCCGCAGAGTGTGTTGAGGAGGCCGCGAAGAGGGGCGGTCGTTTTTTCGACCTCGCGGAAGAGGGCGGCGGATTCTTCGACCTCAGAAATGTCGGCGTCGGACATTTCTTCGATCTGCTGCATGCCGGCGGCGGCGTTTTCGGCGGCCTGGATGGCGCTGGCGGAGGTGAAGCCGCCGAGGCGGGAGAGCTCGCGGGCGGCGTCGCGGACGCGGAGGCCGATGAGGGAGTCGCCGCAGCGCAGGTGGTGGTCGAGGAAGGAGAGGGGGGCGCCGACGGTGAAGCTGTGCAGCCAGAGGGAGACTTTGGCGAGCTCGACGGTGAGGGGGTTCTTGTCGACGCCGTAGATGCAGCGTTTGAGGACCATGCGGCGGATGATGGCCTGGTCGGTGAGCTGGGGTCTGTCGATGATCCAGTTGGCGGCGTCGGCGCGGGCGAGAATGTCGGCGCGGATGGCGGCGATGCGGTCGAGCAGGGGCGAGGTGTAGGCGTCCTGCAGCCAGGGGGCGGCGGTGGGCGCGTATTCGACGAGGTCGGCGATGGCGTCGGAGAGGAAGTCGACGGCGGTGACGAGGAAGTGGCCGCTGCCCATGGCGGGGTCGAGCACTTTGAGGTCGAGCGCGGCTGCGGCGGGGTCGAGAGGGCGGAGGTCGGCGATGCGGTCGGCTTTGGCGCGGGTGTCGCCCTGGAGGGCGGCGGCTTTGGCGTGGAAGGCGGCTTTGCGCTCTTCGAGCAGGGGCGTAAGGGTGCGCTCGACGATGAGATCGACGAGCGGTTGGGGGGTGTAGAAGCTGCCGCTGTCCTTGCGGGCGTAGCTGTTGGGGCGGACGACGATTTCGCCTGCGGGTGTGCGGACGGGTTCGCGTTCGAGCAGGCGCTCGTAGATGGAGCCGAGCTGCTGGACGGTCATGTCGCGGTAGTTGACGAAGCGGCGGCCGGAGTCGCCCCTGGTGCGGCTGAGATTGTGGATGATGGGGGCGAGCACGCGGTCGGAGAGGCTGACCTGTTCGAGCATGGGCGCGGCTTGGCGGGCGAAGAGGCCGCCGTTGTAGGGCGGGAGGCCGATGGAGGCGTCGCCCTCGTCGACCTGGCGGCAGAGGGTGGTGATGTGGTTGTGGTAGTTGGGGGCGACGGTGGAAAAGGCGTCGCCGGCGGCGATGCGTTGGTCTATGTCGTCGCGGACGGATTTACGCAGGCCGTAGTCGTCGTAGCGGCTGTCGTTGACGGGCAGCAGGTCGCGGTCCTCGGCGTAGAGGAGGAAGAGGAGGCGGTAGAGGAAGATGAGTGCGGCCTGGCGGACGTCTTCCAGCTCGGCGCCGCTCTTGGCGGCGAGGGCGCGGACCAGGGCGGGGTAGACTTTGTCGAAGACGGTGCCGGAGAGGTCGCTGGCGACCTGTTCTTCGTAGCGGCGGCCTTCGGCGATGGCGTCTTCGAGGAAGCTGGTCAGGGCGCCGTGTTGGGGGCTGAAGACGGGTCGGCCGAAGAGGAGGCGGAAGGCGCGCAGGCTGTGGGCTGCGTCGGCGGCATTGAGAGCGGCGTTGAGGTCGACTTCGTAGTAGCCGCTGGCGCGGGGGAGGGCGCGGCGGTCGTAGAGGCGCCAGATGCTGCCGTTGGTGAGGATGCCCCAGCGGATGCGGCCGTCGGAGTTGATGTCGGCGGTGGCGAGGTAGCGGAGGATCTGGGCGTGGGGTGAGCCGGTCTGTTTTCCTTCGCGGGCGTCGAGGGGCAGGTCGAAGCGCTTGCTTTCGGCGACGGCGAGGGCGTCGGGGTAGCGTGCGGCGGCGGGTTTGGTGGCGGCGTTGTCCTTGGAGCTGGCATCGCCGAAGAGCAGGTGATCGGGGATGTCCTGATTTTGGTCGCTGCCCTGCTGGGGCAGGTAGTGGTTCCAGCCGAGCAGGTTGAAGAGGGGGCGGATGAGCTCCATCTCGGTGGAGGCTTCGTTGATGGAGTGGAAGTTGTCGGCTTTTTCGAGAAGGGTGAGGGCCTGGGTGCGGAAGGCGTCGAGGTCAGCGGGTTGGGAGAGGGATTCCTGCCAGGCGGCGGTGTGGAGGATGCCTTCTTCGAGGAAGTAGTTGGTGAATAGTTGGCCGGGCATTTTTTGTGGATGGTGGCTGGCGATTGATTGGGGATGGGTTCTTGGGATCAGGCGGGGGAATTGTCGCACAGGGGGGATTATTTTGCCAGCGGGACGGGGGTGTCT
>WTGY01000061.1 GCA_011523365.1 Caldilineaceae bacterium
TGCGGGGGCTCCGCCCCCGCACAAGGGAGGGCCGAATAGGCCCGACCGCCCATAATTGCAGTGGTCAGTGGTTAGTGGCCAGTTATCAGAAAGAGCGCTTCCCCTGCCCCAGTGTTGATCGCGGAATGGTTGTGGTTTAGTCGTTGCATCTCCTCTCAAAATTCCTGGCTGTCCCGCGCAAGGAACACGACAGGGGCTACGGCATGCTTCTGTTTACCCATACGGCTGCATAACAGTGGGCAAAATCGTGCGCCACCAGCCTTTGCCGGCCGCCGTTCAACTGAATAAGATGGATAAACCCTTCATCTACACGTACCAGCCAGGCGCCGTCTGCCGACAGATCATACCCTGGAAAGGCCAACGAAGTCTCTGACGAATAGGTCAGGATGTCACCCGTCTGATTGTTGTAGATATGCAGATGCCAGCCGCTGCCGCGCTGTTGTACGCTGTGGACGAAAAGCCAGCGCCCGTCCGGGGAGAAACGCAGGGACCGGTACGGTTCAAGCGGGTGGTTAACCTGCAGCAGCTCTGTGAGCTGGTCTGTGGCGAGGTTGTAGACGAAAACGTGTGTGTCCTCCGCGCCCGGCCTGGGCCCGATGCGCGCGCCAATGAAGAGCCGGTCCGGCATGGCCGGATGCGTCGCTAACTCGGCACGGGAGACATGCGTTCCGTCAGTCGCGTCCTGCAGTGCGTCAACCAGCCTCTCCATCTCAAAGAGCGTTTTCGCCTCAAGATCGGGCAGCGTCATCATTTCCACTTGCATGCCATCGTCCGGCTGAATAAAGGCGAAACGGGTGTTGTCCAGCCACGCCGTCGACCGGCCGTTGGCGACCGCCCTCTGCGGCTCTCCGGCGTCGTCGCCCAGCCACAGCACACCGTCCCCCTGCGAGACAACCGTCCTCTCCCGGTCAGGCGACCAGGCGGGCCAACCGTCCAGGAAGCGCACGGCACAGGCGCCGCCGTCGCACTCGGCCTGATTCAGATAGGCAAACCGGATGGGCGGCCGGCGGCGGGTGTTATAGGTGTAGAAGAGCATCCCGTCTGCGATGGTCCCCAAACCGTAGAGGGTGGCATTGGTGGACCGGTAGGCGACGTCCTGCGTCTGGCCCTGCCGCCAGATCTGTATCTGGGAGCCACCTGCCTCGGCTACACTTTCTCTCAATCTCTGAAGCAGAACGCCGTCGTCGTTCGGGAGGGAGTACATCAGACGAAACGGGCCGTCACTGTTCTCCGCGACAAATTGATCTGTCTGCAGATCATAACGGTACAGATGTGCTCCGTTGAACCGTTGCGCCGTGCAGAGCAGCTGCAGATCCTGTTCGGGCAGAGCACTGCCCGGGGCCGTAGCAGCGGCCAACTGCTGATCAGCATAGCTGATCCACTCTTTTTGAATCCATCGTACGTAGCTGCCGTGCCCGGTCTGGTTCCTGTCGAAAGGGAGGGCGCTGAACAGCCAGGGGCGATAGGTATCGTAGCGAAGCAGCAGACGCTGCAGTGAAGCCAGCGAACGCTCAGGGTTGGAAACGAGGATAAAGTCCACAATGCTGTAGACGGTTTTCTGGATCTGTGGCGTGATGTTGTTGAAAGAGCGCTGGAGATAGACCCAGTGCAGGCTTGACACGTCGCGAATCGAGCCCTGCAGGATATCCTCGTAGTCGGAGGCGGTCAGAGGCCACGGCTTAATCCCCAAGCGGCTGAGTTGTTTATCGAGTAAAGCGCGGAAGAATACGACCTTTTCACAGCAGCGCCAGCCAATGATTTCGGCGATGCCTCCGCCCACGATCAGCGGCGCGTAGCCGGCGCGCACGGCCTGATAGCCGGCTTCATCCACCGGACTGCCGATGAGGCTCGGCGTCGGCAACTCCAGACCCGACCGGCGAGCGCCCCTGCCAATCGGAGTCATGTAGGACATCCCCTTCCAAAGAGGGCCGCGAGACGA
Source organism: Caldilineaceae bacterium (assembly GCA_011523365.1). Lineage (GTDB taxonomy): Bacteria > Chloroflexota > Anaerolineae > Caldilineales > Caldilineaceae > Bin5. The sequence goes on from WTGY01000061.1 coordinate 1,940, forward strand.
CCCTTCGGCCATGCGTGCGAGCGGGCCGGACTCGGTGGAGAGCTCCACCTTCAGCCTCCACGTGCGGCGGCAGCGCAAACCTTCCAACTCCTGGCAGACTGCGGCCAGCATCTCGTCCCATTCGTTCGCCAACCGCTCGACCGTTGGTGCGTCCCGTTCCGGGTATTCGACCGTCAGATAATCGCCATCAAACCTCTGTGTCTCGCCCCAGAAGGAAGGATAGGCGGGGACGAGCGCCCAGCCGGTGACTTCGTCCCGGTAGGTAACGATCTGGTGAAGAGTCACCGGGGAACCGTCAGCACGAACGTAAGGGTAGGCCAGGGTGACGGTCGCCATCCGCCAGTCGGACGTGAATTCGATATCTTCCACCGTGCCGGCGGGCGGCAGATCGTCCGAGCCGTGGTCAAGGATTAAGTCGAAATACGGCCGGTCCCAGCGCGCGCCGCTGAGAAGCATCTCTTTCTGTGTTCGGCCCCAGTTGGGGTAGTCCGGCGAGATCATGCTGCCGAAGAGCGCGCCGTCGAGGTCACGCTCGGCCTGCGCCACGAGGCTATGCATGGACAGCACGTCTGCTTCGACGGTGGCGGCAAAAGCGTCCAACCTTTCCAGCAGAACGTAGCGCACCCCCAAGATGACCGTCGCCACCAGCAGCAGAGCAACCAGAACCGATAGCCATCGTTTTCTGCCGCGGCGTTGCGGCGCCGGCGCTTCTACCTCCGGGGCCTCTTTCTGGACCCGGCCCTCTTCATCTTCCAGCGTTCTCCATTCGAGTCCCATGGGGTTGTCAGTAGCCCGTGGTCAGGCGCCCACGGGCGGTGCAGGCTCCGAATCCTGCAGTATACAGCCCCCGCAGTCTGCCCCGCCCGTTACACCAACGCGTAGAACGCGGCAGCGTTGTCATGCAGAAGCTTGCGCTGTTCGGTCTGGCTGCGGTCGGCGATGATCTCTTTCAACGCCTCCACCCAAGCGCGATAGGTGGCGTCCGCGCCGAGCGTGCAGACCGGCCAGTCCCCGCCGAAGACGACGCGATCGGGGCCGAAGCTGTTGAGGCAGTGGTTGACGGCCGGCGCCAGGTCGGCGGCGGTCCAGCCGGGGCGGGTGCGGGCGATGATGCCGGAGATTTTGCAGATTGTGTTCGGCAGTGCGGCCAGCGCGTCGATGCCGTCCATCCACTGCTGCCGGTCATGCCAGAAGGGGTCATCGCGGTCGGTATGGTCGGCGATGGTCAGGTTGGAATCCGCCTGCCCTGCGTCTTCGCCCGCTGCGCTGCCGGGCAGGTCGCCGCTGATCAGATATGGGTCGCCGTTGCCGCAGTGATCAACCACAAAGCGGGTATCCGGGCACTGCTGCGCCAGCTTGACGCCGTCGCCCAGTTCCGAGGGCCGCATGCACAGGTCGAAGCAGAGGCCCAACTCGCCCAGCAGTTGCACATTCTCGACAAACTGGGGCGCCAGACAGGTACCCTGCGGCGTACCCGGTCCGTGCAGCACCTGGCGGACGCCCTTGATCGCGGGGCTGCCGGCATAGCGCCGGATGTAATCGCCGAAGCCGGCGGAGGTCACGGTGCCGCCGATCACAGCGGCGGCGGTGGGGTTGTCATCGGCGGCGCAGAGCTCGATCAGATGCTCTGCCTCGGTGACCTTCTGTGCCGCGGATACGTCGACCTCCATGTAAACCGTCTTGACGACGTTCAGCCCCGCGGTCGCGGCCAGGTAATCGCTGGTTACGAAGCTGCGGTTCAGCGTCGGCGCGTCCGCCAGCCAGGGCATGTCGAACACGCTCAGATCCCAAAGATGTTGATGGGTATCGATGATAGGAAGCATAGGAACCGCCTTTGTCAAGGAAAAAATGTTAAGAGTGAGGAATGAGGCCGGAATGGACTCTCTCCTCACTCCTCTTTACTCTCTTCTCGTTGTTCAGGAATTACGCCGCCAGCAGCTGCTCCGCATTCTCGACCTGCCACTGCAGTTGCAGTTCGGTCGTCTCGTGCGGTTTGAACTGCCGCGCCACCGACGCGATGGAGACGCCGCCCAGCAGTTCGATCTCGTCCAGGTCGGCAGTGCCCATGCCCTGGTCGTGGCCGTAGCGCAGGAAGCCCAGCTCCATCGGCTCGAAGCCCATCGTCTTGGCGATGACCGCGTCGGCGGCGAAGATATCGATGCTGGCGGCGGCGATGCCGAAGTCCAGCCCATCTGTCCCACCCGGGCCGTTCCCCTGCAGGCCGCGGGCGCCGTCAAAGACGGCGACATCGGGGGTCATGAAACGGGCCAGCCGGATCAGGTTGATGCTCATGGCGCGCGACTCATCGGGGACGCGGCGCTCGGCGTGGGTGTTGAAGCCGTGCATCTTCACCCGGTCCTGCCGGTAGATGGTGCCCATGATCATATTCTTGAGCGCCAGCGTGACCACGCAGGTATCATGCGTCTTGGGGATGGCGATCGAAATCGTGCAGGGGCAGTCCAGGACCGTGCGGGGCATGCGCGCGATCGTCTCGCTGCCGTCGGCCAACACGATCGGCGTCGACTCCCATTCGGTCTCCCGGTGCAGGTCCATCAGGCGCAGCGGGATCGAATACTCCTCTTCCAGGGCATGGTAGCCGAAGTTGCGGTAGGCGTCCCACGTGTCCTGTGCGCCGGCCTCGGCGATGAGGACCTCACGCGGCGGCCTGGGCGTGGTGAGCAGGAAGTCGAGGACGCCGCGCAGCGCGTCGGCATGGCTGGAGGCGAGCTGGTTTTCGCTGCTGAGAAAATTCGGCTTGAGCATCACCTGGTCGGCCAGGCGGGATTCCACATCGGCCCGCACCAGCTCCAGCGCGTTGAAGACGTTGGTGCGGCGGTCCCCGCCGTGGACGAGACTGACTCGTGATTTCGACATCGTGGCCTCCTTGAAAAAGGTCGGACTTATTTCGTGGTGTAAGGGGCACCCGTGGAGAAAAGGCGTGTACTTCACGGTTTGCAGTGAGGTGTCCCAGGGTGAGTTTACTCTTGGTTACCCGCAGTGTCAACAGTTGTCCAGGGCAGGGCGATTCCCTTTTCTTTGGACTTTATTCTGGCTTCGCAGACGAATTCTCCAACCAGTTCAGGCAGCCGCACAAGGTTTGTCCGAATTGGTTGCAACTGCCGTGGTTTCGAGCGGGTCAAGTCGAGTCAAGTAGTGGTAGGTAGTGGCAAGTCGTGGGGTTTTCCTTTTTTTTTGACTCATATGCTTGACTTCGCAGTCGTTTCCTCATCGCATTTGATGGCAAATGGGCAGATAGTTCACGGGCAATTCTTTGACTTGCAGCGCCCTTCCTGCACTCTCAGGTTTTCTTTTGGCGAGCGTCATGGCTTCTCAAGGCCAGAGCAAACAGATCTCATTTCGGACGCCATTATAGCACACGAATTGCGCCCATAAGGGCACCGCTACCCGAATCCGGAAGCTTCACGAGGCGCTTACCCAATTCAATGCAATTGCCCCGGATCAGGGCGGGTTTCGACGGATTACGACGTATTTCGACGTACTATGACGGAGTGTTTCTTTTTTTCAGCCCTTACATTCTTGCGTTCGCAGACGTTTCCTCGCCGTCTTTGACGGGTATAGGCAGATGAAGTATGGGAAATTCACAGACCTACAGCGGCCTTCCTTCGGCTGCAGATTTTCTTTTGGCGAGAGTCATGGCTTCATGGTGATGACACGCTCTCAGTAACGCCCATTCTTATAGCGACACGCGGCTATTATATCACTGATTTTGATGCTATTTGTCCTGTGGGGCAGTGTCCGCCTCAAGGGGGTGGCATTTTCTGATCTAACCTGAACACTTAAACGGGACTACGAACTAAGACTCATAACAGAAGTTTTCGCCAACTGCAGGGAGGGACAGTCTAGCCTCGACGGTGACACGCGGTGGCCGTTCCACATCCAGTCCGATGCGGTAAATCTTCTTGTGGCAGTGGTCTGAGTACTCGGTCCAGCCATAGGGAAGAGGTTTGACAGGAGCCGCTTCTTTGCCTACTGTATCGACATGACTGATACAGTTCGGAGAACAAAGTATTGAGTAGACGCACTAGACTTCGCCAACGAATTCTCGAAGGCCGCTCGGATGCGAATATCCGATTTGACGAGTTGCGCGCCCTGTTGTTGAGATTGGGATTCGTCGAGCGCGTACGGGGTAGTCATCATATCTTCAGAAAAGAAGGGGTTACCGAAAGACTGAATCTACAACGCGACGGCAGCAATGCCAAGCCTTACCAAGTCAGACAGGTTCGTCAGGCCATACTGAAGTACCAGTTGGAGGAGGAGTGATGTACAAGTACGAAGTCATCATTTACTGGAGCAATGCTGACGATACATTCGTGGCCGAGGCGCCGGAGCTTCCCGGATGCATGGCACACGGCGATACGCAGGAAGTAGCACTTCAAAATATCATTGAAGCGATGACACTGTGGATCGACACCGCGCGTGAGTTTGGCGACCCCGTGCCGGAACCCAAGGGGGAGCGCCTGATGCTGGCATGAGCCGGTGACTTCGGTCTATCCCGTTCGCCGGCTTCGGCCGTGTGTTCTCTGTAGTTGCGAACCCATACGAACGGGGCCCACGAAACGGAGCCCTGCAAGGAGAGATAGAATGGACAATCTGGAAGCCAAGCTGGACCAGTTGGAAGAAGACGGCTTCATTACCGTCGAGAACGCGCTCACGCCGGAAGAGACCGAGCACGTCCGCCAGCGCATCAATCATGCGCGTGAGATGGGCTGGGAAGAGGGGCTGAACGCCGTCGGCAATATGTGGTTCGACACCCTCCTGGACCGCGAGCCGGAGACCTATGCCCCTCTGGTCGGCCATCCCAGCATCCGCCCGATCCTGGAAGGGATGATGGGGCGGCAGTGCCAGTTGCGCAGCTTCCGCGCGCACATCAACCCGGGACCCTACCTCCAGGAGTGGCATCTCGATTTCTACGGCTACTGGCAGGAGAAGCGCGAACTCGGCCGCGCCCGCCTGGCGGTGCAGCCGGTGGGCGTCAACACTACCTTCTACTTTCAGGACAACGGTCCGGACCTAGCCCACCTGAAGTTTGTCAAAGACGGGCACAAGATCGAACCGCCACACCTCGACCCCATAGACCGGCCCAAGTTCGAGGCCTGGTGCGAGGCGCAGGAGCACGTCATCCTCTATCCCAAGGCGGGCGACTGCGTCATCTTCATCAACCACATCCCGCACCAGGGCGCCAAGCACCAGGAGCACATCGAGCGCAGCAACGTCGTCTGCCACTATCAGTTGACGCCGATGTACGAGGGGATCTGGCACGTGTCGACGCCGCGCGGGTACAACGGGACCTTCCCGTTTGCGGAGGAACGCAGGCCGTGGACGAAGGGGTAGTGGTGGCTGGTACAGCCGCCGGCAGCGTCGGTGCAGTCCCGCTTCTATTCTATATGGTTCTATATGGGCGTTGTGCGCTTCGTCTTCGCCAAGCGTATTGAGACGCTGCGCGAGGTGGTCGAGATGCTACTGGCGATAACGGGCTGAAGGTTTCCTGTACTCTGCTTCAACACCTACCCGCGCCATCACTGTAGGGCGCGACCAGGCGAATCGTCCCCACCGATTCCACCTCGACCGGCGTTAAGGCGCTTCTTTCCTTGGGAGAACGTCCAGTGAGCCGATCTCAATTCTCGACGCGTCCAGATTCAGAGGCTTGAGCGGCTCGTACGAAATGTCCGGGTAATACAGGCCGGCGATGAGGCGATAGCTTCCGGGAGGCAGCGACTCAGGAACGGTAAACTTGTGCGTTGAAGTGAGGAGCTGGCCGATTTCCCATCGCTGAAAAGGGGTGTAATCCCCCCCAGGATTCACATCGGCCTGTGTTACGCTCAGGCCCGTTTCGTCTACCAAGTGAACAAATGCCTTTACCGGAGTTGGTGCGCCAGTAACCATCCAGTACAGCTGGACGGGCGCCACTTCCCCTGCATGGGTTGGGGGCGATTCGCGCACGGCTTCAAGCAGGATGCCATCATAGTTGGCTTCTATTGGCGTCACATTCCAAGTTCGGGAGGTCATGCCGGAGGATACAACTACGATCACAGCGCCAAAGACAAGCCACGCGGCTGCAAGCAGAGCATCGCGGTAAGGGGGCAAATCCGTTGTGCCCGGCCCTCTGCCTCTTCGCCTGGAAACCACAGGGGAAATTATCAGGAGGAACACCAGCAGCCAGCCCAGCGCCGTAAGGGCGCGGCCAATCCAGACGGATCGGGTGGCGCCCCAATTGAGAACAAGCTCGTGGTTTCCAGAGGGAACTTTCACGCTTACCAGTGAAAGTCTTCCCGCAGGCTCGACCGGCACTCGCTCTCCGTCTATTGTCACCTGCCACGCGGGATAGAAATACTGGTGAAAGAGAAGGCGAAAGTCCTGCTCGGCCGAGACAGTGAATTCCTGCCGTAAGAATCCGGCACGGGTGGGTAATACTTTCACCGATCCCAGGTGTTCAGACCCCTGGAGCTCGCCGTCCGGTAGAACATTGAGAAAAAGAGGGTCGGCCTCTACCCAGGATGGCCTGAACTCTTTGGGCCAGTGCCGGTCCCACTTGTAGGTCATGCGCCGGAGAGAAGTGGCTGAGAGATCCGGGTAGTCCGCGCCCTTTTCCGTCGGGTAACTGAGGCCGCCAACTGAATAATAGATGACAAATATCGTTGAAAGGACCAATGCCGTCGTATAGGCCCAGCCTGGCAGCTTTCGCCCAAAGCTTAAGGCCTCAAGAAAAGCTGCTACCAGCAACGATGTGCCGAAACCTGCCAAGACCAGAAATCGCCAGGTGAACTGCAGCTTATCGAGTACTCCCTCGGCAGCGTGCCACAGCCACTCGCTTGCACGAGTCGTCATCCATATTGAGAAGATAGTCGTAACAAGCGCAACCAGGGCAAAGATGCGGAATCGCGCTTCTCTTGACGCGAAGGCAGAGAAGAAAACAGCGATGACAACCGGAACAGAATAGACGGGAACGGGCCTGGCGGGCGCCCATCTGTTTTCGTACTGCATTGGAAATCCAAGGTCAAATATGTAGCTCCAAAGTCCGAAGCTCCTCTTCCAATGGGTCATCGTGTATCCCTGGCCAGCCTGCGTCCACTTAAATTCAGCCAAGAGCGGAACGGTGTACCATGCGCTCAACAGCGCGCCGCAAGCCATTGCGATGGCTACGATGATGAATACCCGGCCCGCGCCGTTGTATTGGCTACGGCCCTTAAGGAATGGTAAAGACAGAATACCTACGGCAAGAATCGAGATAGCAGTCATCAGTGCAGTCAAGGAGTGCGTAACTACCAGTGCTGCAAATGATAGCCCGGCCAGAATAAGCGAAATCCTTCGCCTGGAATCGTCAAAAAGCAGTGCCTTGGGGAGCGAGAGGAGTTTTACTGAGTGGATTCCACGTGACGTTGCAACTCGAAGCGCGTACATTACGAAAGCGGGCAGCAAGGCGAAAGCGAACAGCTCCGGAAAGGCCCCGCGGAAGAACAGATTGAAGAGTCGATAGGGATACAGCTGATAGCAGATAACACAGATTATCGCAGGCCAAACCGTTGCAAAGAGCCTTGTCAAGCCAAACATCCACCACGCAGAAAGTGCGAATCCTACAGCGATAACAATCCTTACACTTGTCAATACATCCAGCCCCACGACGTGCAAGAATGCTGCTGACAGATAGAATGCGGGCGGGTAGAAGTTCAGAACCGGGTCGCCGTACCCGTATGAGGATTCTGGAAACCACCGCGGGTAGATGACGCCGTCACGAAGCGCTTCACCAACCGTGAGGACGCGGTAAAAGTGCACCATCCCGTCGTCAGTTTCGGTAGGCCACTCAGATGTCCATACCATCAGCACTATGAAAGACAGTAGCGCCAGTGTGAGCCCAATGAACAGGTCACGATGTCGTTGCGCTCCTACTGCCATGCTGGGTAACAGTTGCACAATTCCGCCCAATTCAGCTTTTCTGACTTTTGGGGCCTTTTGCCAGATGGCGCTGGAAACATGCCTTCTGGTGAGATAGCTTTGAATCCCGCCGCCGGCCAGACATTCCGCGGGGAGGACCAACCGAATGATAGCGTACGTTGACGACTTCTGTCTATGGGTATATGTGCCAGGGTGCATCATAGATTTGGGATGGGAACAGTCTGGCGGTGAATCGGTGCCAGCGGTGGCTGGAACTGTTTACCGTCTTTTGGCGAGACGCAGCGCAGGCGCCAGGCCTGGCATTACGGTGGAGTCCGTCAGTTGGGGAGGGTGCGAGGGCAGGCACAAGACCGGCACCTGCGGGGATCTGATGGGACCGGCGGGACGTGGTCTGGCTGGACACCTTCGATTAGGCACTCGTCACCAATGTCGACACCCGGTCGACGAGGGATGTTGTAGGAGAGGGGGCGTTGCGGGGGCGGAGCCCCCGCACAAGGGAGGGCCGAATAGGCCCGACCGCCCAGAACTGCAGTAGTTAGTAGTCAGTAGTCAGTTGTCAGAGACGGCGCTTATTCTGGCGGAAATACGATTCCTGGCAGGGAAAGCGCGAACTCGGCCGTACGCGCCTAGCGGTGCAGCCCCGCTTTCCGTAACAGTTTTGCGCGACGGTACTTGGCCCTGCTGCAGTTGGGCGTTACTATAATCTGGTTTGATTGGAGCTGAGCATCGAGAAGCGACCTAAAAGTCCAGGTCGGAGACGATTGGATGATTCGTGAGAAGCCGCGGTTAAACCTCACATATGCAGACTACCTCGCTACACCTGAAGACAAACGCTACGAACTCCTGGACGGAGTCCTGGTGGCGACGCCCGCGCCCAACGAAGCACACCAGAGAACGCAGGCTGAATTGGGCTATCATCTGATGTCGTTCGTGAAGGCCAGCGGTCTGGGGCGCATCTACTACTCCTCCACGGATGTCGTGCTTTCGGATGTCGACTTGGTACAGCCCGATCTCTTATTCGTCTCCAGCGAGCGAACGCACATCATCACCCCGGACAACATACAAGGCGCCCCTGACCTCGTGGTTGAGATCCTTTCCCCCTCCACAGCCGAACGGGACAGAGGATATAAGCGTGCGCTCTACGCGCAACACGGCGTCAAAGAGTACTGGGTCGTGGGCACAGACGCCGGCGCCATCACTGTTCTGTTGCTGGGAGAAGATGGCTATGAAGTCGTTGACACGTTCGGCGAGGGCGACACGCTGACTTCGCCTACGCTTGCCGGGTTCAGCCTGAAGGTGGATGAGATATTCGGGTCGTAGTCACGGCACATCTCCATATACCGACTCCCCATGAAAATCACCGACATCCGCGCCATCTACCCCAACTACCGCCAACCGCTGGGTGGCTGGCGCCCCTACCTGTGGCAGATCGTCGTGCGCGTCGAGACCGATGCGGGCGTCAGCGGCTACGGTTGTGGCGGCGGCGGTGTGGCCGCGGTCGAGGTGGTCAACCGCCACCTGCGCGAGCTGCTGCTGGACGAGACCTGCGACAGCCCTACTGATATCGAGCGCCTGTGGGACAGACTGTACGCGGCCTCGATCCCCTACGGACGCGGCGGCATCGCCATTATGGCGCTCAGCGGCATCGACATTGCCCTGTGGGACCTCCTCGGCAGGGCGGAGCGGCAGCCGGTGTACTCGTTGTTGGGGGCTACATCGGCGCCCCGCATCCGCGCCTACGCCTCAGGCGACGATCCAGAATGGTTTGCTGAGCGCGGATTCACCGCGCACAAGGTGCCTTTTGGCCGTCACCAGGGCCCCTCGGTCTTCGAACGCGCCGCGGCCGCGGCGGAAGAGTCCCGCCGCCATCTGGGCGCCGATGCGCTGCTCATGTTCGATTGCTACATGGCCTGGGATGCCGCAACGACGCGGGAGATGGCGCGCACGCTGGCGCCTTACGACGTCTACTGGTTCGAGGACGTGCTGACGCCGGACGACCTGGACGGACTGGCCGCGCTACGTCCGCAGATCAAGCCGATTCAGCTGGCCGGGGGCGAGCATGACTTCACCCACCACCGCTTTGTCGACATCGCACGGGCCGGCGCGCTCGACATCTGGCAGCCGGACGTGACCTGGTGCGGCGGCGTCACCGCCACGCGGCGCATCGTTGCGCAGGCGCAAGAGGCCGGCGCTACCGTGGTCCTGCACCGGGGCGGCGAGCCGTGGGGTCTGCACGTTATTGCGGGGACGGCGTGTGAAGAGCTGGGCGAACTGGTGCTGGGCAACCGGCGCAGGACGCATGAGGAACTGTGGCTGGACGCACCGCAGCCGATCGACGGTTATCTGACCCCCAGCGACACGCCCGGCTTCGGCCTGCGGCTGAACGAAGCGCTCCTGGACTGACCGCCGCGCCTACACCAGGTAGGGAATCGTCATCGGTCCTTCCGGCAGCACCGCGACCGGCGCGTCGGACCCCAGATTGGCAACGGCTGTGCTGATATGTTCATTCAGGTCGGCGACCGGGGTGAGGCCGGCGCGGGACACCGCATCGGGCTCCAGCTCGCTGTAGATCGCCACCTGCGCGCGCAGCGCCACCTCGGCGAACTTCTGCACCTGCCACTGATCGAGCATGTGAAAACCGGGACGGAAGATCGTCTCCAGCATCGCCTGCGGCGAACTGTGCTCGTAGAGCAGCTTGGTAAAATTGCCGTGCGCGGGGAAGCCGTCGTTACAGCGGGCGGCCACGATCATCTCGCCGTCGTCCTCGATGATCTCGGCGGCGGCGCACATCCCCTTCACCGACTGGTAAAGGTTCTGGTCGAGGGGAAAGCCGCTGTTGGTGGTGATCACCAGCGGGAAGCTGCGGTCGACGGCAGCCATCGCCGTCTCCTTCGCATAAAGGCAGCCCTCTTCGTGCGCGACGATGACGTCGCCGCAGAAGAAGCGGGTGATCTGGCGCTGGTGATTGAGCGTGACATTCACCAGAAAGTCGACCGGCAGGGCCGACCCGTTGGCCCGGATCTGCTCCTGGGTCGGGTTGCCTTCCAGCACGCCCCACTTGCTCTGGGGATGGCCGATCATTTCGGCACGGTGATAGTGCATAATTGAGGCCAGGTCGGCCACACCGGGGAAGACGGCCTTGTAGCCGCCCGAAAAGCCGGCCATGAAGTGCGGCTCGATGAATCCGACGAGTATGCGCCGGTCGGCATCCGCGTATTCCCGGTTCATCATCAGCGGGCCGCGGCCATCGTGCCCGGGCCGCACGACCGCCATACTCTCTTCCTCGTAGGCGTTGTGATTGATCACGCGCAGCCGCCGGTAAACGTCCGCACCAACGATCTGCTCAAGCTCCTCCGCGGTGTTGGGCCGGTGCGTTCCGGTGCCGACGACGATGGTGACATTCTCCTCCGGCACATGCGCCAACTCCGCCAGAATCCAGGGAAGCAGCCGCGCCGAGGGCAGCGGACGGGTGCCGTCGGCGATGACGATGGCGACGCTCTCGTGCGCGCCGACCGCCTCGGCCAGAGGGCGCGCGCCGATGGGCTGCCGTACCGCTTCCCGGAACGCGGCCTGCTCGTCCGGCAGCCCCTTTACAAAGCGCGGGCGAATGATGGTCGCGTTTTCGGTCGGCAGCTCGGCTGTCAGCCCGTCCTGGCCGTATTGGAGATGGATCTGCATTGTCAGCACCTGTTCTTTTCTACAGTGATCAGTGGTCCAACTACAGTGGAAATTGGGTAAGCCTGCTACTATCCACTACCCACTAACCGCCGGTGTTCGTCTCCCCTGTGAGTAGCGTAGAATACGCATCTCGTGTATTCTAGCCTTCTAACGATGAGGCGGCAAGGGATACGGAACCGCTGGTTCGTGGTGTGTATTTTTCATGGTCAATTGTCCTCTGCAGTACCTGGGTTAGGGATATGCGCACGTACAAGGCGATCCTTCACGATGACCAGATCGAGTGGCTCGAACGTCCTCCTGAAACATCCGGCGCCTTGCAGGTCTATATTACCTTCCCGGAGGAGCAGGATTCCGAAATCTCGTCTAACCGAGGGAAATTGATGGCCGAGGTGTTGGCGGAGCTTGCACGAAGAGACACATTTTCCAAGATTCCCGACCCCGTTGCCTGGCAAAGGGAACTCCGTGCCGAGCGTGCCTTGCCTAACCGGGATGTATAATGCTGTACACACTCCTCACTGAAATCAGATGAACTGCTTGTGGAAAGCCGCACAATGACACAGCTGAAGCAGTACCCGCACTCGGTTATCGAACAGGATGGAACGACCTACGCGCTGGCACGTGACGGCAGGGACAAGAAGCTATGCGTGCAGGGCGATACCACCGGCTTCAGCGGCGATATAGCGAACGGGATGCTGCTCTGCCCGCTGACGGCGGGGAACGCGGCCGTGCTGCGCGGGCGCCTGGCCTGGCTGAATCCGGTGCCGCTGGGCGTGGAGACTTCCTTCGGTTTCGGTGACCGGTTGGGCGCGGCCACGCCCGGCCACATCCGCTCGGTCGAGGGCACCGGCATTGCGCCGATCTTCGCGCAGCAGTCGGTGCGCGAGAACGATCGCATCGGGCGCACGCCGCAGGAGGTGGTGGACGACGCCATGTGGGGCGTGGTGCAGATGGGCTGGCGCGACCCCTGGGGTGCGGACGCCGACCATGTGAAACTGGTGAGCGACCTGCCCGCGTTCGTCGCCGCCGGCTACACCTTCTACACGATTGACCCCAGCGACCACGTCGACAATGACGCCGAGACCGACTCGCTGCCGGCACTGCGCGCCAAGGTCGAGGCGCTGCCCTGGGCGCGGCTGGATACCGACCTAGACGCGCTGCGCGCCGACTATCTGGCCGCCCCCATCGAACTGGCGGGGCTGACTCTGACCTTCAGTGAAGAGAGCCTGCTGCGGGCGCTGGCGAAGTACGGACGCGCCATCGTTCACACGCTGGATATCGCGGCCGCGCTCGATCAGCAGATGCGCGGCACGCGCTATGACCTGGAAATGTCGGTGGACGAGACCGAGACGCCTACTTCGATCTACGAGCACTACTTCATGGCGCACGAACTGTTGCGTCGGGACCTGCCGGTCGTCAGCCTCGCGCCCCGTTTTGTGGGCAAGTTCCAGAAGGGCGTCGACTACATCGGCGACACCGCGCCGTTCGAAGCGGAGCTGATCAAGCACGCGGCCATTCTGAAGCATTTCGACGCCTACAAACTGAGCGTCCACACCGGCTCCGACAAGTTCAGCATCTACCCGCTGGTCGCCAAGTACGCCGACGACCGGGTGCATGTCAAGACGGCCGGCACCAGCTATCTGGAGGCGCTGCGCGTCATCGCCGACCTTGACACAGCCCTCTTCCGCCAGATTCTCGACCACTCGCGCGCCCGCTTCGAGACCGATCGCAAGACCTACTTTCTCGACTGCCAGCCGGACAAGGTACCCGCCAACGCCGACCTGTCCGACGCAGACCTGCCGGGACTGCTGGAGCAGTTCGACGCCCGCCAGCTTCTGCACGTGACATTCGGCTCCAATCTGGACCGTTTCGGCGCGCAGATTCACGGCCTGATCGCCGACCACGAGGAAGCCTACGAAAAGGTGCTGAACACCCACTTCACCCGCCATCTGACGCCCTTTGCCAACGGCGCCGCGGCGCGCGGCCAGTGAGCCGCATTGACCAAGGAGAAACTAATGGCAGCCATCCAGGAAAAGCCATCCTTACTCGAGCAGGATAGACGACAGCTCCACCCTCTGCACCACCCTTCCCAGTCCGAGAATCCGATCATTGTGGAGCGTGCCGAAGGCGTCTGGCTTCACACCACCGACGGCCGCAAGATCCTCGATGCGATGGCCGGTCTGTGGAATGTGAATGTCGGCTATGGCCGCACCGAACTGGCGGAGGCCGCCTACGCGCAAATGCAGGATCTGGCCTATACGTCCAACTTCGCCGGCATGACCAACCTGCCGGCCAGCGAGCTGGCCTACAAGCTCTCCGGCTACGCCTACCCCAGCCTCAAGACAACCTTCTTCACCTGCGGCGGCTCTGAAAGCAACGACACCGCCTTCAAGACCGCCCGCTATTTCTGGAAGCGGGAAGGGCAGCCGGACAAGGTCAAGATCATCTCCCGCCGCGAGTCCTATCACGGCATCACCCTGGCCACCACCAGCGCCACCAGCGTGCCCCGCTACCACAAGATGTTTGGCCCGCTGGTGCCCAACTTCGTCTACTGCCACGCGCCCCACCCATACCGCTACGAGGGCGACCTGCAGGATGGCGAGACGGTGGGCGAGGCCGCGGCGCGCGATCTGGAGGAAACGATCCTGCGTGAAGGGCCGGAGACGGTGGCCGCGTTGATCGCCGAGCCGGTGCAGGGCGTCGGCGGCGTCTTCGTGCCGCCGGAGGACTACTTCCCGCGCGTGCGCGCCATCTGCGACAAGTACGGCGTCCTTCTGATCGCCGACGAGGTGATCTGCGGCTTCGGGCGCACCGGCGAGATGTTCGCGCTGAACCGTTTCGGCATCGAGCCGGACATCCTGGCCTTCGCCAAAGGCATCACCAGCGGTTACCTGCCGTTGGGCGGCATCCAGATCAACGACCGCATTCTCGACGCCATGAACAGCGCGCCGCAGGACGAGGCCTGGCTGCACGGCTTCACCTACTCCGGCCACGCTGCTTCCTGCGCGGTCGGCCTGCGCAACATCGCCATTCTCGAGGATGAAAAGCTGGCCGAGCGTTCGGCAGAGATGGGCGAGCGGCTGCGGAGCGGACTGTCCAGGCTGAGCGAATTCGGTAACGTGGGCGACGTGCGCGGCCTGGGCCTCCTGTGCGCCGTCGAATTCGTCAAGGACCAGGAGACCAAAGAACCGGACAATGAACTGGCCATGAGCCTGCAAAATGCGACGGCGGCGCGCGGCGTGCGTACACGCGCCCTGAATGGGAGCCTTGCATTCTCGCCACCGCTGGTCATCAGCGAAGATGAGGTCGATCAGATCGTCGACGCCATCGGCGCCGCGCTCGACTCGATTGGATAAGGTGGAATGCCGGTTGTCCTGCGCGAAAGAGGGTATGCCGTATTCTTCTACATGTACGATTTGAGTGAACCGATTCATGTGCATGTGCGAAACGACCGTAAAGAAGCAAAATACTGGCTTGATCCCCTAGTAATGGCCTGGAACAAAGGCTTTCGCACGCAAGAGTTGAATCGGATCGAACAGATATTACATAGAAACCATGACAGAATCGTGACGTTTTGGAATAGAGAACAGGACAAACGCAGATGAAAACGCTCCGAGTTCGCATTCCAATAGGGGACAATGGATATATTGTTCCGGTACAGGTCCCCGAGCTAGCAGAGGTGCGGGAATATGCCAACATCCTGCATCTTCGAAACAGACCATATCAAGGGCAGATGTGGGACTGGCCCGTCTATTACGAGCCGGAATTGGTCGAAGAAAACGCGTTGTTTGAACTGCCGGATCATGACGATGGCATGAAGGAGGAACAGCGCAGCCATCACAGCCCCGCCAGCTTCACAGTCGGCGAGAGCGGGATCTGGTTTTTCTCGCTTCTCTGGGAAAACGGCCGGGACGCCGAACCGGTAGAGTTTCTGGATGTCGTTCCCTTCGAAGAGACGAATTTCGACGCAACTGCACCAACTGCCGTTGCTGCGTCATAGGCGATATTGTTATCCTTCTCGCAGCCGCTGGTCATCAACGAAGAGGAGGTCGATCAGATCGTCGACGCCATCGGCGCCGCGCTCGACTCGATGTCTGAACAGTGATCTGTCTGGTTGGATAGTCAAACGCCAGAGCAAGACGGTAGCTTGTGGCGAGAGATGAAACGATGAAAGACCTGGAGGAGATTCGCCAAATTCTGCGTTCCCACCGGTCCGAACTGAAGAACCGGTTCCACGTGGAGGAGATCGCCCTCTTTGGCTCCTATGCCCGCGGCGAGCAGACTGACGCCAGCGATCTGGACAATCTGGTCACATTGAGCGCCCCTCTGGGCTGGGAATTCGTCGACCTGCACGACTACCTGGAGGAACTGCTGGAGACAGAGGTAGATGTAGTTACACGCGGCGCTGTCGACAGAAAACCCTTGCTTCGTCAATACATCGAAAAAGACCTGATTCGTGTCTGAACGGTACAGCCACCCTTCCCTCCACCTTGGAGTATCGTAATGTCATCCGAGAACACCCCGACCCTGATCGGTACCGCCCCCTATTTCAATGTGCGCAATCTGGCTGCGTCGCTCGATTATTACTGCGATGTGCTCGGCTTCACCCGGCCCCACCTTTGGGGAGAGCCGCCGACATTCGCCATGCCCTTTCGCGACGGCTTCATCTTCATGCTCAAGCAGGTGGGCCCCAAGCATGAGATTGTCCCCAACCGGGAGCGGGGCGGCTACTGGGACGCCTACGTATGGGTTAAGAATGTGCGGGCGCTCCATGCTGAATTCGAGGCCAAGGGCGCCGAGTTCGCCTACGGCCTGACGCACCAGCACGAATACGACAACATCGAGTTCGCCGTGTATGACCCGGACGGCCACTTCATCGCCTTCGGACAGGGAATCGAGGACGAGGAGTGAACGCAACGCCGACAGCGGCCCGAAGCGTTGACGCCACCGGCGCCGCGCTCTAACCGACACCATAGTCCTACGACTTCCCTGGATTCTCCAATGTCCACCGAAAATATCCCGACCCTGATCGGCTCCGCCCCCTATTTCTTTATACGCGACCTGGACGCATCCCTCGACTACTACTGCGATGTGCTCGGTTTCACGCGGCCCCGCCTGTGGGGCGTACCGCCGACATTCGCCATGCCCGACCGCGATGGCTTTATCTTTATGCTCAAACAGGTCGAGGACGTCAGCACGATCACGCCCAACGAATCACGGGGCGGTCTCTGGGACGCCTATGTCTGGGTTCGGAATGTGCGGGCACTCCATGACGAGTTCGAGGCGAAGGGCGCCGAGTTCGCCTACGGCCTCACGCACCAGCACGAATACGACAACATGGAGTTCGCCGTACGCGATCCTGACGGTTACGTGATCGCCTTCGGGCAAGGAGTCGAGGACGAGGAATGACCACAACAGCCACGGTGGACCGCAGCGTCAACGGGGATACCGGCTCGCGGCGCTTTTCCATTCTCGCCGGGCGCGACATCAACCGCGAGACCTACGTCGAAGAGTGGGCTGAAGCCGGGCTGACCGTCGCCGACAGCCCCTATGACCCGCAGCCGTCGCTGCGCGTCGTCGACGGTCAGGTCGTGGAGATGGACGGCAAAGAGCGGGCCGATTTCGACGCGCTCGACCGCTTCATCGCCGACCACGCCCTCGATCTGGCGGTCGCCGAAGAGGCGATGGCGACCCCTTCGCACCAGATGGCGCGCATGCTGGTCGACATCAACGTGCCGCAACCCACCATCCGCCGCCTGGCCGACGGCTGCACGCCGGCCAAACTGTGCGAGATCGTGCGCCACATGAACGTGCTGGAGATGATGATGGGGCTGGGCAAGATGCGTGTGCGCAAGACGCCGGCCAACCAGGCACACGTCACCAACTGGCGCGAGAACCCGGCGCTGCTGGCCGCGGACGCGGCCGAGGCGGCGCTGCGCGGCTTTGCCGAGATCGAAACAACGGTACGCGTGGCGCGCGCCGCGCCCCTCAATGCGCTCGCCATTCTCGTCGGCTCGCAGACCAGCCGCGGCGGCGTGCTCACCCAGTGCGCGGTCGAAGAGGCGTTCGGGCTGCGCCTGGGCATCAAAGGGCTGACCTCCTACGCGGAGACGCTTTCCGTTTACGGCAGCGAGCGCTCCTTTGTCGACGGCGACGACACGCCGTGGTCGAAGGCTTTTCTGGCCTCGGCCTACGCCAGTCGGGGCATCAAGGTACGCTTCACCTCCGGCACCGGCTCAGAGGCGCTGATGGGCTACGCCGAGCAGTGCTCGATGCTCTATCTGGAGGCCCGCTGCCTGCTCATCACGAAGGGGGCAGGCAGCCAGGGCGTGCAGAACGGCTCCATCTCCTGCATCGCGCTGCCGGAAGCGCTGCCCGGCGGCGTGCGCGGGGTGCTGGCCGAGAATCTGCTGGCGTCGATGCTGGGCCTGGAATGCGCGTCGGGCAACGACGCGCTGGCCTCCCATTCGGCGCTGCGCAAGACGGCCAAACTGATGCTGCAGATGATCCCGGGCACCGACTTCATCTGCTCCGGCTACAGCGCCATCCCCAAGCAGGACAACATGTTCGGCGGCGGCAACTTCGACGCCGAGGACTTCGATGACTGGACCGTCATCCAGCGCGACATGCAGGTGAACGGCGGCATCCGCCCGGTAAAGGAGGCCGATGCCATCGCAGCCCGCCGCCAGGCCGCGCAGGCGCTGCAGGCGATCTACGCCGAACTGGATTTCCCGCCTATCGGCGACGACGAGGTGGAGGCGGCCGCGCTCGCCCACAGCAGCGAGGATATGCCGGAGCGCGACATGGTGGCCGACCTGGCCGCGGCCGACCGCTTCCTGGAGGGCACGGCCAACCTGTCCGACGTCGTACGCGCGCTGCACCGCAGCGGCTTCGAACAGGCAGCCGCCAACCTGCTAGAGATGGGGCGTCAGCGGGTGGCGGGGGATTACCTGCAACCCTCGGCGATCTTTGCTGACGGCTTCAACGTGATCAGCGCCATCAACGACAACAACGACTACACCGGGCCCGGCACAGGCTACCGCCTCGAAGGCGAAACCTGGGACGCGCTGCAGCGCATTCCCCAGCAGAAGTCGCCGCGTGACTTTATCGATGCGCAGGTGGGGGAGCCGCTGCCCAACCTGGCCGAGATCAGCACGGCCAAAGTGGGCGCCACGGCCAACGAAATCGTCGTCGCGGTGGGGCCGGCCTATGGGACCTCGCTGGTGAAGACGATCGGCGAGCTGGACCATGAGGAGGTGCTGGAAGCGCTGCTCACCGGTGTGGCCGAGGAAGAATTTTACGGCCGCGTCGTGCGGGTCTATCACAGCGCCGACTGTGCCGCCCTCGGCCACGCGGGCGCGCGTTTGAGCGGCTCCGGCATCGCCGTCGGGCTGCAGAGCCGCGGCACGACCGTAATCCAGAAACGGGGGCTGGCGCCGCTCAACAATCTGGAGCTGTTCCCGCAGTCGCCCAGCCTGACGCTGGAGATTTACCAGGCGATCGGGCGCAACGCGGCCCGCTATGCCAAGGGGCTGAGCCCTCTGCCGGTCGGCGTCAAGGTCGACAACGGCGCGCGGCTGCGGCTGATCGTCAAGACGGCCCTGCTGCACCGCCGTGAGATCGATGACATACAGGAAAAGGCGCCCCAGGAGCTTTACTTCCGCTGGGAGCCGGATGTTTAGGGGCGAGGAGTGAGGGGAGAGGAGTGAGGAGAGAGAACTGCTCTTTCCCCGACCTTGAGCGCAAGGACGCAGCGAGATGACAGACGAAAGAAGTGAGGAGCGAGGCAACACCTCTCACTCCTCTGACGGAGACTATCCTCTTTACGCCAACCGCAGTGACACTCTCGCCGCGGCGAGCGGGCGGCCCTTGCGCGATCTTTCGCTGCAGAAGACGCTGAGCGAAGATATATCCTCCGAGGACTACAGCATCAGCGCGGAGACGCTGCGCGCCCAGGCTGAAATCGCCCGCGGCGCCGGTTACCTGCAGCTGGCGCAGAACCTGGAACGGGCTTCCGAACTGACGGCCGTCCCCAATGAGACGCTGCTGGAGATGTACGAGATGCTGCGGCCCGGACGCTGCAGCTTCGAGGAGTACGAGGCGCTGGCGCAGCGTCTGCGCGACGAGTTCAGCGCCGCGGCCACGGCCGCCTTTGTCGAGGAGGCCGCGACAGTCTACCGGGAACGCGGCCTGCTGCGCCGGGAACTGGAGTAGTTGAACGGCAGTTTTTGAACGGCAGTTTTTAGTAGTCAGTTTTTAGTTTTTAGTGACTGCTAAGCCATGTTCTGTGTGCACTGTATGCGGTCTGCCTGGGTGGAATGTAGCGTCAGGATTTCTGTAGCGGGCCCGCGATGGTCATGGCGGTGAACGTTGGGTATGTATGGGAGTTGCCTCGCCTGGCTTGCCTGCGCTGGCACATACTCTGAATGTGCCAAGACGCGGGGTTGGGGGGGAAGCCCGGCCGCAGCGGGTCGTCAAGGTCATATTGCCACACACTCGATGCGGCGGGGGTTGCAG
>WTGY01000081.1 GCA_011523365.1 Caldilineaceae bacterium
GGGCGGAGCCCCCGCACAAGGGAGGGCCGAATAGGCCCGACCGCCCAAATGCGAGTAGAGAGTAGTGAGAAAAACCACTTCATTTGCAGGCAGTTGGAAAGTGAACTGACGGTGGTTTGATTTCTTCCAGAGTAAGCGACTGTTCGCCCCCATTTTGGAATGCACCCCTGTGCCAGGTTGGTCCGAACGAGGCGTGAAAGCGTTTCAGATACTGAACAGTTCTCGAGAAGAAACCGGAACACAGCCGAGGAATGCACGAGCCTCAGATTGCGCCCATCATGTGGGGCGGGGAGAGAAGGATACGGGCCCAGGCGCACTGTACACATCGAATGGGAACAGTGTCCTATGGGGCCCGCACGTGTTTGTGTCAGCAGCCAGGCGGCTGGCTTTTGCCGTCCGTCCTAGCGGAGTTCGTATGTGATTTGCAACTGCATTGTCAGATTCAGCTCACCTGGGCTGATTGGACCGGAGCCACCTCCCATCTCGGCTGCTGCCATCCTTGAGAAATTGCCGCCGAAGAAGCCGCCGCCCTGGCCAATTATCTCGCTAATTTCCATTACTTCGCCGACGTCTACTCCGATAAGCTGGGCCAAGTCTCCTGCCTTGTCATAGGCGTCTGCGACCGCCTTTGCGCGGGCCTCTGACTCCACCGAAGCTGGATCCGCCAAGCTGAAATCGACTCCATAGATGTTGTTCGCACCGGCGTCGATCGCCGCATCCAGCACATCGCCGATACTCTCCAGATCCTGAATTGTGATGAAGACCGTATTGCTCACACGATAGCGAACTTCGTCTTCATCGAGCAAGCCGCCAGGCCCAAACCGTTCGGCAAAGATGCTGAAGTGTCTGGTTTGAATGTCTTTCTCATCTATGTTCTGCGAGAGAAGAGCAGCCTGGACCTCTTCCATAATTGCCTGGGCAGCAGCGCTGGCTTCTCTCACTGTAGTCCGTACTACCTCAACACCGATTGAGGCTGTGGCGATATCAGGTGAGATGCTGACGGTGCCTTCTCCTACAACCGTAACCGAATGGGTATTCGGGACGGTGAGCTTTTGCTCGCGGGCCATGGCTGAAGGCGCAGGTGGAGCCGTACTGACTACGAATACCGCAATCAGGATCAGGGATGTCGTCGCCACCAGGCCAATCGCGGTATTCGCCGAGAATTTCGCTTTCATTTCGCAGTCTCTCCTTGAAACGCAGGTCATCCGTACCACTACTGGCGATATCTGTACAACATCTATGACGACGCTACAGCCTAAAGAGTTTCATTCCTTTTGGCGTTGACTTCACTGCTCACGGTTCTACTGATTCCTGAGCGTGTGATAGGATCGTCTCTATCATGCCCGCACGACTTTCAGCGTCGCCAAGTTACCTGGTTGTTTCGGTCCTGCTTTTTCTTCTGGCGGCGGGGTGGCTGGCTACTACTTCTGGCGATGAGGCCGGTAGTCCGGCCGCAGCAACAGTAGTAAATCGGCTAGACAACGGCGCAGTCGCATCGATGGACAGCCCAGTCTTTGCTTTCGAACCGGGCTGGCACGTCTCTGTCGAAGGGGCTGACACGACCGAGCCGGACGAGCCATGGGCGCAGCCGTCGGGGCGGATGGCCTTCGATTACAATGGCCGAGAACTCGCACTGCAGTTAGCCTTGGGAGACTATTGGGGCTACATTTTCGTGATGGTAGACGGACGTCCCGCCAACCGCCTACCCACTCTTTGGGGCAATACTGACACCCTCGGCCAACCTGGCGGCTACCTGCCTCTGTTTGCCCCGGAAAAGGAGACCGAGGCCGGTCCGGCTACTGAGTGGGTTGTCGTTCACCGGGCTTCCAACGACGGGCCTCACCAGGTCGTAGTCGAAGTATGGCGCGGTTGGGGCCAGACCGTCCTGCGGGCCGTGGCCGTGGACGCAATGCCAACTGTCCCGCGGCCACAGTGGCCTGCTGCCCTGCTCGCCCTGATCGGAGGTTGGCTTGTTGTTGCCTCTGCCGGCCCGATTCTTGGGAGCGTTTTGGCGGCTAGACGGCTGTCAGGGGAAGGTTCCCAATCTCCCGGACTCGCGCTACAGGGTATACGCGGTCGTGGGATGGCTCAGATGTGGGCACGCAGTTCCACTTGGCTCATCACCTTTGTGCCCCGGAAACACGCCATCGGCATAGCCATTGCCGGCCTCGCAATGATAGCAGCTGGGACAGCCGCCCAGAATTGGCTGCTCACCGACGCAGGGCTGGTATTGCTCGGTGTCGCTGGACTGCAGCGACCGGTCATTTGGACCGGGGCCCTCCTCTTGGGGCTTCCCTTTTACCTGCACCCTCTGCCTCTCTTGCCTGGACGGGCGCTCAATCTGATCGAAATCGGAGTTTACGGCGGCTTGGGCCTCACAGTGGCTAGGCTCTTCATTTTGCAGGGCCGCCAAGGGACCTCGGGCCAGCAGCCAGCTACCATTGACGCGCGCCACCGGATCTTCCTCCTGATCGTTTCCTTCGCTCTCGTGGCCACTATTGCGGCTGAGGAAGAAGGTGTGGCGTTGCGCGAGTGGCGCACACTCTTCCTCAGCGCCGGCCTCTTTGCTCTGTTGCTACACGAGACGTTGCGCCGAGCCAGCGACCCCAATGCCGCTCGGACCTTTCTCGCTTTCTGCTGGTTGGTGGGCGGGGCGGTAGTCGCTACGGCAGGCCTCTGGCAGTACGTCACAGAGCAGAACATCATCCAGGCCGAGGGCGTCAACCGGATTCGGGCCTTTTACGGTTCCCCCAATAACCTGGGCTTATACCTGGAGCGGACTGCGGCGATGGGTCTGGCTATGGGTATATTCGGGACGTTGAAGGCCGGGAACGAGAGAAACGGGAAAACTCCGACGCGGCTAGAGAGACTCCCCCTCCTTGGGTCCTGGAAGAGTGCACCGATGCCGGCACGCTGCGCGCTTCTCCTGACCATTCCTCAGCTATTGGCACTTCTCTTGACTTTCAGCAAAGGCGCGATCTTCCTTGGCCTGCCGGCGATGTTGCTGGCTCTGGCCATCGGGGGGAGGCGCCTTCTGGCCGCGCCGGGCCTGGGACTGTCGAGGCGATGGGGTTGGGGCCTGGCCGCCGTGGCAGCGGCTATGGTTCTGGGGTTGATCCCATTCCTAGGTACGGAACGATTTCGCAGCCTGCTGGACTTTCGTCCTGAGGGTACGGCCGGCATACGCCTCAGTCTCTGGCGCAGCAGCGTGCAGATGGCCCTGGATCATCTCTGGCTGGGGGTCGGTCCGGACAACTTTCTTTACAGCTATCGGAGCGGCTACATACTGCCCGCTGCCTGGCGAGACCCCAGCCTCAACCATCCCCATAACGTCGTTCTCGACTGGTGGACACGACTTGGTCTGCCCGGCCTCGCTCTGGCTGCGGCCTGGCTGTGGCTGGGGCTTCGCTCTCTGTGGAGGGCGACAACATCTGATGTAATTGCCGTTGGGGGGTTGGGAGTAGTCGCGGCCGCGTTAGGACACGGGCTGATCGATGCCTCGTATGCTTTGCCCGATTTGCTGATTGTGTGGGTCTTTCTGCTGCATCTCTTCTCGCCGCCGGCAGCGTATGGTCCAGTTAGCGTTCCAAAGGAGCCGCAGTCAGCTTAGAGAATGTCGCTACTGCAGTTTACTGCGCTCGGACTGCCGGAAGGGGCTGATTTACAGCGTCCGCAGACGGTTAAGGCTCCAGCGGTAGGTGTGGTTGTCGGGGATCTTACAGTCGCTGAAGCGAAAGCAATAGAAGGTGTAATAGAGGTCGATTCGTTGCCAGCTGTGGGTACCGTATCGCTCGGTTATCTGGCTGTGCAGGAATTCGTAGTCCGCCTCGGTTACAAAGTCGAAGATGCGGCAGAAGTAGTAGGCGCCGGCCAGATCCATCATTGGGTCGCCTATCAGTGTCAGCGGGCTGAAATCTACTATGGCCGTAAGGATTCCGCGCTCGTCGCACAGGACATTGCCGGGGAAGTAGTCGCCATGGACCAGGCACTTCTGCGGCCGCGGCGGCAAGCCGCTGAGTTCCCGATAGAACTGATCCACAATCCGGTCCACATCAGGTAGGTCCTCCTGCAGGTCGGCATAGGATCGCGCCAGGGTTGCCTCGATGCGCGCCTGCAGGAAGCCGGACCAGGTCTCCGCGGAGATCTCCTCTTGTGGATTCAGGGGTTCGCCAAATGGCAACTGCGGCATATGAACGGCATGCAAGGGAGGAAGGCCGTCTAACAAGGAATCAAAAGCGCTGCGCCGTTCGCCAGGCGTCAGGCGGGGAAGGAGCTCTGCAAAGTCCTGGCCCGGAAGCCGTTTTTCGACATGATAGTGTATCTCCCCAACCGTACCGTATTCGTATATGAGGGGTACTGCAAAGGGAAATGAGAATCTTTGAAGCTGCTCCGAAAAACGCTGCAACAGCGAAAGGTATCCTGGGTCTTGCTGTTCGTTGTGGATTTTCAGAACGCGCCCGTCACCGATGTCGTACAGGGAGGAGGTCATTCCTCTCCCCACCAGCGGGGCGCTTTCGACTTTCAGATGGCGGAATACCCTGGCTAACTTCTCATGATCGGTCATCATGGCAATATTTCAGCGATTTGCTCTGCCAGGATGACACTATTCATTTCGCCCGACCATACCCCGCGAATAGTACCTTCAGCGTCGATAAAGTAGGTGAGCGGCAGCCCCTGAACATTGTAGCGTTGTCCCACTTCAAGAGAACGGTCCAGAACGATCTCGAACTCTGAAGTGCGGTCGGACTGCCCGGCAGTGGAGCTTTCATTCCTCCCGGCCGGGCTGCCTACTTCGTTCAGAAAGCGAGTGACGGTGTCAGCGTTCTCCCCTTGATTTACCCCAATGAACAAGACGCAATCTGAGTCCTGGTCGAGGCCGCCTGCGTTCTGTTGGTCGTCACCAACTGATTCGCTCGCCGCCATACAGCCCCCGTGGCGCGCGGCCGCAGCCTGCAGGGCAGGAAACTCTCGACGGCAAGGACCGCACCAAGTGGCCCAGAAATTCAGTACGACCGGGCGCCCCTTCGCCGCAGAAAGGCTGAACGGATTTCCTTCTGCCCCAATCGCACTGAATCGGGGCAGCGTGAAGTCGGGGGCCGGGTGGTACAAGGCCGGCCGCGGGGTATCGAAAGTCGATTCGACGATAGATGGGCGGCTTACCCAGATCCAGGCTGCGCCCAGCAGGAGTATGGAAGGGATCGCCACGTGCCAGCGGTTAACCAACTTTCGATTCACTCCCACTCGCTGTGAAAAATGCCCTCTCGATCGGTGCGTTGGTAGGTATGGGCGCCGAAGAAGTCCCGCTGCGCTTGAATCAGGTTGGCTGGTAGCCGGGCGCTGCGGTAGCTATCATAGTAGGCCAGGCTGGCGCTGAAGGCCGGTGTAGGGATGCCTCTCGCGACAGCCAGCTGGATTACCTTGCGCCACGCCGGCAGCCTTTTGGTGACTGCTGCCCGAAACTCGTCGTCCAGCAGCAGGTTCGTCAACCCGGGATTGCGATTGTAGGCGTCGGTTATGCGGTTGAGAAAGCGAGCCCGAATGATGCAGCCGGCCCGCCAAATCGCCGCGATTTCTCCCAGATTCAGCCCGTAATCGTACTCCTGGCTTGCCTGGCGCAACAACGCCATCCCCTGCGCATAGGCACTGATCTTGCTCGCGTACAAGGCGTCTCGGGTAGCGTCTATCAGTTCCTGGCGACCGCCTTCATAGGCTTGCGTTTCAGGGCCCGGCAACCGCGCGGATGCGGCGACGCGTTCCTCTTTCAGCGAGGAGATGATGCGGCCGGTTACCGCGCTATTGATGGTTGGAATCGGTGCGCCAACGTCCATGGCGTTCTGGCTGGTCCATTTTCCCGTGCCCTTCTGTTGCGCTTTGTCAAGCACCATGTCAACCAGTGCGCGGCCGCTCTCCTCGTCCAGCCTGCGGAAAATCTTGCTCGTTATTTCAATCAGAAAGCTGTCCAACTCGCCTTCGTTCCACTCGGCGAATACATCTGCCAGTTCACCAGGACTCAGCCCCAGAACTTGCTGAAGTATGTCATACGCCTCCGCTATCAGCTGCATGTCCCCGTATTCGATGCCATTGTGAACCATCTTGACATAGTGACCTGCGCCGCCGCGTCCTATAAAGCTGACACAGGGTTCGCCGTCCTCTTCCGCCTTGGCGGAGATGTCCCGCAGCATCGGTCCGACCGCTTCCCAACCATCTGCGGCGCCGCCGGGCATAATCGAAGGGCCCCAGAGTGCGCCTTCCTCTCCTCCACTGACGCCGACACCCATATATACCAGTCCCTTGGCCGTCAGTTCGTGACTGCGCCGCTCCGTGTCCGGGAAAAAGCTGTTGCCGCCGTCCATGACGATATCGCCTTCGTCCAGCATTGGCACAAGGGAGTCCAGCACTGCGTCGACGGGACGGCCGGCCTGCACCATCAAGAGGACGCGCCGCGGTCGCACGAGATTCGCCACCATCTCCTCCAGCGTCACCGCGGGGATCAGATTCTTGCCAGCGTGCTCAGCCGCGAAATCGGTCATTTTGGATGTGGTGCGATTGTGAACAACGACATTGTAGCCGTTACGCTCGAGGTTAAGCACCAGATTCTGTCCCATCACGGCCAGGCCGGATACGGCAATATCTCCGCGCGGGGCTGTGGCATCATGCATTGGTTCTCTCCTTAAAGCAGTGCAGACAATTCATTCGCAAATTCCTGCACAGTATAGCAGACGGCCATTGGATCAGTGCATTTTTTGGTGGTTCTGGAATGAGAGGCGACAGTTGTAGGCGGAGAGAGAAGGATGCCCGGAAACTCCTGTCATCTGGCGTGAAGCCTCCGGAATTCAGGGTCGACGGCCTTTGGCTCGAGTCATTTCACTGTGATAGCATGGGGATCGAACAAGGACGAGCTCCTCAACTGGCGAACAGAAGGGTCCAGTTGCCGGCAATTCGCCTACTGTTTGGTCCCTTCATTTGGGTGGAGAGAAACCACAAGGGAGAGGAGCGGGGATTAGTTTCCCTTTGTGCACAGTCGATCGCCTGGGCTGGGGCAGTTGGGTTTCATCCGACTGCCTCTTTTGTTTGCCAGAATCTTTGCGTCTAAACAGGAGACTCTCCATGTCAAACCAACGTGCACTGATCTCTGTGTCCGACAAAACCGGCCTCACGTCTTTTGCGCGGAAGCTCAGCGACGCCGGCGTCGAACTGGTCGCAAGCGGGGGCACGGCCGCCCAACTTGCCGATGCCGGAATGCCGGTCATGCCCACTGAGGACCTTACCGGGTTCCCTGAGCTTCTCGACGGCCGTGTAAAGACATTGCACCCAGCAATACATGGCGGCATTCTCGCGCGCCGTACACATGAGCATCTCGCCGAGCTGGAACAGCAAGGTATTCACCCGATTGATTTGGTCATTGTCAACCTCTATCCTTTTCAGCGCACCGTTGCCGATGACGGAGTAACCCTGGCCGAGGCCGTGGAGCAGATCGACATTGGCGGCGTGGCACTCTTGCGCGCCGCGGCCAAGAACTTCGAATCGGTGACGGTAGTTTGCGATCCGTCCGACTACGAACGCGTTGCGCTGGCCATTGCGGACGGAGGGCTTGACGCCGAAACCAGACAGGCACTGGCCTTGAAGGCTTTTCGCCATACTGCCGATTACGATACGGCCATCTCCCGCTTCCTTGCCCAGCAGCCGTTGCAGGATCGGGCGCATTCGGATGATTTGGAAGAGATGCCTGCGCAGATCCGGCTGAATCTTGAGCGGGTGCAAGTGATGCGCTATGGGGAAAACCCTCATCAGCAGGGCGCTTTCTACCGGCACAGCGACGCCTCACCCGCGTTTGAGCAACTCCACGGCCAGGAGATGAGCTACAACAACTGGCTGGACCTGGACGGCAGCTGGCAGGCGGCCCAGGACTTTGATGCGCCGACTGTGGCGATCATCAAGCACAGCAATCCTTGCGGCCTCGCCTCGGCTGACTCCCTGGCAAGTGCCTATGACGAAGCCCTTGCCTCCGACCCGGTAAGTGCCTTTGGCAGCATCATATCGGTAAACCGGACGCTCGACAGGGAGACCGCCGAGAGGATGGCAAAGCTGTTTGTCGAGATCGTGGCCGCGCCAGCATTCGACGAGGACGCGCTTGCATTGCTTCAGCGCAAGAAGAACCTGCGAATATTGTGCGCCTGCGGTGCTGCCCCCCACTCGCTCAACATTCGCACGGTCTACGGCGGCGCCCTGGTCCAGGAAGCCGACAGCAGCAGACAGGACCTCGAACCGGCGAACTGGCGCATTGTAACCCAAAATAGTCCTGACGCATCGCAGCTGGCCGACCTTGCCTTTGCGTGGCGCGTTTGCCGCCATGTCAAGAGCAACGCCATTGTTTATGTCAAGGATCGAGCAACTGTTGGGGTGGGCGCGGGTCAGATGAGTCGGGTTGATTCGGTCATGCTTGCCGGTCACAAGGCAGGAGAGAGAGCACGCGGCGCGGTGATGGCGTCAGACGCCTTCTTTCCCTTTGCCGACGGCATCGAAGCCGCCGCCGCACATGGGGTTGCGGCGGTCGTACAGCCGGGAGGCTCAATTCGCGATGAGGAGGTAATCGCGAGTTGCGACCGTCTGGGTCTGGTAATGGCCTTTACAGGTACGCGGCACTTTCGGCACTAAGGCAACAGCGGCTGTTTGAGATTATGGGCTGGCGGCTTGCGATTTGCTCTGGCCGGCCGCCACTCAAATTGGGAGGGAATCTCGCAGTTTCGAGATGCCTATGCACGTCTTAATCACAGGTGGCGCCGGGTTCATCGGCAGCCATCTCGCCGACGCCTTACTCAGACGCGGCGACTCAGTCTCGGTACTTGACAATCTCAGTACAGGTTCGGCAGAGAACATCCAGGGTTTGCAGGGGCATCCTTGCTTCTCATTTGCCCAAGCCGGTCTGGATGACGTTTCTGTCCTGGACGAACTTGCCGGTCGCGCCGACGCGATTGTGCACTTAGCAGCTGCGGTAGGTGTGCATCTGGTCCTGGAGAAGCCCACGCAAACGATTGAGACGAACGTATTGGGCACACACGCGCTGCTGGCCGCCGCCCGGCGTTCCGGCTGCCAAACTCTGATTGCCAGCACCAGTGAAGTCTACGGCAAGAGCGAATCCTTGCCATTTTCCGAGAACGACGATTTAGTTCTTGGGCCCCCCAATCGCACCCGGTGGGTCTACGCCGCCACCAAGCTGCTCGACGAATTTCTCGCCCTCGCTGCCCACCAGGAGTTCGGACTTCCTCTCACGATCATGCGGCTGTTCAATATAGTTGGCCCACGACAGACCGGTCGTTTCGGTATGGTCCTTCCCAGGCTCGTCAGACAGGCCCTGCGAGGGCAGCCTCTTACCGTCTACGGCGACGGTTTGCAGACGCGCTGCTTCTGTCACGTTGCGGACGTGGTGCAGGCGATAGTTGGACTGCTGGGCCGGACTACGGCTAGCGGCCAGATTTACAACATCGGCAGCAACCAGGAGGTGACAATCCGCGAACTGGCCGAACAGATCGTCGACCGCGCCGATTCTGCTTCGCCGATCCACTATCTTCCATATGGCCAGGCCTATGCCGCCGGATTTGAGGATTTGCGAAAGCGAGTACCGGATATCTCGAAGATCGCCGACGAAATCGGATGGAAGCCTACCCATTTGTTGGCGAAAATCCTGGATGATATGATTGATTTTGAGAGGGAACGGTTGACCTGAATTCGTTATTTTTGCATCGCGTGAGCCGGAAGACCTTTTGTCAGGACAGAGGGACTACTATAAGGAGAAAGGAATGAAAGCACGTTTGGTTGGAGGGATCTGTATTCTGCTTGCTGCAGTGTTGATTGTGGGATCGTTTTTGGCTACCGATGCCCTCGCTCAGGAAAGCAGCGAAACGCCCCCAGCGGCCGAAATAGTAAATGAAGAGGGCGGGCCAGTCAGAATTACGGGAAGTGTCACCTACTCTTATCCCTACTTCACAAGCGGCGTAGCGCAACCGCTGGTGATACTTGAGGATCAGGCTGGATTCGTAGACCGAAACGAGCATTTTCTTATGCCGGTCGAATCCCAGACTATCGGCCAGATAACGACGGACTTCTTTACTTCGCCGTTTGAGTATTCGCTTGCCCTCCCCATCGAACCGCAGGGCAGCTACCGTGACGTCGACAATGATGCGTCAGAAGACCAAGGCGTGCAGGTATTTGCAATTGCGTACTGGGACAATACTTTTGGCGACCCTTTCCTGGAGGAGAGGGATCTCTATGGAGGAGGTTGGTCAACTGCCTACGCTTCGACGCGCATCAGCGACGAGATCGAAACGGAACGGGAGATTGTTGGCGGTATCTTCCTTGTCTTCGCCCCCGATGATCAGCAGGGATTTCCTTCCGGCTTTGGCGAGGATGGGCTACTCTTTTCCGACGATGATCCGATAGTGACCCTGCCTCAAGGGTATACAATTGTGAACCTGGACGCCGAACCCTTCAGCTTCGACCGCTCGCGTAACCCGGTCGTCGATCTAATCGAACCAGAGGGCATCGCGCTCGTCGACTATTCTGAGCAGACCTATCCTGAAGCCTTCAACTCGCTAATCGATCTGCTTAAGAAGGAGTATGCATTCACGGAGTATAAGGGAATTGACTGGGAGGCTAAGAGGACAGAGTTTCTGCCTCGCTTTGAGGCCGCCGCCTCCGAAGAGGATGTTCGAGACTACCAGCGGGCTCTGCGAGACTTTGGGTGGTCGATACCCGATGGGCACGTGAGCGGCCCTTTCGTTCGCGAAGACTTTCAACAGGACATAGCCGGCGGGCTGGGAATCGCGATTCGGGAGACCGAGGAAGGCCCGGTGATTGTCAACTTCGTCACGGAGGGCAGTCCGGCTGAGGCAGCAGGCATAGAACTAGGAACTGAGATCGTCGCCATTGACGGGGTACACATCGCCGATGTCATCAGCAACGCCGTCGCTCACTCCGCGCCATTCAGTACAAGTCACTTCAAGCGCTTACAGCAGATGCGCTATGCAGTCCGCTTCCCAATCGAGACGGAAGTGGAGCTGACCTGGAAGGACGCAGAAGGCGAAGAAGTGACGGAAACAATAAAGGTCATCAGCGAATATGACAGCTTCAGCTTTTCCTCCTTTGCCAGAGGAACGACCGGGTTCGAGATTCCCGTGGACTACAGGCTGCTGGAAGCGGACGAATACGGCGAGAACGATTACGGCTACGTAAAGATTGACAGCTTCTCCGACAACAGCGTGTTGACAGTCCAACTGTGGGAGCGAATGATCCGCACTCTAAACCGTTACGCTGTCAACGGCCTAATCATAGACATGCGCCAGAATGGTGGGGGCAGCGGCTTCCTCGCCGATCAGATGGCCGCCTATTTCTTCCATGAGCCTCATGTTCTTGGAAATGCTGGCTACTATGATGAAGATCGGGGCGAATTCTATTTCAACCCAGACGGAGAAGACCGCTACTACCTGCCGGCCGAGGACCTGCGATACGATGGCGAAGTCGCAGTCATCGTCGGCCCGTTTTGCCAGAGCGCGTGTGAGTTTTTCTCCTACAATATGACCATCGATGACCGCGCCGAAGTCGTCGGCCACTACCCTACCGCCGGGTTGGGCGGCAGCATCAAGAGCATCATGATGCCTGAGAACGAGTATTTCACGTTTACGATCGGGCGAGCCGTGGATGCCGACGGTGAAATTCATATCGAAGGCATAGGTGTGGTACCCACTGTGCTGGTGCCAATTACAAGAGAGACGCTGCTGGCGGATGAGGATGACGACGTTCTTCTCGACGCTGCGGTTGCGCACCTCGACTCGCTGCTGGCCGTCGAAACCATCGATGGCGGCGAGATCGCCATAGGAGATGTGATTGAGGGAACGTTAGTAGCCCAGACGGTCGTGCAGTACACGCTTCCGCTCTCCGCGGGCGACGTCATCAGCATCTTTGCCCGCAGCGAGGAGTTCGATACCTACCTGGCCCTCTATCTGGACGGCGACTCACCGATCATGACCGATGACGATTCCTATGACACGGACGCCGCGCTGGAGGAACTGGAGGTACCCAGCGATCTGCAACTGATCGTCGAAGTCAGTTCCGCGCTGGGAGACGAAGAGGGGACATACACGCTGGAAGTGCTTGACGCGGCTGCGGAAGACGATAGCGGCTCTGACGACGGATAGCAGTGCCAGGAGTGAGAGAAGAGGATATAAGAGTAAGAAGTGAGAGGGGATGTACCCCTCTCACTTTTTTGCCGCCGCTTTCCTAGCCATTCATCGGAATGACCAGATCATAGGGATAGTCGGTGAGCCAGATCAGTTCGCCCGCTTCATTGTAGGCGACCGCGTCCTCGACACGCACGCCGTATCCGCGGTTGGGATAGTACAGGCCAGGCTCGATGGTCACTACGTGGCCTGGTAGCAGAACCTTATCCTCGCCCGCGGCATGGCTGAAATTCGGCCCTTCGTGTATCTCCAGGCCGATGCCGTGGCCAAGGCTGTGGACATAGCCTTCTTCCGTCCCCGGATGGCTGCGAACTGTTCTGTGACCCTTGCTTTCGTAGTAGTCACATGTCATGAGCTGATACTCACGCATCGGCCGGCCCAACTCCAGTTCTGCCATGACACGGTCGAAAATCTCCTTGGTCTGGTCATAGGCTTCCTGAACTTCGTCGGTTGCATAGCCCAGACTCCAGGTGCGGGTCATGTCGTGGAAGTAGCCTTCTTCGGTTGTCGGAAAGATGTCGAAGATGATGGAGCGGC
Source organism: Caldilineaceae bacterium (assembly GCA_011523365.1). Classification (GTDB taxonomy): domain Bacteria; phylum Chloroflexota; class Anaerolineae; order Caldilineales; family Caldilineaceae; genus Bin5. The sequence goes on from WTGY01000081.1 coordinate 12,771, forward strand.
CCAGTTGCAGCGGCATTTCCGGATCGCCGGAGTTATGGGGGACACCGGCATCCCGACCTTGCGAAAAGATCGTGCCGTGGTCTTCTTGCAGACCGTTGGCGTGCAGGCGACCGCGCATGTATGCCTTGACGTCGCCGATAGTCAGCGGCTCGCCATCCGACTTGAGTAGAATCTCGTCCCGGCCCACTTGGTGCCCCTGAATGAACGCCTGTACGTCACCCACTACTGAACAGGTATGCCTTCCGGCGCGCTTCAGTATTTCAAGTTCGGCGTCGTCCTTGGTGATAAAAGCCTGGCTGAAGAGCGTTTCGCCGTACTCGCCCACGATTTCTATGCCCTCAATTTGCTCTTTCACCTTGTCCATCAGCGCCAGCGACGCGCCGGCGTCCTGCAAGCCGTAAACTCCGACGCGTCCGCGAAGCCCGACCATCTCCATTGCGCGGGCAACGTACGCTGCATTTGCCGCCAACCTGTCGCCCTTGAACTCCTTGAGCAACTCATAACCGTTGAAATGCTCTTCGCGGTTGACCGTGCGCAGTCCGGTGTCTGCCGCCGTGTCTCGTTCCATCATGCCGTGGACCAGAGTCACATCTTCGCCGCGCGGCTTGAGCAAGAGTGCTCCCTCAAAAAACCCGCCGCTGGTCAGGTATCTCATCACCGGGCCGTGTCCTTCTCCCAGAACGAGAAAACCGTCCAGGTTACGTTCCGCCATCAATCGATCCAGGTCTCGCTTCATCGCTTTCCTCTCTATCTTGCTTGGGTATCGCACGTATCGCGAAGTGCCCGAAAACAGAGTTTCACCCGTGAAGGCTAACATCGGGCAGTTGAGAGTCCAAACAGCTGGTGCTGGAGGGCGCTGATCAGGATTGCGCGTCAGGGCATGCGCCCACACTGGTATCTTCGTCACAGCCACTTTCTGCGCCCTTACTTTACACTGATAGAATGATCCTGAAGGTGTTAAGGGCAGACGCGACTTTTATTCGTAAAGTGAATAGGCGATGAACAAGAGGGCAGAAGATGACGGACTGGGATCGGAAACGCGGCCGCTGCTCGTTCGTCTGGATGCACTGGGCAAGTCTTACCACGAGGCAGGGCAGGAAAAATGTGTGCTGGAAGCGGTAGACTGCTCCATCGGGGTCGGCCAGTTCATCTGCCTTTTAGGTAAATCGGGCAGTGGCAAGAGCACGCTCCTGAATCTCATCTCCGGAATCGACCGTCCTTCTGAGGGAAGTGTGTTCATTCGCGAGAATGGCCGCGAAGTCGAATTGACCGCCCTGAACGAACACCGGCGTACGCTTTTTCGCCGCCGCAACATCGGCATCATCTTCCAATTCTTCAATCTGATCCCTACGCTCACCGTTCTCGAGAACGTCGCTCTGCCGGTTGAGTTGGCAAGCAACGACCGCAAGGGCCACCGCCGCGCCGGAAACCTGCTCGATCGCGTCGGCCTGGGGGACCGCTTCGACTCCTTCCCCGACCGTCTCAGCGGAGGCGAACAGCAGCGCGTCGCCATTGCTCGCGCCCTCATACATGACCCGGTCCTGCTGCTGGCCGACGAGCCCACCGGCAACCTTGACGAAGGAACAGGCGACGTTATTCTTAACCTTCTGCTGGAGTTAAGTCGCGACGCTGGAAAGACTCTGATCATGGCGACCCATGATGAAGACATTGCCAGCCGCGCCGACGCGGTCTATTTCCTCGAACGGGGTCAGCTGGTCTCCCACCAAGCACGGGGCCCGAACGCAGACAGCAGAGCGGACGCCGTGCAGGCGAAGAGTTGCAAAGTGAACACCGCGGCCATGCAGCGATGAGAGTTGCTCTTCCTCGGCGCGCTCTGCTGCGACTTGCTTGGCGGCACAGCTGGCGCCGCCCCCTGCAGTCGACATTTCTTGTTGTCGGCGTTGCTGTCGGTGTGGCCATGATCGTCGCCATCGATCTAGCCAACGGTTCGGCCAACCGGGCGTTTGCGCTTGGGACCGAGCAGATCACGGGGCGCGCGACGCACCAGGTGGTCGGCGGCCCGGACGGCGTTGATTCCGCGCTCTACGTCCGGCTGCGCCGTGAACTGGGATTTCGGCTCAGCGCCCCTGTCGTAGAAAGCTTTGTAAGTTCACCGCAGTTGGACGCCCAGCCGATGCGTCTTCTCGGCATTGATCCCTTCGCTGAACCGCCTTTTCGGAGCTATTTGGGAGGCAATGACCAGACTTCCAGCGCCACCGAGGTGGAAGGCTTCGGCGACTACATCACGCCCTTTATTCTGGAGCCCAGGACAGTTCTGATCGGGCAATCGGTGGCCGACCGCTACAATTTGCAGCCTGGTCAGTCGCTGCCGATTCGAATCGGCGCGCGGATGGATAGGTTGACTATAGCCGGGCTGTTGGTTCCGTCGAACGAGTTGAGCAGGCGCGCATTGGATGGTTTGCTCATCGTCGACATCAGCACGGCGCAGGAGTTACTGGGGAGAGTCGGCCGCCTGGACCGCATCGATCTGATTCTGCAGGGGGATGCGGAAGGCATAGCCCGTCTGGCAGAGATCAGAGAGATCCTGCCCGCGGGTGCTCGTATCATTCGCCCCGCTGCGCGAACGGCCACGGTAGAGGAGATGACCGCCGCCTTCCGGCTCAACCTGACCGCTCTCAGCCTGCTCGCCCTGGTTGTCGGGATGTTTCTCATCTACAACACGGTATCTTTCAGCGTCGTCCAGCGCCGACCTGTCCTCGGGATCCTGCGAGCTCTTGGCATGACCCGGCGTGAACTGTTCATCATGATACTGATCGAGGCGTTCACCCTCGGTCTCATTGGCACAGGCCTGGGATTGGGTCTGGGCGTTCTCCTGGGGCGGGGGGCGGTACAAGCTGTCACCCAAACCATCAACGATCTCTTCTTCGTCGTTGCTGTGCGAAACGCAGACATTCCGGTCTGGACACTGGCCAAGGGCGCTTTCAGCGGTATCGGCGCCGCGCTGTTGGCGGCTCTGCTGCCAGCGCTTGAGGCGACGAGCGTGCCTCCGGCCGGAGCTGTTCTTCGCTCCGGTATCGAACAGAAGGCTCGCCGCGCCCTTCCGCGGCTCACCGGGGCAGGCCTACTCCTCGGCCTGCTAGGCGCCGCTCTGCTCATTCCTGAGTGGAATCTCGTGGTTGCCTTCGTCGGCCTCTTCGCGGTCATCCTGGGCGCGGCGCTGGTGACGCCGGCGCTCACCTATCTGCTGATGGACGGCGTGCGCCGCGTGCTCAGCCGTCGGTTCGGCATCCTCACGCGCATGGCCCCCCGCAACATCATTCGCTCGCTCTCGCGCACGTCTGCAGCCATCGCAGCTCTTATGGTCGCAGTCAGCGTGATCATTGGCGTAGGTGTGATGATCGTCTCCTTCCGGCTGACGGTTGAGCGGTGGCTGGACGAAATCTTGCAAGCCGATATATTCGTCTCGGCACCCGCACTGGGCCCTAATCGCAACAACGCTACCTTGGAGCCAGGGCTGCTGGAGAAGCTGAGCGGCTTTTCGGATGTTGCCGGTTTCTCGACAAGCCGGGAGGTGGAGGCGGCCGCCACCCTACCGGACGGAGAGCAGGTCAATGTGCAACTGGCTGCCTTGCTGCGCGACCTGGCTGGAGAAGACCGCCGCTACCGTGAATCGGTTGGAGACACCACGGCCACCTGGCGCGCCGTTGAGGCCGGCGGTGTGGTCATCAACGAGACGATGGCCAATCGCTATCGACTGCGAGTCGGCCAAACCCTGCAACTGATAACCGATGCCGGGGAGCACGATTTCCCCGTCGTCGGAATTACCTATGATTTCGACGTAAACCCCACCTTGCTGATGTCGGACAGGGTATATCGGAGTTTCTGGAACGATGAGGCGGTCTCAACCATCGCTCTTTTTGTGGAACCGGGCGTCGACGTGGACGAAACTGTCAACGCTCTGCGCCGTGAGTTTGCAGGCGAGGCGGAGTTGTTGATCAGCTCGAATCGGGGCGTGCGCCGCAACGCACTGGAGGTGTTCGACCGTACTTTTGCCATCACCGTCGCTCTGCGCCTGCTGGCGACCTTCGTTGCATTCGTCGGCATTCTCAGCACGCTGATGAGTCTGCAACTTGAGCGTGCCAGGGAGATCGGCGTGTTAAGGGCCAACGGCATGACGCGGCGGCAGCTGTGGGGGCTCACGCTCCTGGAGACCGGCCTGCTCGGGACAAGCGCCGGACTGATCGCGATACCGACCGGTTTCATCCTGGCGCTGATTCTCATCTACATAATCAATCTACGCTCATTCGGTTGGACATTATCAATGCGTCTGCAGGTTGGGGAGTTTGGGCAAGCCTTTGTGGTAGCGCTGGCGGCAGCGCTGCTGGCCGGTCTCTATCCGGCCTGGCGCATGAGCAGGACAGACCCGGCGGAGGCTCTGCGCATGGAGTGAGAGGAGTGGTTGAGATGGGATGTCCAGCGGAGGCCTGAGAGAAGGTCTGCTCGCTTCAGTCGAACAGACCCAGGCTCACATATTTGCTGCCGTCGTCGGGAAGTAGGGTGACGACGACACCGTCTGCGCTGCGGGGAAGCTCCTTTGCAACCTGGATGGCAGCTGCGACGGCTGCCCCGCTACTGAAGCCTACAAACAGCCCTGCCGCACGCGCGAGGGCCTGCGTGACGTCCCAGGCAGTCTCCGCGGAAACCGCCATGTGACGGTCCACTAAGGACGGGGCATATATCCCTGGAGTGATGGCTGTCGGCAGGTATTTCAATCCTTCGATTACGGAGAGCTCATCTTCCGGCTGCACGGCAACCAGCTGTGCCGCCGTGTTCTTTTCCCGCAGGAACCGGCCTGCCCCCACGAAGGTCCCGGTTGTTCCCAACCCGGCGACGAAGTGCGTCACACGTCCCTGCGTCTGCTGCCAGATCTCCGGACCCGTGCCCTCGTAATGGGCGCGCCAGTTGGCATCGTTGTTGTACTGATCGGCGTAGAAGTAGCGATCCGGATCGGCGGCGACGATCTCCCGCACCAGGCGGATTGCCCCGTCTGAACCCTCTAGTGGATCCGACTCAATCAGGGTGGCGCCGTACGCCTTTACCAAGGCTTTGCGCTCACGGCTTACATTCTTAGGCATCACGAGGTGGACAGGGAATCCTCGCACAGCGCCCACCAACGCGTAGGCGATAGCGGTGTTGCCGCTGCTGCTGTCGATGAGAATTTGTCCAGCGCCCAGCCTGCCGCCGGCTTCGGCCTCATCTACGATCTTCAAAGCTGCGCGGGCCTTGACTGAACCCCCAGGATTCGCCCACTCTGCCTTCGCGTACAGCTGTATATGGTCCAAAACGCCGCAACTGTGGGCGAACTGGGTCAGGTCCAGCAGCGGCGTATTGCCGATGTCGTCAAGTACAGAGATCGCGCTATCCGCAACGCGACTCTCTGTCATTATGGGTGACAAGGTCTGGGCAATCATTGGCGGTTCTAAAGTCAGCAGATAGTGCAGAACACTATCCACTGACTTGAATTCATTTTATGCCTTTACCAGTTCAGGCTGACCGGCGCCATTGGCCGCGACCGTCTCCGCGAAGGCCTCGGCGACGTTGTCGGTTGCATGCTCGTCGAAACTGGGCATGCCGCAGAACTGTTCATAGTCGATCAACTCGGTGACGGTCGGATTGTCGCCGCAGACGGGGCAGTCTGAGTCACGATTCACCGTAAGTGTTCGGAATGTCATGTCGAGCGTGTCGATCATGAGCAGCCGTCCAGAAAGAGGTTCCCCTATGCCGACGATCAGTTTGATTGCTTCGATCGCCTGGATGGAACCTACGATGCCCGGCAGGACGCCCAGCACACCGGCTTCGGCGCAACTTGGCACCTCGCCGGGCGGCGGCGGGTCCGGGTAGAGGCAGCGATAGCATGGGCTGCCGGCATCTGCCTGTTCCGGCTGATATACGGTCACCTGGCCCTCGAACATGAAGATGCTGGCGTCCACGAGAGGGATGCCGAGCATCTGGCAGGCATCGTTTACAAGATAACGGGTCGGGAAATTGTCCGAACCATTTATGACGACGTCGTAGCCCTGCATGATCTCAAAAGCGTTGTGGCTCGTTATCGGCTCACGATAGCCCATGACTGTGACATCGGGATTGATCTCGGCGATGCGGTCGCGGGCCGATTCAACTTTGGGGCGGCCGACGTCGCTTTCCCCGTGGAGAACCTGTCGCTGCAGGTTGGAAACGTCGACCACGTCAAAGTCGATGATGCCGAGCTGGCCCACACCGGCCGCGGCAAGATAGATGGCGGCCGGGCTGCCCAGGCCGCCGGCGCCGATGAGAAGCACCTTGCTGTCAAGAAGCTTGATCTGACCCTCTTCCCCAATTTCGTCCAGAATCGTGTGGCGGCTGTAGCGTATGCCCTGTTCGTCGGACAGTACCGTAGGCACCTTGAAAGGCAAACCTGCGTTCTTCCAGCCGCCGAATCCACCGTTAAGTGAGTAGACGTCGGTATAGCCCATTTCCTGCACATTGCGTGCGGCCAGAAGTGAGCGCACGCCGCCAGCACAGTAGATCACGACCGGTTGCGAGCGGTCCGGCTGGTGTTGCTCGATCTGCAACTCCAGGTGACCGCGCGGCAGGAATGAGGCGTCAGGGATGTGACCCTGTACCCATTCATCGCGCTCACGAATATCGATGAGCGTCATGTCATCGCCGCTGTCGACCCGGTTCTTCACTTCGTTTACCGTGATCTCCTGGACTTCGCTTCTTGCCAACTGCAGCAGTTGATCTCGGTTGAGTTGCGCCATAGTTCACCTGCTCCCGCCGGCCATCGCCGGCACAATTGATATCTTGTCGCCATCGTCGACGGACGTCGCCAGCCCGTCCAGGGTGCGAATCTCGTCGTCGTTGCGGAACACGTTTATGAACCGTTTTACGTTACCGTTTTCGTCCAGAAGCCTCTCACCGATGCCCGGGTAGTTGCCTTCCAGTTGACCTATCACTTCGCCAACCGTTGTTCCGGTCGCTTCCACCTTCGACTGCCCGGCGGTGAAGCGGCGCAGTGCGGTCGGCACGAACACAGTTGCCATTCTTCGGCTCTCCTTTTCTAGATCGTTTCAGTACAGCGTAATCGAGGCCCTGGGCGACCCCACAGAAAACGCCGGAACCATCATGGCGATGAGTCCGGCGTTTGGATTCCAACTTGGCACGGTATCCTGATTCCAAGCGCTAGCCGAAATGTACCTGCGCCAACTGATATGGACTGGGGTCACTCGACAAGGGAAACGTCTGTCGAGTGCGGGCCAAAAGCCAAGCGAACGCCCTCATCGCTCCTGTTCCGGACAGCGGGAAACCACCAGCCTCATGCTGGCGGCGCCCGCTAAGGACACGAGCAGGTATTCAGGTAGGTCGCCTGTCTTTGAGCACGCATCAGGATAAGAATGCCTTAATTTGTTTACCTAGCCGTCACTATAGTTCTTGAAGCGACAAAAGTCAAACTGTTGGAATGCGGGGGTGCATCCCAGATTTGGGGTGGAAGCAGTCTGGCGAGGAATCAGTGCCTGCGGTGGCTGGAACTGTTACCGTCTTTGGGCGAGACGCAGTGCAGGCGCTAAGCCTGGCCTCATCGTGGGGTCCGTTAAATGGAGGGGGCGCGAGGGCAGGCACAAGGCCGGCACCTACAGGGAATCGAAGGGGCTGTGGGGACGTGGTCTGGCTAGACCCGTTGGACTGGGCACCTGTTACCAATGTCGACACCCGGTTGACGAGGCATGTTGTAGGAGAGGGGGCGTTGCGGGGGCGGAGCCCCCGCACAAGGGAGGGCCGAATAGGCCCGACCGCCCAGAACTGCAGCAGTTAGTAGTCAGTGGCGGGGCTTATTCTGGTGGAAACTGGAATGGGAACTGACCAAGGCTTGGGTGCCTCCGGAGGTATGCGACGACTGTTCATCCCAATTTGGGATGCACCCGAATGCGGAAGTCAATGCAAAGGGGCGGGTAGAATCCTGAGACCTCTGACGAATTACACAGAATTCCAAGATTCGTCGTCATCCAGGTGGCAGCCAAGGTGAATTGGAGCGGCCTTCGCTGCCAGTTGGCGGATCGACGAGGTAAGGGATCCTAGAGATTACCCCCCTTCCGTTATGTGCACCGGGAACTCTCTCACGTCGACGACCCTGAAGTCTTCAACTGTGCCCGAGTCGTCAAGGGCGAAGACAATGTAGAGAGGAGGAGCAGTCCCGATAAGAAAGTCTCCCAGTTCCTGCGGCACGGGGGCGCCGGCGTCCTGAAAGTAGCCGAACAGGCCGGGCCTGACCTCATTGAAAGGGATGGCATTTCGGACCGCGTCCAGGTCCGCATCGGGCCAAAGCGGTTCCATTCGAAAGGCCCGGATCGCAGGCGCGTCGTCGAATTCCAGCGAACAGATGAGGTAATAGGTCTCCGGGTAATGGGCGTTCCAGGCATCGGTGGCTGAAGGATAGGCGACCGAAACGGGATGAGAGTGGTAGATCGCCACCATTTCGTCTCCTGCCTCTTCAAACTCGAACTGCTTCAGGAGCGTTTGTGGGTCAACATCGTAGTTGTCAATTTTGTCGTCGGCCAAGTTGCGGGCACGGTAGAGCTGTGTCGCCCGCCCTTCCCTTCCCCTCAAGATACCGCAAATCTCCTCAGGTTTCCCTTCGCGGGCGTGGGCGATAATGCCATCATAGACTGTTCGAGCCAGGTGGACGATGCTCATAGGACACTCCTGAATGAGATAGCTGGGGTCGCCTTAATTCGCCACTAACGAGGCCTGCAAATTGTACAATCACTCTTGGAAAAATCGCTAAAGACGGTGAGCTTCGCCAGGAATCTGTCGGGTGCGGAGAAGGCAGAAATGCCCGCGGCGGGGCATGCGAAAACATGGCTGGGAATTGAAAAACCTCGGCCGCTATGATACGATCCTGCGCACCACTTCCGGCAGTATTTGACCGCATTACGATACAGGCCCATTGACTTTCCCCGTGGAAGGCGAAGCATGGCAGGCGTAGAAGGCAGACGACAGGAGTTTTCCTCGCGAAGCTGGGATGATCGCCAGCTCCTGAACATCGTGGATTCGGTCCTGCGCCGGTTCTTTCGCAGCTATTGGACCCTCGACCCGCTGACGCGGAGCCAGGTAGACCGTCTGCGGACGGCGGCGGCGGCGGCGGCAGGTGAGACGAACATCAGTGCGCTGGAAAGGCGCGCCGTCCTCACCAGCTTTCTGGACGACATCGCGTCTATCGACGCAACGCTGCCGCTCATCGAAGAAGCGTTGCACGGCGGCATTGCGGGTGACAGTCCCGGCTACGGGAGGGCAATGGGTGTAAGCTACCTGCAGGCGCTCAACCTACTGCGGACAATGCGCGATGACCCCTCCAACTACGTACCGCGATCCTATCGTGTGCCGCCCGCTCCCGCCCTTCGGGGTGCTGGCCCTCCGCCGACCGATTCAAGCGGACTGCCGCGGCCAGGCGGTCAGGCGAAGAGAGGCTCGATGCCGTTACGAGAAGGTGCAGCGGCCCCTGCCGCAGGCGTAGCGAGTCGGGACGCGGTCATCCAGTTTCACACCTACGTTGATTTTCCGCCGACTATCTCCAATCGCAACGACGTCAAGTATCCTCTGGTTGTGCAGCTGGTTCGCGACCGTCCTCGTGAGAGCCGCGGCCAGGCCGAGGTCGATATCGCGTTTCAGGACGAAATCGAGTATGTGGACGTTGTGGTGCGCGCACCGGGGTTTGAAGAGGTCAGCGGTTATGGCGGCGGCGCTCGCGAGGGTCCCGCCCTGCGGCGTACCATCGCGGTTCCTCAGGAGGGTGATTCGCAGCCGGCCGTTTTTCTCTTCCAACTTGCTGACGACCGTACCGGCCCACAGTGGGTTACGGTCGATTTCTACCACCGTGGCAGGAACGCAGGTTCATTGACATTGGAGGTCGCGGTAAGGAGCTTCCCTTTCCTACGCGGGGGCACCCGGCGCCTGGCGGACATCAGCAGCGAGGAAGAAGAAGATCCTCCCGTATTCGGCACGGCCTCCGTAGTCCGTGCCGGTGAAGGTGTATCCATACCTCAGGGCACGCCGATTCCGGCTGCAGACATAGAGCTGCGCATCACACGAGACGCCGACGGACGAACACTTCATTTCCATCTCCATTCGCAGAAGATATCTGCCCTGGATGGACGAAGCGCCGGCTCAATCGTCTTCAATGACCTCTCTCGACCCGACCTCTTTTTCGACCGGCTGGCAGAGCGACTAAGCACCTTTGCGGCCCGGGCCGGCACCGATCTTCCCGGCGCCGAAGCTGTTCGCATGGAAGTGGAAGTCGCTGACCTCGGTATCGAGCTTTATGAGCAGCTATTCCCTGCTCCCTTGCGACAGCTTTACTGGGAGATCAAGACGCGGCGGGACGCCGGGGAGTTGAGGAACCTTTTGATCGTCAGTGACGAACCCTGGATTCCCTGGGAGCTGGTAAAGCCCTACGACTTTGTGGACGGCGAGGATGTCGAGGACGACCATCTAGCCGGAGCATGGTGCATGAGCCGCTGGCTGGCAGGGGCAGCGGTGCCATCCGACCTGAACATCCGTGCCGCTCGTCTTGTCGCGCCGATGATTTCGCTGGAATTTGTAAACCAAGAGATTCAGTATTTCGACAGCCTGGCGGCGCGGAAGATCGAGACCGCGGCGCCGGTCACCACCCGCGACCAGTTCCTTGATCTGGCGGAGCAAGGCGGAGCCCAGCTCTTGCACTTCGCAACCCACGGCAACTATAACCAGGCCTTTGTGGACGAGTCTCCGATCGTCTTGGAGGGCGACCCGTTGTTCCCCAGTGACCTGACGCGGCGTCGGGCCAAGGGGCTACGTCGCGAAAAGCCGCTCATATTCCTGAATACCTGTCATGGCGCCCGTGTCGGCTACAACCTGACCGGGCTGGGGGGCTGGGCAAAGCGTCTGGTGGACCATCTGGGCGTCACCGCGTTCGTGGGCGCGCTGTGGGAGGTGCACGACGAGCTGGCCTCAAGGTTCGCACACATCTTCTATGAGGAGCTCTGGGCCGGGAAGACGCTTGGCGAAGCCTTCTACTCGGCAAGGCAGCAGGTGCGAGCCGTGCAGGGCGCCAACCCCACGTGGCTCGCCTATACCCTTTACGGCGATCCCAATAGCCGCGTCTTCTGGCGATCGGAAGGTCGCACGGCCAATCCGGGCCGTTGAAGGCAGCCGGACTCTACGCAGCCATGACAACACCGATGCGCCGTCAGTACCTGCAATTGAAGAGCCAGCATCCGGACTGCATTCTGCTGTTCCGCCTGGGGGACTTTTACGAAGCCTTCGATCACGACGCTGAGATCGTGGCTGAGGTCTGCGACGTTGTGCTCACCAGCCGACCTGTCGGCAACAACCAGCGCGTGCCGCTGGCCGGCGTTCCCTATCACAGCGTCGAAGGCTACTTGGCGAAGCTGGTGGAGGCCGGACACAAGGTAGCCATCGCGGAACAGGTCAGCGAACCGGGGTCTGGTTTGGTGGATCGGGAGATTCAGCAGGTAATCACGAAGGGCACAATCGCTGAACCCTCGATGCTTGACGACACGCGCAACAACTACCTGGTTGCCGTGCTGATCAACGCACGCGGCGAAAAGGCGGGTATAGCATATTGTGACATCACTACAGGTGAGTTTGCGGCAACACAGATCAACAGCAACGGCTTGGCTGAAACCGAGCAGCATCTGGAAGAGGAGCTGGCACGCCTGCGGCCAAGCGAACTTATCACGTCAGAATGGAATGTAGAAGAGAGCGGCCTCGCACCACTGATCTCCAGCTTGCAGGCGCAGGTTTCCACTGTTGAAGCCTGGCAGGTTGAGATTGACACTGCCCGAAGTGTTCTACAGATGCATCTTGGAGTCCGCAGCCTGGACGGATTCGGCTTGCAGGATAGGCCGCAGGCGGTGCGCGCCGCTGCAGCCATTCTCGCCTATTTGCAGGAGATGCAACCCAGCGCGCTCTCGCAGCTGGTCAGGCTGCACAGCTATGCGGTGAGCGAGTTCATGGTGTTGGACGACTCCACGCGGCGCAATCTTGAGCTGACGGAAACGATACGCGGCGCCGACGTGCGGGGCAGCCTTCTCGGCGTATTGGACGAAACACTGACACCAATGGGAGGGCGGCTGCTGCGGAGCTGGCTGGGACGCCCACTGCTCGATGTCGCTCTCATCAACGTAAGGCTGGGGTCAGTCCAGGCTATGGTGAGCGAGACCGAATTGCGGGGTCAGGTACGCGATGTGCTGCGAGGCATGGGAGACCTGGAGCGCTGGATCAACCGCATCACCCAGGCCAAAGCGCTGCCGCGCGATCTACTTGGTGTCCGGGAAATCCTCGGCAGCGCGCCTGCCCTTCGCCAGTTATTCAATTGCTCCGGGCCGGACTCTGAAAGTGTGCCGGGGAGTTGGAATGCGTCCTTTGCCTCATCAGGCGCCTTTTTCGAACGGATGGCGGGCAGACTGCCGGACTGTAGGCATTCTCTCGAACTTCTACAGCGGGCGATCGACGATGAACCTTCAGCTACGCTGGCGAATCCGGGCATCATCCGGCCCGGATACAGTGAAGAACTGGACGAAATCGTAGAAAACAGCCGCCACGCAAAGGAGTGGGTAGCCGCGCTTGAAAATGTGGAACGCAATCGCCTCAATATCCCAAGTCTGAAAGTAAGCTACAACAAGGTCTTCGGCTACTATATTGAAGTTAGAAACACGCATGCGGGCAAGGTGCCGCAGGAATATATCCGCAAACAGACGCTTACGAACGCGGAACGCTACATAACGCCGGAGCTTAAGGAGTATGAGTCACAGATCCTCAACGCCGACGAGCGCCGGCTGGCGCTGGAGCAGGAGCTTTTCCGCTGCGTCTGCGCTGACCTGACCGCGCATGCCGACGAGATTCGCGGCCTGGCCGAGGGGCTGGCCCTGCTGGATGTGTACGCGTCAATGGCCGAGGTCGCGGTCAAGCGTCGTTACTGTCGCCCTGAGATCGACGACGGCACCGGAATCACAATCACGGGTGGGCGCCACCCGGTTGTGGAATCGACAAGCGACGAGCCCTTTGTTCCGAATAACGTGCATCTCTCTCCCGGCGAGCTCATTCACATCCTGACCGGCCCGAACATGTCAGGCAAGTCCACCTATCTGCGGCAGACGGCCCTGATCACTCTCCTGGCACAGATTGGCTCGTTTGTACCTGCGACTGCGGCCCAAATCGGCGTTGTCGATCGGATATTCACTCGCATTGGCGCCAGCGACGAGCTCCACCGCGGGCAGTCCACCTTCATGGTCGAGATGATCGAGACGGCCAACATTCTCAACCACGCCACCGAACGCAGTTTGCTTATTTTGGACGAGATCGGTCGCGGCACCAGTACATACGACGGACTGGCCATCGCCTGGGCCGTGGTGGAGCATATCCACAATAGCCCATCGCTGCGCGCCAAGACGCAGTTCGCAACCCACTACCACGAACTGACCGATCTGGCTGAACGGCTGCCCCAGATCGTCAATTACAATGTGGCCGTAGACGACAGCGGCGACGAGGTTGTGTTTTTGCGCCGGATCCTGCCCGGCCGGGCCGACCGGTCCTATGGCGTACACGTGGCGCAGATGGCTGGGTTGCCGAGAGGGGTTGTACGGCGGGCGGGTGAGATTCTGCTCGATCTGGAGGCCTCCGGCGCGGCCGGCCCTTCGACCCTGTTGGATCAGACGCCCGGACGTAAGCAGAAGGACGCCATGCAGGTAAGCCTCTTTGCCCATGACCACCCGGTGGTGGAATCGCTGCGCTCGCTGGATGTGGATGCCCTTTCCCCGTTGGATGCGCTCAACAGGCTTTACGAGCTCAGGCAGTTGGCTGAGTCCAGTTGAGCAGAGCTTGCCCCTGATTCTCCTCCTTGAGAAAGGTGAATACAGTTGTTATTGAAGCTTGAGACTGGGCGAGGAAAGTGAATAGCCATCCAGGTCGGAGCATTCCGCCGCGGCCAAAGCCCGCCCGGTTCAAGCTCCGATGGCTATTTGATGAATTAGGCGAGGAGAAAGTCGTAGTGCGGAGAAGAATCGCGGTCGCCGCACTACATTTCCCAAGAATTAAGGGCTTGCAAAGCAGAGTCGAGCTAGCTGCTTAGAGGGACTAACCCTCCGGTTGGGCTGTCTGATTCGGGTGAATCGTGGTGCCCGGCCACATCGTGGTGACTTCGCTCACATCGATGGTGATTCCATCCGGATCTTCAACTTTAAAGGCAGGCTGCTCCAGGTTGTCGGGGTCAAGAGGGGTCTTGCCGCCCAGCCCGTCGGAGAAGATGGTGTATCCCATGTCGCGCAGGCGGCGGGCCGCGGCCGCAACGTCCGGGACGCCCACGCCGATGTGCAGGTAGTCGAGCATGCCGCCTATGTGTTCTGGCCGGTCGTCGCCCTGGTGCTGAAATACGGCGAAATTGTGGTAGCCGTCGGTCAGGTCGTAGCGGATTCCCCTTTCGCCTGCGACACGCAACCCGAGGCCATCGCGCCAGAAGCGGATAGATTCAGAAAGATCGGACGCTCGTACCCCCACATGGATTAAGACACTCATTCTTTTTTCTCCTTACATCTGCAAAGCAAACGTGGATTGTGCCGTCAGATACACCTGTGACCTTCAACGGTCCCAGCGCGAGCGGCGGGCTTCAAGATTGGAATGGACATCGATCAATACAGTCTCCCCTTCGGCATTGAGCCGTTGGGCCCTTTGCAGGGCCGGAGTCATCTCAGCGGTCTTCGTCACGGTAATCCCGACAGCGCCCATCCCTTCCGCGATCTTGGCGTAGTCTCCGATCATATGGCTGACCCCGAATCGCTCACGCGCGGTTGCAAAGTTTCCCGGCGCATATGTCGCCATGCCGCCGTTATTGAGCAGCACCGTCGTAATCGGCACCTTAGCCCGCACTGCCGTTTCAAGGTCCAGGCCGGACATGCCGAAGGCTCCGTCGCCCATGAGGTTCAGGCAGAACTTTCCGGGATGCGCCAATTTGGCCCCGATCATCAGTGGCAGGCCAAAGCCGAGGTGCGTCGTCTTGCCCCAGCCGATGTAACTGCTGGGTACGGTGGCAGTGTAAAAGGGAACGATTGAGTCGCGCGGTGCGCCGGCGTCGTGGGTGACGATGCTATTCTCCCAGTCGAGGGTGCGGTCGATATCGTGGATTACGCGGTAGGTGTTGAGAGGCTCTTCGTCCGAGGTCAGTAAAGGCATCCATTCGTCCAGCCACGGCTTCCTGCAGGCGGCGATCTCGGCAGCTGTCTGACGTCCCCTAGCGGCGCGGCGATCCCCGACTTCGCGTCTGACCGACTCAATCATTGCCTCCAAGGTCAGTTTGGCGTCGCCGACCAGGCCGATGTCGACCGATTCATCTTTGTTTATGTCATCCGCGTCGATTGAATTCTGAATGATCACCTTGCCCGGCAAGATTATCTGACAGTAGGGGCCGCGCGTGAGGCTGGAGCCGATTGCGAGGAGGAGGTCGCACTCCTGCAGCCAGCGATGGGCTGGCAGTGTGGTGGCGCGGCTGCCCGCGCCCAGGCAGAGAGGATGTCGCTCGTCCAGAGCCGACTTGCCCGGCATTGTGCAGAATACCGGAATCCCTGTAAGCTCAGCCAGTTCCCTCAGCGCCGTACTGGCCCCGGCGAGCAGAACGCCGCCGCCCGCCCAGATCACCGGCTTTTCAGCTCGCAGCAGCTCCTTTACCGCTTCGTCAATATCGGCCTCAGCGGGAATCTGACGCATCATCGGAGGAGGTCGATAATCTAACGCGCCTTCGGGGACCTCCTGGTCGCACACGTCCGTCAGCATTTCGACGACGACCGGCCCCGGCGGCCCATTGCGCAGCGCATGGAACGCTCTTCTCATCACCGCCGAAACCTGGTCGGGCCGGTATATCGCCTCAACACGTTTGACGATACCCTGGTAGTTGCTCGCGGCAGAGAAGTTGGGTTTCACTGCCAACTGATCCAGATTGACGCCACCGGGCAGGACCAGAATCGGGATGTTGTCGGCATAAGCTTGGGCGATTCCGCCCATCGCGTTCTCGGCACCGGCCTGCGATTGGACGGCGACCACGCCAAAGCGCTGGCGGCCGCTGGTGCGGCTGTAACCGTCCGCGGCCATCACGGCACCGCGTTCGTGGCGGAAATTGATCGGCCGGATGCCGACCTGGGCGGCGGCCTCGATCAAAGGGTTGGATGGATAGCACGCCAGCCACTCGATGCCTTCCGTCTTCAAAATCGCTGCGATGGCCTCAATGCCATTCATACTCGCATCTCATTGTGCCGCACTTCCCATTGGCTGTTGAAGTTGGAAATCTATTCCGTTCGGTGCCTCTATTTTGCGAGAGGCTCAGGCAAGGCGGACAAATCTGCCTGATGAGGCTTGCCGGAGTGGATCGATGCGATGATCGTCTCAACCAGCAGAGTTGACAGAATGCCCGCCTGCGGCGGCACATACGGTTCCGTATCGTTGCGGATCGCCTCGACCAGCAGTGAAAGGCGTTCGATCGGCGGCGGGGTCAGAGTCTCGTCTTTTTGCCCTTCATTCGGGTCCGGGGTCGAAAAGCTGACCTTGCGGAAGTGTTCGTAGAGGACCGCCGTTTTGTCGCCGTCAAAGAACTCAAAGAACCACTTGGAAATAACGGAATTGAAGCCGGCATCGCTCATCAGGAAGGTGCCGACTGAGTCGTTGGCGAAGCGAATAGTGGCAGCCGCTGTATCCACCATGTCGTCGCTTCCAAGTTCACCTGGATGCGTAATCTGGCCGCCGGTTGCGAAAACCTCCACCGGCGCGCTGTCATGGATCCAGCACAAATAATCGACCATGTGAACGCCAACGTCCCAGAGCGGCCCGCCGCCTTCAACGGGATGCCAGCGCCAGCGTTTCAGGTCGGCGCGGCTCATCATACACTGGCTGTGACTGACCCTGGGTGCGGTAATGCGCTGGCGAATGGCGCGCGCGGCGCCCGAAAAGCGAATGGAGAAGTTGAGCATCAGTTTCGTGCCTGCGGCCTGCATCGCTTCGTGGATGCGCACGCAGTCGGCCGTTGTCATCGCCATCGGCTTTTCGAGGAACAGATGTTTGCCGGCCTGCAGTGCGGCGACGGCCAGATCTGCGTGGGAACTGTGCGAGGTGGCAATCGAAACGATGTCCACAGCACGGTCGGCAAAAACGCTCTCAGGGTCGGTGGTGGCGTATTCTGCGCCGTGCTGCTGTTGCAGCTGTTCAGCCATTCCGGCCTGGATATCGCAGAAGCCGCGCACGGTTACGCCTTCGGTTGCGGCTGCCCACCCGGCATGTGCCCGGCCCGCGCCACCACAGCCGACAAGCGCCCATCCCAGAGCCCCCTTCGCGCCGTTCACAGTCATCAGTTCACCTCAAAGTCTTTTGACTCGATTCGTTGCCGCCGGATTCCAGTTGAAAGGACATATGCAGGGGGGCCTCGCATTCTACTCATTCGTTTCTTTCTTGGACAGTCACAGGAGCCCGCCAGTCCGCCGTCGCTGTATTGTACACGAAAGCCCTATTTGCCTGAACTGTAGTTTGTGCGGTCGCGTGAAATACCCGAGCCGTGTGAAGAGATTCCTTGCACTCGATCAAATGTATGGGACTGGCGGCGCTGGGCCGTTCTGCAAGATTCTCGGACACGACGCCAGAACGCCTAAGTAAGTAGCGTCGCTCGCCGAATTGAAATATACTTCAACCTTGAACACCCCTCACGTAGATCGTAAGTGAAAATGCCAAAACAAATTGTGAACGAAGCATGGGAGGAATTCATGGCAGGCGACTTGCCGGCGCAGGAACAGAAGAATGGAAATGCAACAGCTGAGGCAGCTGGGCTGACGCCGGAACAGATCCGGCAGTTCAAAGAAGAAGGCTTTCTGATCGTTCGTCAGATGCTGCCCCTCGATGCGTTTCAGCCTCTGATCGATGAGCTTGCCCAAAAGGTAGACAGTGCGATTGAAGAAGCTGTCCGGCAGGGTCAGCTTGACTCCAGAAAGACTTTTGAATACGAGCCGTTTGCCAACCGGCTGGCACTGGCCTCCGAAGCCTGTACCGACCGGAACTGGTTGTGGCAGAACTATTTTTCAAAGGGGAAGCCCATTTCTGCCGGAATGTTTACCCTTCGCACTGCTCCCGTACTTTTGGACGCGACCGAATCCTTGATCGGAGCCGAAATCCTCGCCCATCCCCAATTCGCATTGCGTCCGAAGATGCCCGATCTTGACCTGATGGATATCCCCTGGCACCAGGATCTTGCCTACCTGATCCCTGACGAAGCAGGTGAGACCCTCGTCGTCAACTATTGGATCCCGCTCGTCAGCGCCACCGAGCGGAACGGCTGCATGCAGGTGATTCCAGGCTCCCATCTTGAAGGTCTGATCGCCCATGATCTGTGGATCGAGACGCCGGGACACAAGGGAGCCAGAGGAATCGCCGACGCAGACCTGCCTGCCAGTAGCGTCGTCACCTGCGAGGTGGACCCAGGCGATGTCTTGATTACGATGGAGCGGCTGGTGCATCGCTCAATTCCCAACCGGTCGCAGACGGTGCGCTGGAGCGTCGATACGCGATATAGCCGCATCGGACTGCCGACGGGTCGCTCCAAGGTGCCCGGTTTTGTCGCCCGCAGTCGTAATCATCCTGACCGGGTGGCCCGCTCGCACTACGACTGGATACAGAATCTGGCTGACGCGGGCCTGGACCGCTGGTTGCAGCCGCTGCAAAACTGAAGGAAGACGAGGCCGAGAGATGACCGAGCATAGATTCAAACTGGGCATGTACCTGCCGGAGCTGGCTCTCCCCTTCGACGAGTCGCTGGCAAAGGCCAGCGAGATCGGGGCCGATTGTGTCTGGTTCAACACACTTGGCGCCGACGGCCAGTCGATGCGCGAGCTGGATGATGCCGCGGTGGACCGCATTGGGGAGCAGGTGGCAAGCCACGGGCTTGAGATCTTCCTAATCAACATCGGCAATCCGTTCAAGCAGATTCACCTCACCGATCTCGACCTGGACTGTATGGAAGAGCATCCGGAGTTTCGGCAGGACATGGACGACATGGTTCGTTCGATGCAGATAGCGGCGCGCCTGGGGGTCGGTGCTGTAGGCGTATTCACGTTTGCGTGGCCGGGGGAGTATACGGCTGCCAAGCCCACTTGGCCGATGAGATGGTTGACGCGGGGAGGTCATATCGCCGACGTCGACTTGGAGAAGCTGGTGCGGGCCTTTTCTCTTGCTCTTGAGGAAGCCGAAAAATATGACGTCGACCTGGCGCTATCGATGATGCCCTGGAACTATACGAACACGACGGGCAACTTCCGGCGGCTGGCCGAGGCGCTCAACTCGCCGCGCGTCAAGGTGATGTGGGGGCCGTCCGACAACATGAACAGCGGCGAAGCGGACGTGGCGACGGCGGGATTCCTCAATATTCATCCTTATCTCCACGGGCTGCACCTCAAGGATCTGACCGTCAAGAATGGGTTGCAGCTGGACTTTTCCTACTGCCCGCTGGGTGAGGGCGACGTGGATTATCCCGCGATTTTGCGGAGTCTACGAGACAGAAACAGCGACGCAGTGCTGTCGGTCGCGACGCATTTTGTGCCGCCTAGTGGGTCGCGGGTGGAGGCGATGGAAATCAATTACAGGAATTTAAATCGGATGCTTGGCAACCTCTGAAGCTCTATTCTCAAAGGGAACTCTCCAGGCAAACATATGTGGGAGGGCGAAACAAATGGCCAGGATTACAATTGATCACGTAGCAATTATGGTCAGCGATCTGGAAAGGTCGCTAGAGTTTTACAGGGATATTCTGGGCATGGAGGTCGTCTCCCCCGAGGAGCACGATGGCGGTCCTATCGATGAGATGACTGCTATGTCGAACGTGCATATGCGCGAATATCGTCTGCGCCCTCCCGGAGGCGTAAACGGTCACACGCGCACTTCGGAACAGGGCTTTACATTCGACCTGATTCAGTGGATAAATCCAGAGAGTCCGACGGGGCGGCAGCCGCTTCACTACGTGCCCAGTGCACATTTCTGCTTTGGCGTTGAGGATGTGCCGGCAACCTATGAACGCTTGAAGGCGGCAGGTGTAGAAATAGTTTCGCCGCCGGTACGCTTCGAAGGCGAGGGCGATTGGCATGTACTCTTTTTCTACGACCCGGACGGAAATCTGCTCGAACTGAACGAAATTGGCACAGGTGAACAAGTGCCGCACGACTTTAATTGGAGTACGGCCTGATCGGTCACCCCGAGATCGGGATGGCGGGAAACAATTGATGGATCCTCGTAATCGTGCGGCAGCACTTGCCGCGATGTAAACTCAGCAAAAGGAAAAGTCATGCGAGATGTTGCCTACTGGCCCAAGACATTTCTTGATGAAGTAGAGGGGCGAACGGTCGAAGATGGCATTTTGTTCTGGGCGCTTGGCGGGCCGAGTTTCGTTTACCGCACGCCGGAGACGATGATCTGGATCGATCCCTACTCCTACGGAACGCCCGATGATGCCGTGCCGGGCGCATACCGATCGACGGCCATCCCCGTCAAGCCAGACGAAGTAAGCGTAGCCGACATTATCATCTCCACCCATGACCACGTAGATCACTGCCACGATGGTACGCTGGTGCCCATCGTGGACAACACCGATGCAGTCTGTGTTGCGCCGCGCTCCTCGGCGAAACTGATGCGGGAGTTTGGCATCGCCGACGACCGTATACGCGAGGTGGCGCCGGGCAACTCGTTTCAGGTCAAAGACGTAGAGATGCAGGTCTATCCTTCTTACGACCCGAACGAACCGCACGCGGTGACCTTCGTCTTGTCGTCAGGTGGGACGAAGCTCTTTGTCTCCGGCGACACCTGGGACGGTCCGGCCATGGCAGAGATCGGTGCGGAACATGACCTGGACTTGGCACTGTTAGCCTTTGGCCGTACGTGGTACATGGAGATAGAGGAGTTTCTCTCGGTGGCGCAGAAGCTCGGCCCCAAGACGCTGCTGCCCTTTCACTGGGAATTCTGGCGAAACCACACCGGCGACATCGGCAAGCTCTTTGAACTTTACTACCAGCAGCAGCCGGAGTTCGACATGCGCATTCTGCTTGTCGGCGACTCGCTCCAGTTGCCGGCCAGGAACGGCAGCTAACGGTTGCTGGGCTAGCGATTCCAAGCCTGGAGGTTAATCCAGATGGGTCGATTGCAAGGAAAAGTCGCGATTGTCACGGGGGCGGGCCAGGGTCTCGGGCGGTCGACGGCGTTGCGGTTTGCGAACGAGGGCGCCAAGGTGGTCGTTGCCGAAATGAACAGGGAGACCGCCAGTGACACTGTTACTACGATCACCTCCTCTGGCGGTGAGGCGATAGAAGTCATCGTCGACGTGAGCCTCGCCCAAGATGCCGAAAGGATGGTGACGGACACATTAGCCGAGTTTGGCCGAATCGACGTCCTGGTGAACAACGCGGCTACATTCGGGAGCGGCAAACTTATCGCCGAGATCGACGAGGCAGATTGGGACCGCGTGATGCGGGTGAACCTCAAGGGGCCATTTCTGTGCTCGAAGTTCGTGATTCCCCCGATGTTGCAGCAGGGCGGCGGCAGCGTCGTATTTGTGTCTTCGATGTCCGGTGTGGTGGCGAACGAAATGCAGGCTGACTACAACACGTCTAAGCACGGTCTCATCGGGCTGGCCCGTTGCCTTGCACAGGACTGT
Organism: Caldilineaceae bacterium; assembly: GCA_011523365.1. Taxonomy (GTDB): domain Bacteria; phylum Chloroflexota; class Anaerolineae; order Caldilineales; family Caldilineaceae; genus Bin5. Next base: position 34,486 of record WTGY01000081.1, read on the forward strand.
GGCGAAGGCGGCATTCGCGCCAACGTAGTCTGCCCTACCGGCATGAACACGCCGATGATGGCGCGCACGCCCGCGGAAAACGTCGCGTCCTACGCAGCCATGACCATGTTCTCCCGATTCGCTGAGCCCGAGGAAGTAGCCAATGCGATCCTGTTTCTGGCCAGCGACGAGGCTTCATACATAACCGCGGCTGTACTCATGGTGGACGGCGGCGCCACCGCGATCCAGCCTTCAGACCGGCAGCTCAGGGAGGGCGCGGCCAGGTATCTGCGCCGCGCCGGAGGGGACTGGGCCTGAGGCCGCCTCGCTTCGTCCCGGATGCGCGCTTCCCGCCGTGTTCCCAGCAGATCAGTTCTCGGTTCCCCAGATTGGCAAGGAGAATACAGCGATGAAAGTCAAGGCACTCGATCATATTGCCATTACGGTCAGCGACACCGAACGGGCCCTGGAGTTCTATGTCGGCAAGCTGGGCCTGAAGCAGGTTGAGCAGCACCAGTTGGAAGGAGAGAAATCCGACATGGCCGGAGGACTACAGGGGTCACGTGCGCAGTCAACCCGCCTCGCCGCCGACGATACACCCGGGATCCTAATAGACCTGCTCGAATTCTTTACAACGCACGGGGACAAGCATGTCACTCCTCTTGGCTCTGTCGGGTCCTGCCATTTCGCACTGACCGTTGAGGATCTGCCTGCAACCGTGGACGCGCTGAGAAAGTCCGGCGTAGAGTTTATTTCGGGACCAGTAAATTTTGAGCTCACTGAAGGTTCGGTCAGTGTCTGCTTCTGCTACGACCCGGATGGCAATCTGGTCGAACTGATGGAGGAGTATGAACATTGAGAGCGATCGGCTGGCAGAGCTATTTGGCGAATGGGCGACCAGAACTGGATCCGGTAATGCGAAAAGGGTCGTTTGACGAAGCGCTGCGTTTGCAGGATGAGAAAGGAAATTGGTTGACGCTGCGCGAATCTGAATGCTATACTCCAGCGTGACGAAGCAGAAATTCTATCTCCTCGCGACTGGATGCCTTACTTCCAGAAAAAGACACAAGCCGCCACCGCCCTTCTCGGAACCATGCCGGGAGCCGGCACACCGGTTGAAGAAGCATATCTGACCATTTCCCCTTCGGACCAAGTTATATGAAACTGTCTAGTCAGCAACTTGACCATTTCAATGTTTTCGGATTCCTGATCATTCGCCAACTGCTTTCACCTGAGGAGATGGCGAGATTTGGCCGAGAGTTCAATGCTGGGCTGGACTCCTGGATCGAGAACGGCAAGCACGACGGCAGACTTCGCCATTACGCCACCCTGATGGAAGAAATCTCCCCCTTCATCGCTGGCTTGGCCCACGATCATCGCTTCGGCGTAGTCGCTGAACAGCTGCTGGGAAAAGAGGTGCTGGCGATCGCGGTCGACGGAAACTACCACGTCAACGACACGCTCTGGCACCCGGATACCAGGTCGCTGGACTACTCAGCTGTCAAGTTCTGCATCTACCCGGACCCGCTAACCGGAAGCAACGGCGCGTTACGGGTTATTCCCGGCTCACACAGAGATCCCTTCCTCAGCCAAATCAGTCGCGAGCCAGAAAAGGCATACGAATTGGCCCAGTCAGATGTGCCTTCATACACATTCGAATCGCAACCTGGAGATGTCATAGTATTCAATGTCGCTCTCTGGCATGCGGCCTTCGGCGGTGACAACTGCCGGCGTCAGGGGGTGCTGGTCTACTACGAAGACCCGGATACACCTGAAGCTACCGCCGCTATTAAGGAACAGATGCGGAGCAACCACGGGAAAATCGCTCAGACCGGCCGACCGTTTTACGGCCCCTACTGGCGTTCCATCCCGCATGCCCGCCACCAGCGCTGGATTCGACGGCTGGCTGAGTTGGATTCACTGGAAACCTTTTGAACCGGAAGGAGACGATTTGTGGTCAGCTCAGTAAACGTAATGGATCATGTTTCGGTCACTGTAAGCGACATGGACCGGTCGCTCGCATTCTACCGTGACCTGCTGGGAATGGAGGAGATCGAACGCCACCGACTCGAAGGTGAAACGATCTCGAAGATGGCCGGCAAAGACGAGGTAGTCATGCAGGTTGTACGTCTGCAGGCGCCGGAATCGCCCGGTATGCTTCTTGATTTGCAAGAGTACGTCGAGCCGCAAGGTAAAATCTCGGACGGAAAACTGGGGGACGTGGGTCATTCCCATATTTGTTTTGGTGTGCCCAACCTGGCTGAAGCCTATCGCGAACTGAGTGAGGAAGGCGTCAAGTTCGTCTCGGAGCCGGTCAGTTTCGACCTGGGCTGGGCAATCGTCCATGTGGTCTTCTTTGAGGACCCGGACGGCTACATTCTCGAGCTGATGCAGGTGCCGTACGAGACCAAAGACGGCGCGCATTAGTTCAGACCTTGGGCGGAAACGGGCAGGAGATAGCCAATGCCGCAATACAATCTTGATGGGCATGTAGCCATTGTAACCGGGGCTGGGCGAGGCATCGGTCGGGCCATTGCGCTGCGCCTGGCCCAGGAAGGTTGTTTGGTGACCGTCGCCGATCTGGATGGCGAGACGGCCACGCAGGTCGCCGAAGAGGTGCGGGTTCTTGGAGGGCAGGCCCTGCCGCTGCAGGTAGATGTAACCCGCAATGAAGAAGTCCAGCAGATGGTCCACCAGACCTGTGAAGAGCTGGGTAGCCTGCAAATCCTTGTGAACAATGCCGGCATCGGTGCGATAGCAACTTTGCTGGAAACGGACGAGGAAACCTGGGATGCTCTGATGAACGTTAACGCCAAGAGCGTTCTGCTCTGTTCACAGGTCGCAGCGCGCCAGATGATAGAACAGGGGGGAGGGGGTCGCATTATCAACAATGCTTCGGGGGCAGGCAAGATCGCCCCTGGCAAAGGCATGCCTCTGGGGGCCTATGCCGCCAGCAAACATGCCGTCGTTGCCCTCACCAAACAGATGGGTCTGGAACTCTCCGACCACGGCATCCTCGTAAACTGTGTATGCGCCGGCATCGTCGATACGCCGATGTGGGATCTGATCGACCGGGAGACAGCGGCACAACGGGGTGTGCCGGTTGGCTCGGTCAAGGCGCAAGCAGTGGCAGGCGTGCCCCTAGGCCGAATACAGCAGCCGGAAGATGTCGCCAATCTGGTCGCATTCCTTGCCTCCGATGACGCCAGCTATATGACCGGCCAGACCTACAACGTCAGCGGCGGTCTTCTTCCATATTGATCAAGGTGCATTCGGGATGGCACATCGTCTTCAAGGTAAAGTAGCAGCAATTACGGGCGCGGGAATGGGGCTGGGACAGGCGGTCGCCACGCTGTTCGCGAGCGAGGGCGCACGGGTCGTGGTGGGCGAGATTAACGAGGAGAAGGGCCAGGAAACGGTGGAACTGATCCGCGCGAAGGGCGGAGAGGCGGCCCTTGTACAGATGGATGTGCGGCTGCGGCAGGATGCGGAACGCCTGACGCGTCATGCGGTTGATGTATTCGGCCGGCTGGATGTTCTGGTCAACAACGTGGGCGTACAGGTAAACAAGGATGTGGTCGATACCAGCGAAGACGAGTGGGATTTCGTGGTTGACACGAACCTGAAGAGCATGTTTCTGTGTTCGAAATACGCAGTTGCACAGATGCGTCAACAGGGTGGCGGCAACATCATTTGCATTTCCTCACTGTCGGGCTTGGTAGGTAACGGGCTGCAGGCATCGTATAACGCCAGCAAGCATGGCGTTATCGGCCTTGTGCGCTCTATGGCGGTCGACCATGCAGTTGACAATATTCGCGTGAATGCCGTCTGTCCCGGCTCGATGAATACGCCGCTGACTGAGACGATACCGGAAGAAAAACTGGCGCCATACCGTGAAGCGAACTTGCTAAAACGATTTGCAGCGCCAAGCGAAATCGCCCCAGCTGCACTTTTTCTAGCCACCGATGAGGCCTCTTTCGTAACCGGCTCGGTACTTGTGGCCGACGGCGGATTTACGACACTTTAAGACTCTGACCAGTTAGAATCCAGCCAAGGTGGGCGCCACAGCCTGCCACCAAAACCAGGTGATCCTATTATGAAGCGATTGAACGTCCTCTTTCTGCCCCATCCGGTCAAAGTTTCGATGTTCAATCCGTGGGGAATGGACGTGGTAAAGGCGGTCAGCCGCAACCACAACATGCATGTATTGGACTACGACAAACCGTTGGCGCCCCAATTCGAAGGCATGGATGCAGTCATTGACCACGGCGGTTCGGCTGGCACGCGAGAAATGGTGGACGCTGCCACCGACGCACAACTGTGGCAGATCCTGGGGACGGGCTTCGATCACTTCGACCTGGATTACTGGAAAACAAAGGGCATTCCTGTGGCCAACTGCCCTGGCGCGTTCAGTGCGGTAGCGCTGGCCGAGACCGCGATGATGTTCATTCTGATGTTAACCCGCCGCTATCCGGAAGCGCGCGCGCTTCTGGACGAAGGTGAACTATACGAGCCGATGGGCCTGGAATTGGAAGGGCTGCAGCTGGGCATCATCGGCTTTGGGGCCAGCGGCATCGAGCTCGCACGCCGCGCGATGCCTTTTGGGATGAAAATTGCGGCCATCGACATTCGGGAAGTCAGCGACGAGGAGCGGCGAGAGTTCGGCCTCTCGTTTGTGGGCACGCCCGACGACCTCGAAAAGGTGGTTGCCGAATCGGACATACTCTCTCTACACTTGCACTTGAACAGTGAAACCCACCATATAATCGACGCCCGTATGTTGGGCCTGATGAAGCCGACGGCCTACATTATCAACGTCGCGCGCGGCGCGCTAATCGATGAACAGGCGCTGACACAGGTCCTTCTCGACGGCAAACTGGGCGGCGCCGGAATCGATGCGTATAGCCAGGAGCCCCCAGACCTCAGCTCGCCATTATTCAAGTTGCCAAACGTCATCGCGACGCCCCACACGGCTGGAGTCACTGACGGCACGTCTCGGAAGCGAGCCCAGTGCGCCTCCGACAACGTGGACCGGATTGCCTCCGGGCTTGAGCCGCTCTATCGCATCGATCTTGAGTAATAGGGTGACGGAGCCGGATCCGAGCTACAGATTCCACACCCCCTTAACAGCGAATTGCATCTACCCAACCTTGGGCGAGCCCCTCTCTTCTGAAGCCGTTCAGATACCGGTCCAATTAGTATGTTAGGTTTCTCTTTGGACCGGCGCAAGTTTCTTCAGATGGTCGGCTCCGCTGCACTGGCAGGCGCGGCCAGCTTGGGTTACGGGGGTCTGCTGGAACCTTCATGGGTCGAAGTCGTGCAGACAACGATCAGGCTCCCAGGTCTGGCCGAACTACTGTCCGGCGTGCGCATTGCGCAGATCTCCGATGTCCATCTTAGCCGCTTCACGTCGGTCGAAAAACTGATAGGTGCGGTCAACCGAATCAACCAATTGCAGCCCGACGTGGTCGTATTGACCGGCGACTATGTAGGGCATGAGGCCCGGTTTGCCGCAGGTCTGATTGAGCCTTTGCGCATGCTGGAGCCGCCCGCCTATGCAGTGTTCGGCAATCACGATCTATGGACCGATCGCGATGCTGTGGGAGCCGCTCTGGCCGAGACCCCGGTTACACTTCTGGTCAATCAGAGCAGGGAGGCCGCACCTGGTCTTGTCATCGCAGGTTTGGACGACGCATGGTCGGGACATCCACAACCGCAACTTGCACTGGCAGGCTCTCCGTCAGACTACACGAAGATTCTACTTTGTCACGAGCCGGACTACCTTGACAGCGTTCGTAGGGAGAGTATGCCGGTTGCCCTGCAGCTGAGCGGGCACAGTCACGGCGGGCAGGTTCGGTTGCCGTCAACGCGCCCTGACGGCAACGGTTTGGCGACGCGCGCGCCGCTGCTGCCGTACATGGCAACCAGATACCCTATCGGGCACTATCGCGTAGGAAATCACCAGCTCTATACCAACCGCGGTCTGGGCGTCTGGCCTCTACCCTTCCGCTTCAACTGTCGACCGGAAATCGCGCTTCTTACCCTGCGGCCGGCCTGACAGGTGGATGCAGCCTTACTGCACGTAAGGCGTTGATGGGGGAGAATTAGGGTGCAGTCCGGTTGAGCATTTGCCTTGGTCAGGGGGCACAGCCTGTATCCGAACTATTTGACGCTGTGTTTTCCCTATGCTAGACTTCCCGCGTGGCAGTGGAGGGTCCAGAGCGATCGCAAAAACCCAGAAAGTCGCTTTTGCAGATCCTTCTGACCGCGCGGACCTTACGAGGGGCTATGGATTCCAAACGAGTTCGCAACGGCATGATCTACTTCCTCCTGGTGGTAGCTCTCGGCGCGTTTCTCTATATCGTCCTGAGTAACCAGGGCAACAACATTTCGGCGACCGTTTCCATCGCTGAGATCGCGTCCCTGGTACGCGGCGGCAACGTTCAGGAAATTCACGTAGACGGTGACGAAGTATTCGCCTATTCGGGCGGCAAGCTTATTGGTTCGCGCAAAGAGACCGGAATTGGACTGGTCGAAACACTAGAGAATCTGGGCGTAACCGAAGACCAGTTATCAGCCGTCAATGTGCAGATCGAAGCTCCGAGTGGATGGGAGGTGTACGGCAGCATTCTTCTCGCCCTGTTGCCCATCCTGCTGATCGCCGTCTTTTTCATTTTCATTTTGCGCCAGGCCCAGGGCGCCGGCAATCAGGCCTTCAGCTTCAGCAAGAGCAAGGCGCGCATGTTCACGGGTGACAAACCAACCGTCAACTTCGGGGACGTGGCAGGCAATGAAGAGGCCAGACAGGACCTGGAGGAGGTGGTTGAATTCCTCAAAGAGCCGCAAAAGTTCGCGTCTCTTGGGGCCCGCATCCCCAAAGGCGTCCTGCTTGTAGGCCCACCTGGTACCGGCAAGACGCTGATGGCGAAGGCAGTCTCCGGTGAAGCAGGCGTACCATTCTTCAACATAAGCGGCTCCGAGTTCGTAGAAATGTTTGTTGGTGTCGGGGCCAGCCGTGTGCGAGACCTATTCGAACAAGCGAAGAAGAACTCTCCCTGCATTATTTTCATCGACGAGATCGACGCTGTCGGTCGGCACCGCGGCGCAGGGCTGGGCGGCTCCCACGATGAACGCGAGCAGACTCTCAACCAGATCCTTGTCGAGATGGACGGCTTTGACACGGATGTAAACATAATCATTATCGCTGCAACCAACAGGCCGGATATCCTAGACCCGGCGCTGTTGCGGCCCGGCCGCTTCGACCGCCGAGTAATGATGGATTCGCCGGATGTAAAGGGCCGGCGCCAAATCCTGGATGTCCACGTGAAAGGCAAGCCCTTGGCAACCGACATCGATCTGGAAGTCGTCGCCAAGCAGACGCCCGGGTTCGTCGGCGCCGACATCGAAAACCTGGTGAATGAAGCGGCGATTCTGGCTGCCCGCCGCAATCGACGCTCGATTGGGCTGGCTGAATTCCAGGAAGCGATCGAGCGGGTCATTGCCGGCCCGGAACGGCGCAGCCGTGTAATGTCTCCAAAGGAAAAGGAGATCATCGCCTATCATGAGGCCGGACACGCCGTGGCGATGCACGTGCTTCCCAGACATGACCCTGTACATAAGGTGACGATCGTTCCCAGGGGCATGGCAGGCGGCTATACGATGCCCTTGCCGGAGGAAGAGTCCAACCTGAGCACAAGAGACAAGTTCCGCGACGAACTTGCGGCGCTCCTGGGGGGACGGGTCGCAGAGGAGATTCGCTTCGAGGATATCACCACCGGGGCCAGCAACGACCTGGAGCGCGTTACGAACATGGCGCGCTTGATGATTACCCAGTGGGGCATGAGCGAGACGCTGGGCCCGGTCCAATACGGTGAACGCGAAGAGATGGTGTTTCTGGGGCGGGGCATCGCCGAGACTCGCAATTACAGCGACAAGGTTGCGCAGGAGATCGATGGAGAGGTTCGCAACCTGGTAGACGAGGCGCACCGGCGCTGCCATGAAATCCTTACCTCTTATGAAGACCGCCTCGACGCTGTGGCGGCGGCTCTGCTGGAGCAGGAAACCTTGCATGCCGCGGAGTTCGAGGCCATCATGCGCGGCGAAGACCCATTCCAATCGCTTGACGACATCGAGACACGCCAGACCAGCGGCACACCGACCTCCGAGAGGGACGGCAGCGAACGGTCCCAGGAGGAGGATAGCCGTGACCAGGGACTGGACTTGAGCGGAGGGACATTGCCCGCACCGGCTTGACAGGGCCACTTCGCCCGCAACCAGACCAGCTCGACCCTGCTGTTGCCTGGCCTCGCCCAGTTGGGCGAGGTCTTCTCACATAGTTCGCTCTTCCGACCCATCAGATTGCAGGCAAAGACTGAATCGTGTCCCGTCTGCTATATCACCTCGACCGTATGATGCTTGCCGGAACTCCGGCCGTCCGCTGGATAGACGGCCTGTTTCTGGTCGTCGGCGTGATGGGCGGTTTTGGATTCGTACCCGGTCGATTCTTCACGACGGGGATATGCCTTGTGCTGTTCGTATCCTTCATCTGGCTTCGCCGCCACTGGCGCAGCCGGGACTACGTACAGTTTCGCGAATTGGCGACGCCTTCCGTCGCGCCGCAACCATTAGCCCCTAAGGACAGCGTGCCGATCCACGCCAGCGGCTACTTCACGGTCGAGGAGAAAAGTGAACGATTTACGTGGTTACAGGGGTATTTCCGCACGTTCGCGACCCGGGAACACGCTGTCATCTGTCTCGTACAGCCGAAACGCTTTCTGCTGGCGGAGTGGCCTGAAAAAGATGTTGGGATGTGGTACGTCTTCTTCTTCCCCAAGTCTGTCCGCAGCGTCCGCTTTGGCATGGTCAGTTACGGAAGAATGACGCAGACTTGCCTGGCTATCGAACATGAGATTCTCATACCCAAGCGAGGCCGCTTCAGTAGAGAACGAACGGTTCAGGAAACTGTCTTACTGGCATCGCCGACAGAAGAGGAAACGCGCCGCATCCTGGCGGACCTACTGCATGACAGGGAAGCTAAGAAGGAAGAGGTGACGACGCCAAAGCCGCCCAATCCCCAGCCCGACCCGACCCACAACGGACAAGTGAAGATTCCCATGGGAGAAACCCGCCGCCTGGACTGATGCAGCCAAGGGCCAGATAGTTCAACGCTAAGCATGACCTCGTCGCAAGCCAATCGCCCAACGTGGGATGAGTACTTCCTTCATATCGCCTTCACCGTGGCCACACGCAGCACATGTGATCGTGCCCATGTAGGCGCTGTAATCGTCCGCGACAGACGCATCCTGACAACGGGCTACAACGGTGCGCCAACCGGTCTGCCCCACTGTGACGATGTCGGGCACCTGATCATAGACGGCCACTGCCTGCGTCCCCTTCACGCTGAACAGAACGCCATCATCCAGGCAGCGCTCCACGGCGTGGGCACCGCTGGCAGCATAATCTATGTGACCCACCAGCCTTGCATCACCTGTGCCAAGATGATCATTAATGCGGGTATAGAAAGAGTCGTTTACGTCGGCACTTACCCGGACGAGAACAGTCGTCTATTTCTGCAAGAGGCGGGCATTTCTCTTGTCCAGATGCCCGCTCCTGAACGTCGGATCCAAGGGTCCTAGTTGCTGATCAACCGTATGGCCTGGGAGAAGGATAACCTCTGACTTTGGCATTCGGTAGGACGACAGGGCAAGTTAAACACACACCGCCCGTGAGGTTTCATCTTGCTATTTGAAGTGGAGTACTGGAATCACGAGTCCTCCTCCAGTACGTTGTTTACGACGTGACGGGCGTGTGCATCCCAGATTTGCGGCGGGAACAGTCTGGCGGTGAATCCATGACAGCGGTGGTTGAAATTGTTTACCGGCTGTTGGAGAGAGGCGGGGCAGGTGGCGGGCCCGGCCTGATCGTGGGGTCCTCCAATTGGAGGGGAAGCGAGGGCAGGCACAAGGCCTGCCCCTACAGAGAGTTGATGGGACTGGCGGGACGTGGTTTGGCGAAACTCTTTCGATTGGGCACCTGTTACAGATATCGACACTAGATCGACGAGGCATGTTGTTGGCCGGGGGCGTTGCGGGGGCGGAGCCCCCGCACAAGGGAGGGCGCTTGCGCCCGACCGCCCCAAAGAGAGAGGAGAGAGGGAAGCGGAGCGAAGAGAGGGAACTGCCTTTTCCTCTGACTCAGAGTTGATCGCGGGATAGGTGCGGATTCGTTGCTACCCGAGGTATAGGAAAGTTCGTCCCTATTTTGGGATGCATCCTGACGGGCTCTGAGAGTTGACAGTCTGAAGCTATTGAGATATATTCAGTTGCAACAACTGAACAGTAATGACTGTGAACCGGAATAGTAGCGCTCAGAGCGGGCTCCAGAGAGTCCCGGACAGGTGGAAGCGGGACAGCGGCGCAGAGTGTGGATGGACCGGGGAGTCGGACGGCGAACTGTGGACACGTAAGCGATATTGGGGCCATAGGGCTTGCCAGTGGAGGGAAGTGCCACGCACTAGCCGGATCCGGAGACGCCACCGTTATCAGGGCGCTGCAGTTCAGACTATTGCGCCGCCAGGCGAGATCGTCTGACTGCGATGAGTGAGACTGGTGCGAGCATCCCTTGCGTTTCATGCAAGGGATTTTTTGGTTGTCCATTGTTCACCAGTCTAAACAGGGTGGCACCGCGGGCGTCATGACGGACCTCGTCCCTCTTAGCAGCATCTTATGACTGCTACGGGAGACGGGGTTTTTTGTTGGGAAAGAAAACAGTCCAGGATTCGAGGAATAGGAGAGGCACATGGCAACCTATAGTCCTTCATTGGATGAGATACGGGAGTTCGCGGCATCCGGCAATACGATCCCGGTGTTCCGGGAACTGCCAGCCGACCTAGAGACCCCGGTCTCGGTCTACCTGAAATTGCGCAATGGCGGCCCGTCCTTTCTGCTGGAGTCGGTCGAGAAAGGGGAGCAAGTTGGCCGGTACAGTTTCCTGGGTGTACGTCCGCCGTTGACCCTGTGCGCACAGGGGGACCAGATGGTCATCGGCGGGGCGGACGGCGCCGAGTTGGAACGCCAAGGAGGCGACCCGTTCGAGGCCGTGCGCAGCCTTCTGGCGGAACGCTGCCCGGTCGAGGTCCCCGGCCTGCCTCGCTTTTCGGGCGGCGCGGTCGGCTATTTCGGCTACGACACTGTGCGATTCGTCGAACGCCTGCCGACCACGGCAGAGAGGAAGCTGGCGATCCCGGACATACTGCTGCTCTTCAGCGATAACCTGGTTGTCTTCGATCATGTGCAGCACAAATTGCTGGTAATCGCCAACATGCAGACGTCCGGGAATGGGCTGGCTACAGAGGAACAAATTGAGACGGCCTACGCTGATGCGATTGCTCGCATCGATGCGTTTGTCAGCGACTTGCGCCAACCTCTTACTCCGCCGGAGAATTCGCCTGTTGAGGGTGATTCCGAGTGGCGCAGCAACTTTGCCAGAGAAGATTACGAAGAGATTGTGCGCCAGGCAAAGGAGTATATCGCTGCCGGCGACATTTTCCAGGTGGTACCCAGTCAGCGCCTCAGCCGTTCGACTGATGCGGAGCCGTTTGCGATTTATCGCGCTCTTCGCATGTTGAATCCATCGCCCTATATGTACTTCCTGGAATTCAACGGAGTAGCCGGCTTGGAAGAGATTTCCGGGACCGCCGAGCCTTTGTGGATTATAGGATCCAGCCCGGAAATGCACGTCAGGCTCGAAGACGGTCGCGCATTCCTGCACCCAATCGCAGGTACGCGCTGGCGCGGCGAAAACGCTGCCGAGGACGACGCCCTGGCAGAAGGGCTACTGAACGATCCTAAGGAACGGGCCGAGCACGTGATGTTGGTCGATCTGGGACGCAACGACCTTGGGCGAGTTTGTGAGTATGGCACTGTGAGAGTACCAGAAATGATGGTTATTGAACGCTACAGCCATGTTATGCACATTGTCAGCGACGTCCAGGGGGAACTGGCGCCTGGTCACGACGCCATAAGCCTTCTTAAGGCAACCTTTCCGGCAGGCACGGTCAGCGGGGCTCCGAAAGTCAGAGCGATGGAGATCATCGAGGAATTGGAGGGGCTGCGACGCGGTCTTTATGCCGGCGCGGTCGGTTACATCGACTACGACGGCACGATGGACACCTGCATCGCCATTCGCACGATTGTGATGCAGGGCAAGACATGCTACCTGCAAGCGGGCGGCGGCGTTGTCGCCGACAGCGATCCCACCTATGAGTGGGAAGAGACGCTAAACAAGGCCAAGGCACTCTCCGCTGCGGTTCAGCGGGCCGAAGAGGGTCTTGACGACTGAGACAGCGCAAAATCCGAATACCTTTAGACTTTTCTTGTATAGCAGGGAGGGGAAAGTGACACAAAAGAAGCGGATTCTTACCGGCGACCGTCCAACGGGGAAACTACACGTGGGACACTATGTAGGCAGCTTACAGCACCGGCTGGCTTTCCAGGAGGAGTACGAATGCTTCTTCATCATAGCCGACCTCCACATGCTGACTACAAAGCCATCGAAAGAGGACATTGCGCAGATCGGAGAAAACGCTCGCGAGATCGTTCTCGATCACCTAGCAATTGGAATCGACCCGTCCAAGACATCGTTCTATCTGCAGTCAGCCGTGCATGAAATCTACGAGATGCACCTGATTCTCAGTGGCATGGTAACGGTAGAGCGCTTGCAACAGCTGCCCACAATCAAGGATATGGCCGCGGCAGCCGAAATGGAGCAGATGCCCTATAACTTGCTCGGCTACCCCGTGCTGCAGGCGGCAGACATTCTGATGCCGCGCGCGCACATGGTGCCGGTAGGCAAGGATAACGAGTCCCACATTGAGATCAGCCGGCAGATTGCGCGGCGTTTTAACAACGCCTACTCCGAAGTCTTTCCTTTGCCGGACGCATATATCGTCGGCGGCACGCTCGTAGGCACGGACGGACAGGCCAAGATGAGCAAAAGCCTGGGCAACGCAATCCTGCTCAGCGACGACTCGGCCACGGTCAGGAAGGGGGTGATGAGCATGTATACGGACCCCAATCGTATTCGCGCCGACATTCCCGGCACCGTCGAAGGCAACCCGGTCTTCAGCTATCATGACACGTTCAATCCCAATAAGGAGGAGGTGGAAGATCTGAAAAGCCGGTACCGGGAGGGCGCCGTCGGCGATGTGGAGGTGAAGACGAAACTGTTCAACGCCCTCGAGAATTTCCTCGAACCGATTCGCGAGCGGCGAGCTTACTACGCCGATCAGACCGGCTATACCGACCAGTTGATCTACGAAGGCACGCAGCGGGCCCAGGAAGAGGCCCGACAGACGCTTATGGAAATGAAGAAGGCGATGGGATTGACGGGAGTGTGGAATCGGATCCGCCGTTCGAATGAGCGCCGCCAGAAGAGACTTGCAAGAGCATAGGGCACTGGTCAGAAAAAGGAGCGGGGCAATGATCGCCGTCATCGACAATTACGATAGCTTCACGTACAATCTGGTTCAGTTTCTGGGCGAAATCGTCATTGAGACACCTTTGCCCGGAGGGGAGGAGGCCAACCGCATACAGGTATGGCGTAACGATGCCATTGATATCGAGGAGCTGATCGAGAAACGGCCGAACCACATCATAATCAGCCCCGGCCCGGGCACGCCGCAGCAGGACAGCGGCGTCAGCAACGATGTCATCCGTCACCTGGGCGACCGTACACCTATCCTGGGCGTCTGTCTGGGGCAGCAGTGCATCGGTCATGTTCACGGCGGCAATGTTGAACGGGCACCACGGCTAATGCACGGCAAGGTCAGCCCGATTCACCACAGGAGTACGACTCTCTTTCAGGGGATTCCAAGCCCTTTTACTGCTACACGATACCATAGCCTGATTGTGGAAGAGCCTCTGCCGTCCGATTTGATCGCCACTGCCCACACGGTCGAGGGCGAGTTGATGGGCGTGCAGCACAAGTCCAAGCCCATCTTCGGCGTGCAGTTCCATCCGGAGAGTATTCTGACAGAGTACGGGCACGATCTTTTGCGAAACTTCCTTGATGTATGACCTGCGAAGCTGGCATGGGTGCATGGACACAGGCCGTTCTCAACTATCTTACCGGCTCAGCTACCAGCCGCTTTCGCGATCAGGAAGTGGCCATCGCGGACCACTGGCAGGGAAGAGACAATCTGCTCTGGCGGGTCAGAGGCGGCGATGGCACCGAAGCCGTGGTAAAGATGTTTACCGATGCCGGTCAGGCTCGTAGCCGTCGGCAGTTCAGCGGGCAGGCACAGTTTGCACCCGCCGGTCTGGCGCCGGAGCCGCTCTGGTATGATCGCTATCCGCACGGACTACCGCGCCAGATTCTGGTCTACCGGTGGATGGACGGTGGAGTTCTGAAGCTTGCAGAACGCTTCCATCGTATGGCCCACGCCGATGCAGTGGCCCGGGTGCATCGTGCTGACAGGGACGAGGTGCAACGATTCAGCCCGCACCCATTCAATCTGCTCACTTTCTGGCAGATTTGGCAGGCGGGGGAAAGCCCGCTGCGTGAGTGGGTCTCAGCTGCTGACGCTCCACTTTTGGCCGACCAGCTCTCTATGCTTTGGTCGGCCGCGCACCTGCTGATGGCCGGGGCGCTGCCGCTGTTGGGCGAAACGCCGCCTTCACCAATTCACGGTGACTTGACGGCAGAAAATGCCCTGTTCCACAGAGGGCAGGTTCTGTTGGTGGACTGGGAGTTTTTCGGGCTGGGCGACCCGGCCCAGGAGATCGCCCGCTTTCTGTTTTACGGGGGAGAGGACTGGTCTGATGAGGCCCAATACGAGTGGCTGGAATGCTACCGGGCCGGCAATTCCGAACACGGTTTGCCGGATCGAGTCGATCTGTATTTGCGGCTGTTCAACTTTCAGGCAGTAACCTTCTTGCTGGGAGGGATTCGACAAGGGGCCGTTCCTCCACCCGCCGTCACAGGTTCAGAAGCAGAGGGAACTGAGATTCATTCTTTTCTCAACAGCGCCTTGACCACTGCTTTGCGCCGCTCGCTTGCCATATGGGAATTATCTCCGCTAGGAAAGGGAGATTTTCAACAGCTAGCAGACGAGATCAGTTGCTTGTCAAACATTGAGTTGCGGGAAAGTTAGCTGTCGACATTTGCCGCAGATGCATTGATACAGTTCGAAGGGACAGGAGAAACAGCTATGGCGTCACCCATACATGAAGCACTGGAATCGATTCTTGCCGGTCAGGAACTTGACGTCGACGCGGCCGACGCGGCGATGACACAGATCATGAGCGGCCAGGCGACCGACGCCCAGATCGGCGCGTTCCTGGCGGGGCTGCGCATGAAAGGGGAAAGTATCGCCGAAATCACCGGTTGCGCCCGGGCGATGAAGCGCATCGCAGTGCCGGTGCGGCCTGCTCTCAACGGGCAGCGCCTCCTTGACACCTGCGGTACGGGCGGTGATCAAACCGGCACATTCAACATCAGTACCACCGTTGCCTTCGTCGTCGCCGGGTCAGGCGAGAAGGTGGCAAAGCACGGCAATAGGTCCGCCAGTAGTCAATGCGGCAGCGCTGATGTGCTTGAGGAGTTAGGGGTCAAATTGGACTTGGGGCCTGAGCAGGTCGCCGAGTGCATCGAGGACGTTGGCATCGGCTTTCTGTTTGCACCGCTGTACCACCCCGCCATGAAGTACGCCATTGGCCCGCGCAGGGAGCTGGCGACGCGCACTATTTTCAACATTCTTGGTCCTCTGACGAACCCAGCCAATGCCACCCATCAGGTGATCGGCGTACCCAGCATCGATTTGACACATCAGATGGCGGAGGTGCTGGGGCAGATGGGAAGCACTGCCGCTTTTGTCGTCCACGGAACCACCAGAGACGGGGGAGGCGTGGACGAGCTCACCACCACCGGAGTCAATCGAGTCAGCCATCTTCGGAACGGCGAAGTCTGGGAAAGTGAGTTGTCGGCGACCGATCTTGGTCTTGCACCCGCATCGCTCGACGACCTGGCTGGGGGTGACGCAGGCACGAACGCCGCTATATCCCGGGGAATCCTCAGTGGTGAACTGCGCGGCCCCAAGCGGGATGTGGTACTATTGAACGCGGCGGCGGCCTTGGCAACCGAGAATGGTGACTGGAGGGCAGGGCTGACCGTGGCAGGAGAATCGATCGACAGTGGCGCAGCGCAGGACTCGCTGACCAGATTTATCGAAAAGACGCAGAGCTTCAGCGGAAACAGATAGTAAAATGGCCAGGTTTTCTCAGTTGGAAATCAGCAAACACAAGGGCCAAGTCCTTGACAGGATCATGGCCTGGAAGCGCCAGGAGGTGGCACGTCAAATGGAGGATGTGCCTCTGGCCGAACTCAAGGCCCTTGTGTCGTTGGCCGAGCCGCCTCTGGATTTCGCAGCCGCACTTACAGCCGAGCGTGGGGCAAGTCTCATCGCCGAAGTGAAGCGTGCGAGCCCCTCCAAGGGGTTGATCGCCCAGGACTGGTCACCGACTGCCATTGCTGAGACCTATGCTGCCAGCGGCGCGGCCGCGATATCCTGCCTGACCGATGCGCGTTTTTTCCAGGGGAAACTGGCATACCTGGCGGAAATCGTCGAGCACCTACGCGCCAGTGAACTGCCCACGCCGCTGCTGCGCAAGGAGTTTATCTATCATCCATATCAGGTGTACGAAGCTCGCGCGGCCGGTGCCGATGCGCTGCTGCTTATCGTTGGTGTGTTAGGAGACGCCGACCTGCGGGAGTTGATCGACTTGACGAACAGACTGGGGATGGCCGCGCTGGTGGAAGTCCATGACGAGGAGGAGGTAGCGCGCGCGTTGGCGGCGGAGGCCCGGATCATCGGCGTAAATAACCGTAACCTGAAGACGTTCGACGTGGATATCGAAACCACAGCCCGGTTGCGGGAACTGATTCCTGCCGATGTTATCCTGGTCGGCGAGAGTGGAATCCGCGATGCGGCCGATGTAATGCGCATGGCCGAGATGGGCTGCGATGCTATTCTCGTGGGCGAGAGCTTCTGCAAATTGCCTCAGGCAAAGCGGGACGCGCTTGTGCGCGAATTTGTACTCGCGGGCCGTCAGTGATTCAGGAATCCTTGAGAACTGGCATCCCTTGCCCGGATCGCATCCCCCATGACCGGCACAATTCTCAATGTGATCGCCGTCTTGATTGGCGGTTCAGTAGGTACGGTATTGGGTCACCGGCTGCCCGCCAGAGTCCAGGAAACGGTCCTGCACGGCCTAGGACTGATGGTTCTCGCCATCGGCGTCATCATGGTTAGCGGAACGGGAAACGTTCTGATTCCTCTTTTCAGCGTCGTGACAGGAGGCATCCTGGGCGAACTGCTCCACATTGACGACGGTCTGAACTGGCTGGGCAAGCAGGCGGAAGCGCGCTGGGGTGGACCCCTGGCCCAAGGCAAAGTGGCGGGCTGGAGCGTCACGCGGGCATTTGTCACGTCCAGCCTGATCTTCTGTGTTGGCCCGATGACAATTCTGGGCAGCATACAGGATGGTCTGCTAGGGGACTACGAGTTACTGGCGATCAAGAGCGCTTTGGACGGCTTTGCCGCCATCCCATTTGCAGCCAGCCTGGGGCCGGGCGTTTTGCTCAGTGTCGGGACGGTCGCGCTGGTGCAGGGAGGGCTGTCGGCACTGGCGATGGGAGTCGGCAGCGGACTCGGAGATGTCAGCCGGGAAACGCCATGGGTCGTCGAACTGACGGCCACAGGCGGGGTTCTTGTACTCGGAATCGGGCTGACTTTACTTGATCTGAAGAAGATCAGGATCGCCAATCTCTTGCCTAGTATCGCTATTGCACCCTTGCTGGTCTGGCTCCTGAGCGTTGCAGGGGTTGGATTCTGACGGGGAAAACTCAGACTATATGACTGCTAATCTGCCAGGTTGAGCAATTGGAAAAATGACGCACGTAAAGATATGCGGTATTACCAGTTTTGAAGACGGACTGTGTGCCGCCAGCGCCGGCGCGGACTATCTGGGATTTATCTTTTTCGAAGAGTCTCCTCGCTACATCGCGCCGGAGGCGGCGGGAGAGATAACATCAAGGTTGGCCGAGCACCTATCTGATTCGAACAGGCGCAAGGTCAGCGGCGCCGAAGCTGGTCAAACTCCCCACTTCATTGGTGTATTTGTAAATGAGTCTTTAGAAGCGGTGGAGGAGACGATTTGTCACGCCAATCTGGACTTTGCCCAGTTGCATGGAGAGGAGACCCCGGCCATGCTTGAGGCCCTCCGAGGACGCGGCTTCAAGGCGTTGCGCCCAACCAGCGCCGCCGAAGCCGAGATTGAGGCCGAATGGTACGCAGGGCTGGGTCCAAGTAACGGTCCTCAACTCCTGGTCGATGCCTACGACCCCAATGGGTACGGCGGCACGGGTAAGCGAGCTGACTGGAAGGCTGCTGCCGGTTTGGGACGAATCTACCCCCGCCTGGTCCTGGCGGGCGGCCTGACCCCGCATAATGTCGTCGCGGCCGTGGAGGCTGTTCGGCCATGGGCGGTTGATGTAAGCAGCGGCGTGGAGTTCGAACCCGGACGCAAAGACCCGGCCAAAGTACGCGAGTTTATATTTTCAGCCAAAGGTCGGGGGCAGCAGTCACGAGACTTGAACGCCGAATGAGAGAATGAATCATGGAGATTCTGGGGGGTCCTCTATTCGCCGTTGCCGGGGCCGGTGAGTCGCACGGGCCGGGTGTAACGACAATTGTTTTTGGCTGCCCTGCCGGTCTTCGCATTTGCCGGAAAGAGGTTCAGCGGTACCTGGACAGGCGCCGCCCAGGCAGCAACCGCCACGGCACTCCACGGCAAGAGGCCGACAGGGTTGTTCTGCTCTCAGGGCTGTACGAAGAAGGCGAGGTCGACAGCTTGCTGTCCGGGCCGGCGGTATCGATAGGCGGCGAAGCGGAATCTGCAACCGAGAGCTATGAGGTTGGTTACTCGACGGGTGAGCCGATCGCAGCGCTGGTACTCTCCACCTCTCAGCGGTCGCGTCACTATGATCAGTTCGCCGGGCCCAGGGGCGAAGTGCGGCCGGGACACACCGACCTTGTGAAGTATCACAAATCGAAGGGTTACGTAGACATCCGCGGCGGCGGCCGTTCCAGTTACCGGTCCACCGTCTCGGATGTAATTGGTGGGGCCATAGCCCGTATCTTTCTGAATAAACAGTTCGGAACGGTCATCCTGTCTTCGATTTCACAGGTTGGACCGCTTCGAACAGATCAGAGCTTGGCGGAGCACTTTGCCACCGTATCGCAGCAGCAGGGCTCGCAGACAGTCACACCTGGACAGGTCGCCGCGGTCGAGGACAAGCTGGATGAAGCCGAAATTCGCTCGCTGGATGC
Organism: Caldilineaceae bacterium; assembly: GCA_011523365.1. Lineage (GTDB taxonomy): Bacteria > Chloroflexota > Anaerolineae > Caldilineales > Caldilineaceae > Bin5. The sequence continues at coordinate 53,852 of WTGY01000081.1, forward strand.
CGAATTTGCGGAGGAGGCGGGTGAACTGATCAAACGCACGCGCATCGAGGGCGATTCGTTGGGCGCTGCAGTAGAGGTCGTGGCGGTCAACCCCCCGCCACTGGTCGGCGAGCCTCTCTATCAGAGTCTCAAAGTGCGGCTGATGGGGGCGCTGGGCGGTCTGAATGCCGTGCAATCCTGTGAAGTGGGCGATGGGGTACAGGTGATCGCCCGCAAGGGCAGTGAGAACAACGACCCCATCCGGCGCAGCGGTTACCAGGCCAACAGCCACGGCGGGCTCATTGGCGGCATGACGACCGGTTCTCCGTTGGTCTGCCGGGTCGGATTCAAGCCCACATCAACAATTCTCAAGACTCAACATTCGGTTCGGAAGAACCTGGAGGAGATCGACTTTGCCTTGGATAGGGGGCGCCACGACCCCTGCGTTGGCGTGCGCGCCGGCGTAACGCTGGAATCCCGCCTGGCGATAGAGCTGATGAACGCCGTGTTGATGCACCAGTCCGGCCGGGTGGACACGCAGAATTTCAAACTGTTCTGATTCGGAGTCAATAGAGTGGACAACTCCCTCGTTTCTGCAGACGTACAATCGATGGAAAACCTCGTGGCCGACGGCTGTAATCTGACGCTTACCGGCTTTATGGGTACGGGTAAGACGACTGTAGGCCGTATTCTGGCCGAGCGCATGGGCCGACGGCTCGTCGATATGGATGAACTGATTGAGACCGAGTTTGGAAAGCCAATAGCCCAGATATTTTCTGACGATGGCGAGGAGCAGTTCCGTCAGGCAGAGGCGCGTCTGTGTCAGACGCTCGCCGCAGAGACAGGCCTGGTCATTGCAACCGGGGGAGGCGCCCTGGTCAGTGACGAGAATCGGCAGACCATGGAGGCCAGCGGTCCCGTCGTCTGCCTGGCCGCTGGGGCCGACACGATCCTGGAGCGGGTCGAGACCTTCGAAGATCGCCCGTTGCTGCCTGGTGATCGGGACGAAAAAAGGCGAAACATCGAGAGGCTGCTCCAGGACCGCCGGGCCGCGTACGGGCGGATTCCCCTACGCGTGCCGACCGACGGCATCGACCCGGAAACTGTTGCAGAGCGAGTGCTCGACACGCTGGCAGGCAACAGTGAGATCGCTGGAATGACCCGCATCACCGTACCCACGCCGGAAGGGCACTACCATATCTGCATTGGCGAAGGCATCCTGGCGCATGCAGGCCGTCTGCTGTCCAATCGAGATGTGGCAAAGGGAAAGGCGGCGGTCGTTACGAATGCAGACATCGCAAAACACTATGCCAATGTCCTAAGTGTGAGTCTGCAACAGGAGGGTTATACGCCGGTCCTGTGCCTCGTTCCCGAAGGGGAAGCTCACAAGACGCTGGCTACAGTTCAAGAGCTGTACGATCAGTTTGTGGCCGCGGAGCTGGACAGGAAGAGCCCCATTGTCGGGCTGGGCGGCGGCGTAATCGGCGATATGGCCGGATTTGCGGCGGCCACTTATTTGCGGGGGGCTCCTTTCGTACAGATCCCAACTTCGCTGCTAGCGATGGTCGATGCCTCGGTCGGGGGCAAGACGGCCGTGGATTTGCCACAGGGCAAGAACCTTGTGGGCGCATTTAAGCAACCCGAGGTGGTGATTATCGATCCGGAGGTGCTGGCAGAACTTCCGGCAGCCGAGTTTCGTTCAGGGCTGGCCGAGACTGTCAAGCACGGCATCCTGGGCGCGCCTGAACTTTTCCACCAGCTGGAAGGCGAAGGGCCGGCTAACCTGACGCAGATGATAGCCGACGCCGTACGGGTGAAGGTTGACGTGGTGATCGAGGATCCGTTTGAGAGGGGAAGGCGAGCGACGCTCAACCTTGGACACACCTTTGGCCATGCCATCGAACAGGTAAGCGGCTATTCGCTGCGGCACGGGGAGGCGGTAGCCATCGGGACTATCGCCGCCGCACGCATGGCAGTGGCGCTGAACCGGTGCGACGCCCAGACTGCGAGCCGCATCGAAACCTGTTTGAACAGGCTTGAGCTGCCTACGAAGGCCAGCGGCCTCAACTTGGAAGAAGTATACGCAATGATGTTCAAAGATAAGAAGCGGAGCGGGAGGATGTTGAGATTCATCATTCCCCAGGCCATCGGGGATGTGGTAATCATTGACGACCCTGGCGAGCAAGTTGTACTTGATGCCCTGGCCTCCGTATTGACGGACGAGTCTCATGGCTAGAATCCTTGTGCTCCACGGCCCCAATCTGAATCTATTGGGAACGCGCGAACGGTCAATCTACGGTAACGTTACCCTGGAAACAATAGATCGGGAGCTTGTCTCTGCCGCCGGCACAGACAACGAAGTTCGTACCCTTCAGAGCAACCGCGAAGGCACGCTGATCGATGAGATTCACTCTGCGCGATCCTGGGCCGATGGACTGTTGATGAATCCCGGTGCGTTCACACATTATTCTTACGCCATTCGCGACGCTGTGGCCGGCGTCGCCTTGCCCACAGTCGAAGTCCATCTGAGTAACGTCCACAGCCGCGAGGAGTTTCGTCATCGTTCCGTAATTGCTCCGGTCTGTGTTGGACAGATCAGCGGTTTCGGCTGGCGCAGTTATCTGCTTGGTTTGCAGGGGCTCCTGTTATTCATTGCCGAGAGTCGGACCGAATGAACCGGACGGCGCGACCAACCTGTCCTGGACCGACACCACTTCGGCTAAGCTCAGACCCCACCTGAACCGTTGCCCGCGACGCTCGCGCCGTCTATTCTCTTTAGTTGCCGATGACTCAGTTCCGTTGGCGCCTATTCTGGACGCTCACAATCCTACTGGTGCTGATGTTGATGGCTGTGCTGGTGATGGCCTCCCGTCAGACCGAAGCCACGTCAGCACCGCTTCCCTCCGCCATCCGCACAGATCTTGATCCGCTGGTTGAAACGTTGCCAGCAGCAGCACCGACTCCACTGGCTTTCGCCGACTCACCAACAAATTCGCAGTCTTCCCCAGCAGTCCTCGTTGGCACGGTCAAGCTCTGGCACAGCTGGGCAGGCAATGACGGCGATGCTCTTACGGCCATCGTAGAACGTTTCCACCAGACCAGTCCAAATTTACAGGTGGAGACTGAATTTATAGAGTACGGCGAATTAGCCCGGGCTTATACGGTTGCTGTCAAAGATGGAGAAGGCCCTGACCTTATTCTGGCGCCGAATTGGTGGATTCGGGAACTGGCGGCGTCGAAGGTACTTCTTCCGATTGGGAATCAGATAACTGCACAGGAGAGAGCGCAGTTCGTCCCGGCATCCATAGAGAACCTTGTTTGGGAAGGCATCTTGTACGGACTGCCTACAGACTACGAGCTTGTGGCGCTCTATTTCAACCAGCGGCTGCTGGATGAGATAGACCTGCCTAACACAGCGGATGATATGATCAGACTGGCCGAAGAGTCGCCTTCGCAGGGTGCTGGCATATACGCGAGTTTCTATCACTTGGCATGGGGCATTGCGGCTTACGGTGGGCAGCTGTTCGACGAGGACGGCCGTGTCATTCTTGAACAGACACCGGGAGCGGCTGAGTTTATGACGTGGCTTCAAAGGGCCGAGGGCACTCCAGGGATCTTTGTCTCTCTCGACTATGGCATGCTGATGGACCGCTTCAAAAAGGAAGAGTACGCCCTGTTTGTCGACGGCCCGTGGAGCGTCGGCGAACTGCGCCAAAGGTTTGGGGAAGACCTGGGCGTGACCACATTGCCAGCGGGTCAATCGGGGCCCGCCCGCCCTTGGTTAAGCGCAGACGGCGTTTTTCTCAACCCGGCCACGACTATTGAACAGCAGGACCTCGCGCTGACGTTTGCCCGACACATGACAAACGCGGAGAGCGCGTCAACCATTGCCCGTATTGCAGGCCGCCTGCCGGCGCACAGAGACGCGGACTTGAATGGCGATCCACTGCTGGCCGGTTTTGCAAAACAGGCGGGCAATGCCGTTTCTCAACCTCACTTCGCGGAGTTGGATGAAGTTTGGGGCTATGCCAACGACATGATCACACAGGTCCTGCGCGGGTCGGCAACGCCGGAGGAGGCTGTACTCGAGGCGTCGACACTCATAAATGAAGCGAACGGAAAGTAGGTTAGTTTGTAATCGGCGCCGTTGAATAGTCTAATCCAGGTGACGGGAAAGACAGTCGCCAGGAGCCACTTTCGCATGAAGTCGGTATGAGTTTACGACTGTGTACTGAAATGCCGCAATTGGCTTCCCGCCAATCTACAGATAGTTTCCGAATCGCACAGCGTACATGACGGTCTGGCTCTTCCAGAATGTAACATTGCGACCGCCCAAGGATCACATATGGGCCGACTTTCTTTGGAGACCCGCCCCCAAAATATTGTTGCAGGACTGTACGACAGGCTTCCCTTCCCCAACATTGGGCCATTGCAGGAAGTCGCGCTTGACCTAGGAATCACCGCCCATGAAGGCGATGTGCAACTCCAAGGGTTGGTCTTTCAAGGTTTTAGCGGACACCAGTTGCTGTTTGAGCAGCGTTGGTCAGCAGGCACAATCCGGCAACGCACGGGCGAAGAGGACCTGACGATCTCTGCAACCACCGGTTTGGCGGTTCGCAGCCTGCAGTTCCTTCTGCATGCGTATCAGCGCCTCACTCATGTCGAAGTAACTGCAGTCGGCAGAGCGCCGGTAACGACAGAAGCGGCCGATGCTGGACAGCAGATTCAAGCACACTGCCAGACCCCGGTTACCTACCATGAGCAATTGACCGATTTCTACTTCCCGCTGGCAGGGGCGTGGTGGGCAGTGCAGGCCGGTGATTGGAGCGACTTCCACAAAACGGAGGTCTACAGTCAGCCCTTCGCGGTGGATTTTGTCAAGTTGGGCCCAGAGGGGCGCACACATCAGGGCAGCGGCCGCGTTCTGTCCGACCATTACAGTTGGCATCAGCCGGTATATGCTGCTGCTGGCGGCAAGGTGGCGTACGTGTGCTTCGATATGCCGGATATGGCCCCCGGCGCGATCCCCGACCAGGCTGTCATGCGGGGCGACATGCGCCGGTTGTTGGGTAACGCCGTTGCGATCAGCCACGCCAATGGAGAGTTCAGCTATTATGCCCACCTGCAACAGGCCAGCTTGCAGGTCAATGAGGGCGAATTGGTCCGAAGGGGCGCCCTTCTGGGAAGGGTGGGCAACAGCGGAAACTCGCCGGGGCCGCACCTGCACTTTCATGTAATGAACGGGCCCAACCTTTTCATCGATCAAGGCTTGCCGATCCTTTTCAGTCACTTTGAGGCCGGTGGGCAGTATTATCCTGAACCGACGACGATTCCTACTCGAATGATCGTAATTGGACCGGAGAGGACGTGAAGTAACCAGCGACGAACGAAAGTGCAGTCTCCGGCATATCACCCTGCTACCACAATGGCACTCACATGAAATGAATGACGATTCTTCGAATGGCAGTGGGCCCGGCGAAGTGCAGCTCTGCTACCGCTTGGACGATGAACTGTACGATGAAATGGTTGACACCGTTGCCGGCGAGAGAGTGATTGGCTTGGCACTGTGGGAGGAATCGGTCAGCGATGAAGGAGGCGAGCGACCCGCGCCGGGCCAGCGTGTGCTGTTTGACCTCGACCTATATCTGGAAAACAGACTGTTGCTGGCGCTGTACGGTACAGCACTATATAGCAATCCCGAAAGCAGCCCTTTGCGCGGCTGGCAACAGGCTGGTAAAATAGTGCAAACTTTGATCAACGGCGGCATTTGGCTAGACGAAATTGCGGCAACTGAAGAGGATGAGCTGGTACTGATCCTTAGCCGCAATCACGTGCCGCAGTTGTATCTGAACGTGAGTGGCTGGACTGTCGAGGAGTGGGAGACTCTGCCCGGCGAGCAGTAACGCCGCGCCGGAGCGCAGTTTCTATTCTGAATTCGCTATTGGCTGTCTTTGACCTTTCGCACAATGATCAGCGCCTTTCTCAATCGATAGAGGCGTTGCAGAGAAACAGCCGTTACGACCCGACCGGGGAGGAATCACGATGACAATTCTAAGTGCTACAAGCGTCGCCCAGACAAGTACGGAACGCTGGAAGGCGTCGCTTTACGCTGCCCTGGCCGCGGCGGTAGTGTCGCTCCTGATGGTTCTGCTTAAGGGCGTACCGGTCCTTGGGGCCCTATTGGGTATCGTGATCGGAGCCGCTCCCATTGCCGGCTACGACTTTGCCCGGGGCGCGCTTGGCGAGAGCTGGCGTCCAGTCATCGCCGGTCTGATCGGCAATGTTTTCTTCGTCATTGGTATCGCACTTCCCGGGGTCTTCACGGAAGACTTTGGTTTTGTCGTCACAGGGATTCCAATCAGCCTCCTTACAGCGATCTTGTGGCCGATTGTAGTCGGCGCGATGAGCCCGAATCAATCGATCGGGAAGCTCCTCCTTGCCAGCATAATCGGCCTTGTTCTTGGCTATGTCGTTGCTTTCTTTGCCGCCGGGCAGGATCCGACCAGTTGGCCTGGCCTGGCGTCGATTCTGTTTTGGGCCGTATGGGGCGGAACGGTAGGCGCGGCTTTAAGCGCTTGGAGCAAGTAGAGAGCGACTCAAAGCACAGCAAATGCCGTATCTCATATGAAATGAAAAAACTGGCTCAGCGGGCGGACTGCGACGCCCGCTGATTCAATTCTGGAGGGTTTGGCCTAGGCGGCATATGTCCCTTACGGCACTGAACAACGCAACAGACGTTCAGACTGGCTTGGCTCATGTATCGCGACGCGACTACGCTTGAAGAGATCTATCGGCTGGCAATGCCGCAAGGATCGCGGATACTGTTTGGGGAAGAGCTGCTGGACAGGCCTGTAAGTTGGGCCTGCAGCCTGCGCCCCAGTCCTCCGGCTTTTCCCAATCTCGAAGGGGAAGAGCTGGCGTTGATAGACGTCAACGACCTGCGCCAGTTCAACCCTCAGATGCGCTTGGACCGGGTCGTAAACGGCTTACACCAGGCGAGTATCTCCGCGATTGGCGTCATGGGCGAGGTACCGCAAGAAGCTGTGGAAATCGCCGAGCAGAATCAGACGCCACTGATTGCCCTCCCGGATTCAGAACCTCTCCTCTCCATCGAGAGGACCGTGATCCGTCTCATCGTAGATCGCGGCGGATACCTCGCCGCTAAGGCTGCCGACTTGCAGCGAGAATTGACGCAGATCGAACTTGATGGCGGCGGCATGGAGATGATGGCGGAGCTTCTGGCAAGCTTCTCCGAACAGCCGGTACTCTTTCTGAAAGACGGAGGTACGCCAATCGCAGTCGCCGGTCTCGAGGAGCTGACCGAACAGCACAAGAGACGTGTGTTGGCGTCTCTACCAAGTCGCACGACGTTGCGAAGTTGGCTGGCCGCCACGTTCGGCGCAGGGTCGTCCGAAAACACAGAACTGACCGGCATTCTCCCATTCGATAGCAAGAATCATTACCGCGAAACGGTTGTCAGCCCTGTAATTGTCGGCGAAAGAGTCGAAGGGTATTGTCTCCTCCTGCGGTCGGATTCCGGCATTTCGAAGGATATCTCGACGGTTGAAAGACTCGCTGTACTACAGGGAGCTGGCGCGGCAGCCCTGGCCTGGAGCCGCGAGCAGGCGGTAGGGGCAGTCGAAGAAAAGATGCGCGCCGTCTTTTTGGACGAGTTGCTGGCAACCGAAATAGCCGACGAGGAGGCTTGGATTCAGCGGGGACACTCGCTTGGCTTCGACCTGACGAGACCCCACACCGCCTGGCTGATTCAGGCAGAAGGTATCCAGGATTGGCCGAATGCACTGCGTCAGTATCTTGCCGCGAGGCAGGATGCGGTACTGCTGTCTGTTCGCGCTGAAGTGGCGCTTCTATTCTGGCCGTGCGACAATCCCAAGAGCGGGCGAGATTTCAAAACAGTTGCGAATGGCCTTGTAGAGCATTTCACTGCGACTTTTCAGAGGGCTTCACTTGTGATCGGGATCGGACGCCCGGCGGGTTCAGTACGGGAGTGGTTGCGCAGCCTGGAGCAGGCACGTGAGAGCTGGCGGATGGGCAGTTCCTGGCAGGCCTCGCCGGTGACCTACTTCGGAGACCTGGGGCTATATCAACTGCTGACCGGGCTTGGTGGGAGCGGGGAGGCGAACCGATTCTTCCGCAAAACTGTGGAGCCGCTGGTCTCGCATGATGAAGAACACAACGCCGAGCTAGTTGAGACGCTTGAGGCCTTTTTTGTCTGCCACGGCAATCTCAGCCAGACCGCAGCCTCATTGCACATCCATCGCAACACACTGACGTACCGCCTGCAGCGCATCGCCAGCATCACCAGGATGGACCTGAACGATGCCGACGCGCGTTTTTCGCTGCAACTTGGTCTCAAACTGCGCCCTGTAATTCAGAACCGAATGCATTAGGCGGGGGGCGGTAATGTTCTTTCCTCCTCCTCATACCCGTCGACCCCTCTGTGGCTGCCGGCCGCCAACTCCTCCGCCAGAGTACGTACGGCGTCGACGCCCGCCTCCGCCCCAGCGGCTTTCACCAACGCCGAACCGACGACGACTCCCTCGACGATCTCGGACACCCTTGCGGCCTGCGGGCCGGTACTGATCCCGAAGCCGACCGCCAAGGGCAAGTCGGTGTGACGACGCACGCGTTCAACAAAGGAAGGCAGATAGGGCGGTAGCTCATCGCGAGCGCCGGTGATTCCGGTTACGCTCACGAGATAGATGAAACCTGTGGAATGCCGGGCAACCGACTTTATACGCTCTTCGGTGCTGGTGGGGGCAAGCATGTAAATGGTGGCCAATCCGACAGTACGACAGGCAGGCTCCAGTAGCTCCGACTCTCCTGGCGGCAGATCGGGGACGATCAGCCCGTCTATGCCCGCACCGGCCGCGGCATTCGCAAAGCGCTCTTCGCCGAATGCAAGAATTGGATTGTAGTAGCTCATAGCGCAGAAAGGCGTGTCCACACCCTGGTCTCGCAGCTCGCGTGCCATCTGGAGGCAGTCGGCAACGGTTGTGCCACCAACGAGCGCGGAGAAAGTGGCCGTCTGAATCGTCGGTCCGTCGGCCAAGGGGTCGCTGTGAGGTATGCCAAATTCGATGATGTCCGCGCCGGCTTTCGATAGGGCGGCGACTACCTCCAGAGACTGCTGCCTGGTGGGATAGCCCATGGCATGGTAGGGCATGAAGGCAGCGGCGCCAGTTGTTTTTAGTTCGCGAAAGACCTGCTCGATCCGTTCGACTCCCCTCATCATTCACCTCTCGCCCGAAGCTGGCCCATCTATCTGTCTCCTCCGATTGTCTGCATGACAGTACCCAAATCCTTGTCGCCGCGTCCGCTGAGATTGACCAAGATCACCTGGTCCTGCGACATCTGCGGAGCCAGCTCCAATACGTAGCCGATGGCATGTGCACTTTCCAATGCGGGGATAATCCCTTCCAATTCACACAGTGCACTGAACCCCTTGAGCGTCTGTGTATCTGTGCAGTAGGTGTATTCAGAGCGTCCAACGTCTCGAAGCCACGCGTGTTCAGGTCCCACACTGGCATAGTCCAAGCCAGCGGAAATCGAATGGGTCAGTGCGATTTGCCCGTCGCTGTCTTGAAGCACGTAGCTCTTGGTACCCTGTAGGACGCCGAGCCGGCCCCGCTCGGGGTCTGCGAAGCGAGCGGCGTGGGCGCCGTCTTCGATTCCGTGCCCGCCTGCCTCGACGCCGATGAGGCGAACGCTTTCCTCTTCGAGAAATGGATGGAAAATGCCGATGGCATTACTACCCCCTCCGACGCAGGCCACGATTACGTCGGGCAGCTTGCCCGGGCCCCCTTCAGAGGGATCCTGCATCTGGCTGTGGGCCTCGCTGCCGATGATCGATTGGAAGTCCCGTACCATGGCAGGATAGGGATGGGGGCCAAGTGCGCTGCCCAGCAGGTAGTGGGTGGTTTCTACATTTGTAACCCAGTCTCGGATGGCCTCATTGATGGCGTCTTTGAGCGTCTGCGAGCCGCTATCGACCGCGCGCACCTCAGTACCGAGGAGCTGCATGCGAAAGACATTGGGTTTCTGACGTTCCATGTCTACCGTGCCCATATAGACAATGCATTCGATTCCCAGCAGCGCAGCCGCCGTGGCGGTGGCGACGCCGTGCTGGCCGGCGCCTGTTTCGGCCACGATGCGCGTCTTGCCCATCTTGCGTTTCATCAACAGGGCCTGACCCAGAGCATTGTTGATCTTGTGGGCACCAGAGTGTGCGAGGTCTTCCCGCTTCAGATAGATTTGGGCGCCGCCTAACTCTTCGCTCAGGCGGCGGGCATAGGTGAGTGGGGTAGGACGTCCAACGTACGTGTGCTGAAGATGGGCCAGTTCAGCCATAAACTCCTGGTCAATGCGGGCGTTCAGGTATGCTTCTTCCAATTCGTCCAGGGCCGGCATGAGCGTCTCCGGCACGTACTTGCCGCCGTACGGGCCGAAACGCCCCGTCTCGTCCGGAACGGCGCCATAGTTGACGGGTGTCGATGTTGTCGAAAGAGTCATCAGTTCCTCACCTTCGGTCTTGTGACAGGTACCCTTTGGACCGTCATCTGCGCTCAAAAATGATGTTCGTTGCCTGCTGCATGACATCCACAGGCGCGTTTTCGCCGGTCCACTTTTCCCACGCGATGGCCCCCTGGTAGACAAGCATTCCCAGGCCGCCGATGGCTGTAGCACCGTCAGTGGAGGCAAGCTGCAACAGACGGGTCATGGCCGGATTATAGACCAGGTCGTAGACGATCTGATCTTTTCGAAATTCAACATTTTCCTCCCAAGGGAGCCCTTCGATGCGCGGCTCCATACCGAGCGACGTGCAGTTGACGATCAGGTCCGCGTCTTGGGAACTGCTTGTCACATCGTCAGGGAAGGCCGCGCAGCCAATACTAATCTCAGGGAAGTATGATTGCATTGTCGACGCCAGATCGACAGCCTTGGCCACGGTGCGGTTGAGGATTCTCACACTTTCCACCCCGGCTTCCGCCAGTCCGTATACGACTGCTCTCGAAGAGCCGCCCGCCCCTATCACCAAGGCCCTCTTGCCTTCCGGCTCAACATTGTGAGCTTGTAGATCAGCAATGAAACCGGCGCCGTCTGTATTGTCTCCAGTGAGTTGACCATCTGTTTCAGCGATTATTGTATTGACGGCGCCAATGGCTTCTGCCGCGGGCGTCCAGTGTTGCAGATGGGGCATGACCGCCTGTTTGTGTGGAACGGTCACGTTGACCCCTCTCAATCCCAGTGCGGGCAAGGCGGCGACAGCCTCGGGTACCCGTTCTGGCGGCACCGCGAAGGCCAGGTAACGCCAGTTCATCTGGCGTGTCACGAACGCGGCGTTGTGCATCTGCGGACTGATGGAATGAGTGACCGGCCAGCCGAAGAGCCCGACAAGCGTTGTCGCGGCATTAATGTCGGTCGGAAATAGTTCTGAGTCTCCCTCACTTGAAGTAGGGGAGACAGATTCATTCTGCACGGGTTCACTCATCGCTGCTTGCCCACTCCAACTCTTGCACGTTCACGTTGAGTGCGCGCAATGTAGATTCGAAACCGGGAAAACTGTCGGCGGTAACGTGCGCGTTTTGGATGGTCGTCTCCCCCTCTGCAATTACGGCGGCCACGGCCAGTGCCATCGCCAGCCTGTGGTCGCCGTGGCTGTCCACGGTGGTGCCCTTAAGCGGTGTCGGACCGTCCACGATGAAGCCGTCGGCGGTCTCCTGAATCCGAGCACCCATCTTTTTGAGTTCTGAGACGGTCGTGGCGATTCGGTCGGTCTCCTTGACTCGAAGCTCCTGGGCATCCCGCACAATGGTGCGCCCTTCGGCCTGTGTCGCCGCTACCGCCAGGACCGGCAACTCGTCGATCATAGTGACGATCTGGGAGCCGCCGAACTCCAAGCCCCGCAGCCCGCCACCGCTGACGATCAGGTCTGCCACGGGCTCACCGCCCTGAAGCGGCCGTTCTCTGCGCCGAATCCTGGCCCCCATCTCTGAAAGAGCATCGACGATCCCGGTGCGGGTCGCATTGACACCCACATCGACGATTGTCAGGTTACTGTCCGCCAACGCGGACGCTCCAACCAACAGGAATGCGGCCGAGGAGATATCGCCGGGAACCAGGATGTTCAGTGGATTGAGAGGGGAGTGGGGACGCTCGCTATGCGTTGTGTTGCCAAGTGCTGTGACAGGGGCGCCCATTGATTTCAACATGCGTTCGGTATGGTCGCGTGCAGGTCCGGGCTGGTGAACGACCGTCAGTCCGTGGGCGTAAAGGCCTGCCAGCAGGAGACAACTCTTGACCTGGGCGCTGGCGACCGGCATCTCGTATTCGATAGCGGATAGGCGGGAGGGAATGATGGTAAGGGGCGCGTACCGGCCATTCTGGCGTCCGAAAATCTGGGCCCCCATCGTGCGCAAAGGGTCGACAATTCGGGCCATAGGACGCCCGCGAATCTGGGCGGTCCCGCTGAGTATGCTTACGAACTCCTGTCCAGCCAGCAGCCCTGATAGTAGTCGCATCGTCGTACCGCTGTTGTCGCAATCGAGCACATCGCTCGGCTCCTTCAACCCGTCGATCCCGACGCCATGAACCTCAAGGCGCGTGCTACTGATCTCGTCGATGCGCACGCCCATCGCCCGCATGATATTCATTGTAGCCCGACAGTCATGGCCGTCGAGAAAGTTACGAATGTGAGTGGATCCTTCGGCAATAGATCCGAAGATGACTGCCCGATGGCTGATGGACTTATCCCCGGGGACCCCGCACCGACCGACGAGAGGACCTTGACTGCTGATTTTGAGTATGTCTGCCATTAGAGGTTTCGGTTGAGTTGGAAAGGACTGGCCTTAGTGTATTCAATATGGGATTCTTTGTCCCGCTCTGTTGCGTGCCTTGAACTGTGTAGCCCTTCCGCGGCGAATGGAAGAGGCTCTTTCAGCCCTGCGCCGAAGCTGCGAACGCACCTTTCTTTTGCTGCCATGCAGCACGCGTAGCCTGAGAACAGGAGAGCTTGCGCCGTAGAGTGTCTTCATCGTCCTCTGCGAGCAGTCTTCGCAGCTCCTGAAAGTGCACGCTGAGCGTGTCCATCTGTGCCAGAACGGCTTCTCGGTTGGTCACCAGTATGTCCAGGAACATCTGCGTATCGCTAGCTGCCACCCGGCTGGTGTCGCGAAAGCCGCCAGCTGCCAAGTCCCAGACTGCAGGGTCTTCGTCCCCGCAGTCGTTGACGGTATGCACCAAGGCACTCGCCAGCAGAAAGGGCAGATGGCTTATGGCAGCAACGAGCTGGTCGTGGCGGGCCGGCTGCATGGTGATAGGGAAGGCCCCGATGGCCTCCGCTAGTTCGGATGCCAGCTCAATTGTTTCCTTCGAGGTGCGCGGCAGGGGCGTCAGCACCCACGGAGCACCCTCGTAGAGACCACTTTCTGCGGAGGCGTAGCCTGTAGTCTCTTTGCCGGTCATAGGATGGCCGCCAATCGGCTGAACACGGGGAGGCAGCCGGTCCATGGCCGCGCAGATTTCGGCTTTGGTGCTTCCCATATCCATAACTACGGTGCCCGGCCACAGGATTGGGCCGAGCGTCTCCAGCATCGTGACGACCGCGCGTACAGGTGTGGACAAGATGACAATATCGGCTCCGGCAACTCCGGAACTGAGATCTGTTGTCGCCAAGTCGACTGAGTTTTCGTGGAAGGCGCGCAGGATTGTGCCGAAGTTGCGGGTAACGCCCCTCACTTCACGGCACAGGTTGCGTTGTTTCAGATCGATGCACAGGCTTGCACCCATCAGGCCAAGCCCAATGACTGTTACACTGCACTCGGAAAGAGATTTCATGTGTATAGAAAGTCGCTGCCAGATTCCTGCCCTGTTTAGCCAGTCAGGGCTGTCAAATGAGTTGCTGCCTCGTGACAACGTTCCGGTTATCAGAGTTGGCGTCCAACCGCACTGGCAATAGATTTCAGATCCTGCATTAATGAGCCGAAGTGCTCAAAGGTCAGACTTTGGGCGCCGTCGCTCCAAGCCTTTGACGGGTCCGGGTGTACTTCAATCATCAGTGCATCTGCCCCTGCGGCAACCGCGGCCTTCGCAATGGGGGCCACGTATTCCCACTGGCCCGTTCCGTGTGCCGGGTCGGCCACCACAGGTAAGTGAGTCAACTGCTTCAAGACGGGGATGGCATTGATGTCAAAGGTGTTGCGGGTGGCCGTCTCGTAAGTCCGGATCCCGCGCTCACAGACCATTACCTGCATGTTTCCGTTGCTCAGAATGTACTCGGCCCCCATCAGCAGCTCTTGAATGGTGCCGCTGATGCCCCGCTTCAGAAAGACCGGTTTGGTCGTTTTGCCCACTGCCTTCAGGAGCGGGTAATTCTGGTTGTTGCGGGCGCCGATCTGAAAGATGTCAGTGTAGTCGCCAACCAGTTCGATATCCTCGGAGCTCATCACCTCGGTGATGATTGGGAGACCGGTCTGCTCTCTGGCCTCGGCCAGGTATTTGAGACCCTCTTCACCCAGGCCCTGGAAGCTGTATGGGCTACTGCGCGGTTTGAAGGCGCCACCACGGAGAACCGAGCCACCGGCTTCTTTGACAGCGTGCGCCGTCTCCAAAATCTGCTCGCGGCTTTCCACACTGCAAGGACCGGCCATTACCACGACTTTCTCGCCGCCGATGTCTGTGCCATTGACGGGAATCGTAGTCGAAGACTGAACGAAGTCACGACTGGCGTACTTGTAGGGCTGCATTATGCGGACTGTTTTTTCCACTCCTTCAAGGACTTCGAAAGTGTCCTGTTGGATCAGATAGTCATCGGCGCCGATGATGCCCACAATGGTGCGGGCTTCTCCGCGGCTGAGATGCACCTTGTATCCGAGCTCTTCAACGCGCTTGACGACCTCCTCTACTTGATCCTGCGAGGCTCCTTGCCTCATTACAACAATCATGGACAGATCCTTTCCTGGTTTGTTTGCGCGGCTCAAATGGCGATGTAGACTGCGTCCTGCGTCAGATTAGGCCGATTCTTCTCGATAGACTGTTCGTGGCTGTTCAGGCCAACACGGCACCCGTCTCCATTCCAACTGTATTTGGCAATTCCGTGTCCAAGGTTTCATCCTGGTCAACTGTTGCGGCTGGCGCGGCGATCGGGCGGTCTACAGCCTCTGCGACTTTGCGCAGTGAGCACATCAGATCGGCAAACCGTTCCGGCTTAAGGCTCTGGTCTCCGTCACTTAAGGCTGACTCCGGGTCAGGGTGGACCTCCAAGATGAGGGCATCTGCTCCGGCCGCGACGGCAGCCAGAGACATAGGCGGCACCAGTTCCCAGTCACCGGTTCCGTGGGCCGGATCGGCTACGACCGGCAGATGGGAGGCACGCTTAAGGACAGGTATGGCGTTGAGATCAAACGTGTTACGGGTCGCTGTTTCGTAGGTACGGATACCGCGCTCGCACAGCATCACCTGCATGTTCCCGTTGCTCAGAATATACTCGGCGCACATCAGCAGTTCCTGGATTTCACCGCTAAGGCCGCGCTTGAGCATGACCGGTTTTCGAGTCTTGCCGACTGCCTGGAGCAGTGCGTAATTCTGCATATTGCGGGCGCCGATCTGGAGGATATCCACGTACTCGGCCACCAGGTCGATCGTCTCAACAGTCATCACTTCGGAGATGACCGGCAGGCCTGTGACCTCCCTGGCCTCGGCCAGGTACTTCAGCCCCTCTTCGCCAAGACCCTGGAAGCTGTACGGGCTGGTACGCGGCTTAAAGGCACCACCTCGCAGTACGCTGGCGCCGGCTTCTTTGACAGCGATGGCGGTCTGGATTATCTGCTCCCGGCTCTCTACACTGCACGGCCCGGCCATTACAACAACCTGCTCGCCCCCGAAGCGGACGCCGTTCACGTCAATTACAGTACCTTCGGGGCGCGTGGTTCTGCTTGCAAGCTTGTACGGGTCCTGGATGCGCACTGTCTTTTGCACCCCCGACATTGCATCAAAGGTCGCCTTTTGCACTTGAGTCAAGTCACCGAGAAGGGCGATGACGGTATGACTGTCGCCACAGATTGGCTGAGTTAGTGCGCCCATCGAGGCAGCGCGCTTGATGACGTTATCTATCTCGGTTTGGGAAGCCTGAGGTTTCATGACGACTACCATTTATCTCTCCTATATCATGATTTCGTTTTCGGAGGACGAGACATTCAAGGTCAAGAGGGCGCAGTCGCTACCCTTTGCCAGAGTTTGATGTCCTAGGTGTTCTATATCTGCAACATGGCCTCTTGCGCATATTCTTCAGGGGTAGGTTGCACGGCAGCGGGGTAGCTGCCCAGCATTTTGACGAAGGCTGCCCGGTTAAGCAGTCCCAGGACGGCAGCACTACAGTCAGACTCCTGCCAGTGACCTTCGAAGTCCAGATAAAACACATATTGCCAGGGCCGGTTCCGGCGCGGGCGGCTCTCCAGTTTGACGAGATTGATGTTGCGTTCGGCGAATTCGCCAAGGCAGGCGTACAGTGCGCCCGGGCTGTGTGGCGTGGCAAAGACGAGGGAGGTCTTGGAGTTTTGAGACTGCTGGGCGTCGCCTTTGCCGATTACAAAGAAGCGAGTGAAGTTGAAGTGCAGGTCCTCGATGCCTTGTTGAACGATCTCCAAGTCATAGATATCGGCTGCCAGTGCGCTTGCTATCACGCCCACCTTCGGTTCAGGATGCTCTGCCAGTTCCTTGGCGCTGCCGGCCGTGTCATACCAGGGTATGGCTGTGTAGCCGTGGCGGTTGAGGAAGCTCTCGCACTGTGCCAGGGCCTGCGGATGGCTGCGCACCTGTTCAATGTTTTCGCCATTGCCCGGCAAAGTCAGTAGATTGTGCCGCACACGCAACAGGATTTCTCCCTGCACGCGAAAATCATGATCCAATAAAAGGTCATAGGCTTTATTGATGCTGCCGGCGAGCGAGTTTTCCACGGGCACCACGCCCATAGTCGAGCGATCATCATCCAACGAAGCAAATATATCCTCAAATGTCCTGATGGGCAGAGTGTCGACCTCGGCACCGAACTGTTGTCGGATAGCCTCTTCGGAATACGCCCCGTGCTCACCTTGAAAAGCTACTACAGTCATCGGATTACTCCATGGTTGCCTGACGTCGAAACTGAGCGATTTCAGTGACCCAAGTGTCCAATTCGGCGCCGTCAAGACCAGTTCTTCAACTGCTGATCGATCCACTGATTCAATTCGTCCAGGTCGATCTCGGATGCCAGACTCTTGTCGGGACGCAGAGCCTGAGCTTCTTTCAGATAGACGTGCTGAATATCCTTCTGCGGCGTTTCGGTATTCCAGTTGATCAGGACGCGTATACAGAGTGGCACACTGTCCGGAACACGCATTTCATGGCCGCAGAGCAACGGCACATCCATCCAACCCAACTGTCGGGCTGCCAGCGCCGGGTATTGACTGACCACATCGAAGGTAGTAGTAAAAATTGCACTGGCCACGTCTTCAGGTTGGATGTCATTAAGACGAATCATGAATGCCAACAGTTCTCTGGTTGCCCGTAGAATTGATTCGGGCGTGTCCTCTTCAATAGTTGTTGCGCCCCGCACACCTCGACAGATCACGGTTTTCTCCATTTTAATCGCTGCGTCCTCCACACCTTTGAAGATACGGCCCCTTGCGACTCAGTTCATTGTGAATCCTCGTTGCGTGGCAAGTATGCACGCGTGCTGCGGGCAAAATTGCCTTCGGGCCAACAAAAAAAGCGTGGAGTTCGTCTCCACGCTTTGAGTGTCTTTACGTTGACTGCCCTTACACAGCCCAACGCTCCTCAACCAGCGGAGACGGTTGGTTCACGCCAAAATAATAACCAAACCAAAAGTTGCCAAAAGAAAACCCACGCCATTCATGGCGCAGGTTGCTGGACAACAGGATTTCCGCGGCCGACGGACCATCCAACAGGTTGATCGGCAGAAGAGAATCGTCTTCGCTACGATTCAGATCGGCGATTGTCACTGGTGCTTGGCTGCGTTCGGTAGTCACTCTGTCGAATCGTCCTATTGGTGGGGCGACTAGAGTTTCTTCAGGACATTGAGGGAGAGATTACCACAAGGAAAAACAGATGTCAATTCCGTCGCAGTGAAATTCAGACTAAGAAAATCACGTCCCGGCCCGCCCTATTTTTGAGGAGTGGTTGGGCAGGGGTTCATGACGGTAGGAATAATTCAGCAGGACGGCACATAGCCCCGCCAAAGGAGCGGCCAGACTGGACCCAGCAGGACTTTCGTCGCGTCGATTGCCCATCTGTCATTGTTCGAAAGGAGAGGGAAGGCGAGAAGCGTCCAAAATAACATTCTCAGATCCCCGCCGAAGATTTCCCTTCATAGATGGGAAATCTGAAGAGAGCATCCACAGGCCAGATTCCAGAGAGGGTCCCCATCTTGCACATCGCATACTGTTCCACGACAATTGATAGCCAAGCTGTTTACAAGCTGTCAAGGCGAATTGCAGCGGTCAGCAGTGGCGCATAAAGTTTCTTTGTAAGAAGCGTGAAGCTGCGGCTTGCGTTTCAACTTCAGCTAGGGAGGATTCGGATGCAAAACTCATTTTCTTTACACGACAGAGTCGCACTTGTAACCGGCGCGAACGGAGGTATAGGGCGTTCCATTGCATTGGGATACAAGGCAGTGGGCGCAACAGTCGTTGCCAGCGGGCGCAACACGCAGAAGAACGAGGCAGTTGCGAAGGAATTGGGTGACGGCCACGAAGTAATCTCTCTGGATGTGCGGGACGAAGAGGCGGTCAATCAGGCGGTGGCGGCTATTGTCGAGAAACACGGGAGACTCGACATCCTGGTCAACAATGCCGGCATCGCCCGCCGCACAAACATACTGGACATGGATACGGATGACTGGCATTCGGTCATCGATACGCACCTGAATGGCGGCTTCTACTGCGCCAAGGCGGCTGCCAAGGCTATGGTCGACGCTGGGAACGGGGGCAAAATTATCAACATCGGGTCGATGTATTCGTTACTGGGGCCACCCAATGTCACAAACTATGCTGCCGCCAAAACCGGCATCCTGGGTTTGACACGCGGGCTGGCGGTCGAGTTGGCTGTTCACAATATCCAGGTGAATGCACTGTTGCCCGGCTGGCATAAGACCGACATGAACCGGGAACTGCTTGACGGTCCTCTGGGTGAGGAGATCCGGCACAAGACGCCGGCGCGGCGGCTAGGGACAGCTGATGACCTGGCCGGGGCAGCCATTTTCCTGGCTTCTGACGCGGCCGAGTTCGTCACGGGCACGACCCTGGTTGTGGATGGTGGGTACTCGATCATGGATCGGCAGTGGGCGGATTGAAACCGGCCACTTTGATCGGGTATAATTCCGTTGACGCTACGCACTGCTAAGAAGGGCAAGGAGGACTGCAATGGCAATAACCGCAGTCGAACGCTCGACAACGTCTTCAGAGTCAAGAGTCGAGGAGGCCGCGCCGCCCTTGAATAACGGCGATCGATTGACCCGCGCCGAGTTTGAGCGTATCTACTCGGCCCACCCTGAGATAAAGAAAGCTGAACTCATTGAAGGAGTCGTGTATATGCCATCCCCGGCACGACACCACGAACACGGAAAACCGCACTTTCATTCAATTGGTTGGCTCAGTTTGTACAGTGCAACCACACCGGGCGTAGAAGGGAGTGACAACGCGACGCTGCGTCTTGACTTCGAGAACGAACCTCAACCGGATGCCCTGCTGTTTTTGCCGCCAGAATACGGTGGAACAGCAAGTGTGGGTGATGAGGGCTATTTGGAGGGCACGCCGGAACTGATTCTGGAAGTGTCCGCCAGCAGTGCCAGTTATGATCTGAACCAGAAAAAGAGGGTCTACGCCCGAAATGGCGTAGCGGAGTACATTGTGTATCTGGCATATGAGCAACGAGTTATCTGGTATGTTCAGCGTGACGGCGTCTATGAGGAGCAACAGGCTGACGACGACGGCGTCCTGAAGAGCAGACGTTTTCCCGGACTGTGGTTGCTACCGAAGGCGCTCCTGTCCGGCGATCTTCAAAGCGTCTTAGAAACGCTGCAGCAAGGGATAGCATCATCTGAACACAAGACGTTCTGCGCCGCGCTCACACGGCGGCGTGAGGAGGCCAAATGAATCTCGCGACTCCGGAGAATCTGGAGGTAGTTGACCACCTGTTGACCACCACGCGATCCGTACGCAAACGGCTGGACCTAGATCGTCCCGTAGAACAAGAAGTCATCGAACAGTGCCTAGAGATCGCGGCCCAGGCGCCCAGTGGCAGCAATCGTCAGGGATGGCACTTCGTGGTGGTTACCGATGCGGAGAAGAAACGCTTCATCGCCGAGCGATACCGGAAGGCATGGTACGGATACAATGCCACCCGCAATGTGGGTGAAGGGCCGAGCTTGTCCGAGGAGGAGAAACAGTTGCTGCGCGTGATCAGCTCCGCCCAGTATCTGGCCGACAACATGCAGGACGTGCCTGTGCTGGTAATCCCTTGCATCGAGGGCCGTCCGGAAGATGCTGCGCCGGCTTCGCAGGCTGGGGTATATGGCTCGATTCTGCCGGCGGCATGGTCGTTGATGCTGGCGCTGCGTGCCAGAGGACTAGGCTCTGCCTGGACCACTCTGCACCTGCAGAGCGAGCGCGAGATCGCGGAGATGCTGGGCATCCCCGACGGAATCTCACAGGCCGCGCTGCTGCCGGTCGCCTACTTCAAGGGAGACGACTTTCGCCCGGCTAAACGGAAGCCGATGCGTGACAGGACTTATTGGGATAGCTGGCAGACAGCATGAAACTGGTCGCCGATATTCATCTGCACTCCCACTTTTCGCGTGCCACGAGCAAAAACCTGACCCTTGAGCACCTGTGGAAATGGGCACAGCTCAAAGGCGTACAGGTAGTGGCCACGGGCGACATCGCCCACCCGGGCTGGCTGGCAGAGTTACAGATGAAACTGGACCCGGCCGAGGAAGGGTTATTTCAGCTCAAGCCGGAGTACCAAGCTACAGTCGCCGATGAAGTGCCTCCGGCCTGCAGGGGGACGGTACGCTTTTTGATCGGCGGCGAAATCAGCAACATCTACAAGAAGTATGACCGCACGCGCAAAGTACACAATATCGTCTTTGCCCCGTCCATCGAAGCGACCACAATACTGCAGGCGGAACTGGAAAAGATCGGCAACATTCGCGCGGACGGTCGCCCGATTCTGGGTCTGGACAGTCGCGACCTGCTGGAAATCGTCCTGGAAGTGGACGACCGCTGCCATCTGATTCCCGCCCACATCTGGACTCCCTGGTTTTCGATTCTCGGTTCAAAGTCCGGTTTCGATTCGGTTGAGGAGTGCTTTACCGATCTGACTCCCCACATCTTTGCTGTCGAGACGGGTCTCTCATCGGACCCACCAATGAACTGGCGTGTTTCCTGGCTGGACAGGTACACTCTCGTCTCCAATTCCGACGCCCACTCACCGCCGAAACTGGCTCGAGAAGCCACCCTGTTCGATACCGATCTGAGCTATGACTCCATGTTCAGCGCCCTGCAGACCGGGGATCCTGCCGAGTTTCTGGGCACCATCGAGTTCTTCCCGGAGGAGGGCAAATACCACCTGGACGGCCATCGCAAGTGCGGGGTCTGCTGGGAGCCGGTCACAACGATTGCCAACAAGGGCCTTTGTTCGAGTTGCGGAAAGCCGGTGACTGTCGGCGTCTACCACAGGGTTGAGGAGCTGGCCGACCGAGACCCCGGCGCACGTCCGAACTCTGCGGCGCCATTCACGAGCCTCATTCCCTTGGCCGAGGCGCTGAGTGAAGTTCTCGGCGTAGGGCCTAACTCCAAACGCGTGCAGACCGAATATCTGCGACTTTTGGGGAGATTGGGACCGGAGCTTGAGATCCTGCGGGCTATACCTCTCGAAGATATCTCTGCAGCTGGCGGCCCTGTTTTGGCCGAGGGGATCCGCCGTATGCGTGAAGGCAAGGTGGTTGCGCAGAGCGGGTACGACGGCGAATACGGCGTTATCCGCATGTTCGATGGGGAAGCCGACCAGCTTTCTTCGTTCCAACTCGGGATGTTTGCGGCCGAGCCAGCGTCTGCGAAAGAGGGACGCGGCGCCACGTCGGAGGTACTGAAGCCTGCCACCGAGAATGAGCCGAGTCTGCTGTCGAAAAAAGCCGAGGCACCCGTAGAGAACGCTCTGGCAGATGGGGAAGTCCAGTACAGTTTGCCGCTTGAGGCAGCGCCCGATGATTTTATCTCCTCGCGCCCTCCGGTGCGCCTGGATGCAGACGGCCAACTCGAGGCCGACTGGTTCAGTCAGCTCAATACGGAACAGCAGGCAGCCGCGGCCCAGACCAGGACCCCACTGGCGATCGTGGCCGGACCGGGTACCGGCAAGACCCGAACTCTGACCGTGCGTATTGCGCGTCTGATCGAGAAGATGGGCGCGGCGCCGTCTTCAGTTCTGGCGGTTACATTTACAAACAGGGCTGCAGAAGAGTTGCGGGAGCGGTTGGACGAACTCTTGGGCTCAGAAAGGTCGGCCCATATTACAGTTGGGACGTTTCATCAGTTGGGCGCCAGCTTGCTCAGAGAGTTCGGGGCGACGATTGGAGTTTCCCATAACTTTACGATTCTCGCAGATGCGGAGCGGCAGACAGTTCTGAGACGGGCCTGCCCGCAGTTGGGAGCAAGGGAGTTGCGGGATGCGTTGGAGGCGATTTCAACTCACAAGAGCGGTGCAACTGCAGCGAACGCATTCGGCGAAGTCCAGGGGAGCGAGAGCGACATATGGGCGAGCTATCAGGCCGCTCTCGAAGAGGCAAACGCAATCGATTTCGACGATCTGATTCTACGCGCCGTTCAGCTGCTGGAGTCGGATGCTGCCGTCCTAAGTACAATCCAGGCTCGCTTTCGCTGGGTCTCGGTGGATGAGTATCAGGATGTGAACGCGGCGCAACACCGCCTGTTGTCTTTGCTTGTCGCGGGTGGCGCCAACCTGTGTGTAATCGGAGATCCAGACCAGGCAATCTACGGCTTCCGGGGCGCAGACCACCGCTACTTTTTATCCTTTGAGGATGACTACCCTGGCGGCAAGCGACTCTTTTTGGAGAAAAACTACCGTTCAGCCCAGACCATTCTGGACGCAGCGATGCAGGTCATCTCCCGCAGTCCCGACCATCAAGCAACCAACCTGATCGCCGACTTTGGCGAGCAGGTAAAGTTGGACGTGTATTGCGCCCCCACAGACAGGGCTGAAGCAGAGTACCTCGTCCACCAAGTGGAACAGATTGTGGGTGGGGTCAGCCACTTCTCCCTAGACTCTGGCCGAGTAGATGAGGATGGCCTGCCCGAGGACTTTACATTTGGCGATTTCGCTGTTCTCTACCGTCTCAATGCGCAGGCCAGGCTGATTGAGGAGGCCTTTGAGCGCTCAGGCATCCCATACTCGACGCTTGGAGGCCCCGCCCTGACAGAACAGAAGCCCGTGCGGGAGATTCTTGCGCTCTTGCGGCTCACGCAGACGCCGGAATGTTACGTCCATTGGGGGCGGGTCCTGACCGAAGGGAAGCGGGCGCTGACCGGCGAAGCGGTGGTTGATCTGTTGGAATCGCAAAGGTCGGGTACTAAGGAGAGCGGTGCGCCCCCGGCTTGGCGCGGATTGATGGCAGTTTCGTCCAGAACCGACGCTCTGCGACAACCTCAGAAAGAGAGGCTGGCAGAGACGGTCGAGCTTGTGGAGACGCTGGGCGGCGAATCCTCCGCGCCTCTGTCTTCGCAGATTCAGGTTGCGGCCTCCGGATGGGAAGCGTTGCGCGGCACCGAATACGGCGACGCCGAAAAAGAGCGAATCGATCGCTTGCAGCGCAGGGCGGCGCCGTTCAGAAACAGGCTCCAGCCGTTTCTGACAACGATGGCACTGCAGAGCGAAGCGGACCAGTACGACCGGAGGGCGGACCGCGTGACGCTGATGAGTCTCCACGCCGCCAAAGGGCTGGAGTTCCCTGTTGTGTTCATTGCAGGTTGTGAAGAGGGACTCCTGCCCTATGTCCCTGCCAACCGCGACGTAGACCTGGACGAGGAGCGGCGGCTATTTTACGTGGGCATGACACGTGCCCGGCGGAGGTTGATCCTGACGCATGCCGGGCGGCGATTCTTGTTTGGGCAGGCGATGGAGAATCCGCTCTCCGGCTTTGTCGCCGACATTGAAGCGGCCTTGCAGGAGGTGCGGCAGGCCCAGCCACGCCGGTCCCGCAAGAGAGATGAAGACCGGCAATTGCGACTGTTCTAAAGTTTCCTATAGAGTACGCGCAGCACCCCTTTACCAGAAAGACCTGAATTCGCCGCCTCCTCTGGCGAATTTCACCAGGCGGACGCGTTTTCCAATCTTTCCCGATGTTCGCTGGTTAGCTCCAACTGTAGTGAATCCAGGCTGCCCTGCAGCTGCTCAACCGTGTTTGCGCCGATGATAGGGGCGGTCATGCCCGGTTGGGCCAGTAGCCAGGCGATTGAGACAGCAGTTGGAGTGGCCCCGAGTTCAGCAGCAACGCTCTGTACCGCCTCCAAAACCTTCCAGCCGGCATCGTTGAAGTAGCGTTGGCGTACACTCTCAGCCCGAACGCTGTCTGTGTCGCGTTTGCGGCTGTATTTGCCCGTGAGGAAGCCGCCGGCCAGCGGGCTGTAAGGGATTATGCCGATTCCGTAAGTACGGCAGACCTCCCCAAGTTCGCGTTCAAACTCGGCCCTGTGTACGAGGCTGTAATGGGGCTGGATGGAATCGTAGCGGGCCAGGCCGTACTTGTCGCTGGTCCAGAGCGCCTCCATCAGGCGCCAAGCCGGATAGTTGCTACAGCCGATGTAGCGCACTTTGCCCTGCTGCACAAGGCGATCTAAAGCCTCCAGCGTCTCTTGGATGGGTACTTCTGCGTCGAAAAAATGGGCCTGATAGAGATCGATCGTATCCGTTTGCAGACGGCGAAGAGAGGCTTCACAGGCTTCCAGGATGTGCTTGCGGCTGAGGCCCTCGTCGTTTGGGCCAGGCCCCATCTGCCCGCGCACCTTGGTGGCGATGATCATTTGGCTGCGGTTGCCGCGGGCCTTCAACCAGCGTCCGATCACCTCCTCGCTGACGCCACCGTTGTTTCCTTCCACCCAGCGGCTGTAGACGTCGGCGGTATCGATGAAATTACCGCCGGCCTCGGAAAAGGCGTCCATCACCGCGAAACTCGTCTTTTCGTCAGCAGTCCAGCCGAACTGCATCGAACCCAAACAGAGTGGTGAAACTTTGAGACCTGTCCAGCCCAGGCGGCGATATTGGATGCCACTCATAGTTCGACTCCTGTCAGCGTCCTTTCATCGCCCACGCGGCGGGTGACGCGACGTGCGTCGAGTTCTTCCAGGAGCGCTTGGGCGTATTTGCGGCTGGTGTCAAGCAGATCGCGCACGTCGGCCAGCGTAATTGCTCCTTTGGCTTGGGCGAGGGCAATTGTTTTCTGTGTGGCAACTTCGAAATCCTCCTGGCGGAAATAAACAGTGCCGGGAAGCCGGACGATAATCTCCCTCTCTACCAGTGATTCCAACAGATTCTCATCACCGTTCAATAGACTGAGCGTGTCGATTTCATTGGGCGGGCTGAACGGCGAGTCGGCATAGGACTGAAGCGTTCGGTCAACCGCCCGTTGTTGTGCGGGCGAGTAGCGGACGGTGTGGGAAAGCAACCGGACTGTGTTTTCTTCGTCAACTACCATGCCGTCTTCATTTGCCTGTAGAGTCAAGTCGTTGAAAGCGCGATGGGGCAGCTCCTTGCGCACGCCGCCTGCTCCGACCACCCGCAGCCGGCTGCGCACTTCGCTACGAGGCATTCCCTGCCGCAGAGGGAAGCGGAGATGGAATTCGCCAAGGAGTAGCTGCATGTCAGCGACAGTTTGCTGGTAGGCCGATTCGCTGATGAGGAGTCGCCGGTCGTCCAGCCCTCGCATCGGACCGTTTTGGAGAAGTTGCCGGATAGCCTCGGCCGCAATCCCTTTGTCGAGTCCGGAAGCGGCGATCAGCTCTTGTTCCGAGAGCAACGGTTCCCGTTCCAGACTCTGCAGCACGACTTCATCGGGGCTTCCCTGGGCCAGCGTTTCCAGCCTTGCGATGGCCGTTGCGTCGTTTCGCCGGTAGCGCCGGCGCGGGTGGGGGTCCAGGATTTCGCCGCCACCGAGGGTGAGGCTGGGAGATGGTTGGCGTAGAATGAATCGGTCCCCGGCGGCCACAAGAATCGGGCGATCCAGCCTCAACTGCAGCCATCCCTCGCCTCCGGGAAGCAGCTCGTCGGCAGCAAGGAGACGTATATGGGCCGGTGTCTCCGATGCTCCGCTGAACAGGTCTACGGCTGTATTGTGCCGCAGCAGTTTGGGCGCGTCGGGAAGCAGCCGGAAGGAAACATCAAGCAGGCGCGTTGCCCGCAGCGTGCCCGGCGTCACTGCAACCTGACCGCGGCGGATTTCATTGGTGGCGATGCCGCTCAGATTGACGGCGACGCGGCTGCCCGGCAATGCTCGTTCGATTTCCTGTTTGTGTGTTTGCAGGGCGCGCACGCGTCCTGAAGGCCCATCGGGAAGAATGTCCACCGGCTCGCCCACGACAAGATGCCCATCGCTCAGCGTGCCGGTTGCGATTGTGCCAAATCCAGGCAGGCTAAAAATGCGGTCGATGGGCAACCGCGGACGCCCTCGATCGCGGCGGGGAGGCAGCGCTGTCAAGGCACTTGCGAGGGCCGAACGCAGTCGGTCCAGGCCTTCGCCGTTCTGCGCACTCACAGGAACGATGGGGGCGCCTTCCAAGCGTGTTCCGACCAGAATCTCCTGAATGTCGAGCTCGATCAGCTCGAGCCACTCAGGGTCGTCGATCAAGTCTGTCTTTGTCAGGGCTACCAAGCCCTCGGGAAGCGCGAGCAGGTCCAGGATGGCGAGGTGTTCACGGGTCTGGGGCATGACCCCCTCGTCTGCGGCGATGACGAGAACTGCGGCGTCGATGCTGCCGACACCGGCAAGCATATTCTTGATGAAATCGATATGGCCGGGGACGTCTACAATGCTGACAGGCTCAAGAGTACCGTCGGGCATTGTAAGATCCATCCAGGCAAAGCCGAGCACGATGGTGAGCCCGCGACGCTGTTCTTCCTCAAGACGGTCGGGGTCAGTTCCGGTGAGCGCCTGGACCAGGGTCGACTTGCCGTGGTCCACATGTCCTGCGGTGGCAATTACCCGCATCAGGTGCGGTTCTGTGACGGCTCACCAGAGACGATTCCGGCCGTGCGAGGCGTGCTGTTGTTCTGGCGGGCGTACAGTTCGGCGGTGCGGCGCTGCTTCTGCCATTCCTCTTCCAGGTCTTTCATCGTATCGTCCCTTTCTTCAAGGGCCGTCTGCAGACCGTCGAGCCAGAGCTGGGCCGCGCTGATATACCTGCCGCCGTATTGCTCCTGCAGCTTCCAGAGGAGGCGCAGCATTTCTTCGTGGACGCGCAAGTCGTGCAGAATCGGAGGGAGGTGATCCAGTAGTTCCTTATTGTTTTTTTCCTGTTCCCTCCACAGGTGCTCCTGCCGAAGACCCTCGCGACGGCTTCTCTTTTCGTACTCCTCCTGAAAGTCCTCCATTTCCCGCCGCATGCGCTCTTCGGCCAGTCGCTGCAACTCTTGCACTTGGGTCTGGTCGCGCCGAATGTTCTCCTGAAACTCCGGGATCGTATTTGCAGCTCGCCGGGCGGTTTCCACGGTCTGGGAGAAGGACTGCAGACGCTCTTCATTCTTGTTAACGACCGACTGTTGATCGTCAATGATTTCCTGCCAGCGGGTGAGAACCTGCAAGCGTTCGACGACCTCGACACGCAGGCGTTCCATAAACTGCTGTTGCTCTTCACGGATCTCGGCAAAGACGGGCCGCCAGCGCTCAATCTCGGCGCTCATGCGGCGGTCGGCGTCCTCGAGGATGGAAAAGCGACCGGTGAAGGCCTCGGTACGTTTGAACAGTTCGACAGTTTCCTGCTGTAACTGGGCGATGCGCTTTGCGTCACCCGTGCGCTGGTCTGCGAGAAACGGAATTTGGCGGGTACGCTCTTCAATTTCCTTGACAAGCAGATTCACCTGGTTGCGGCTCTCCATTATCATATCGACCAAGCGCTCTTCCTCGCCCTTGCGCAGGTCGACCGCTTCTTCGATGCGACCAATGCGAGGCAGTTCACGTCTAACCTCACTGATCTCCCTTGTCAGGGCTTCCCTATCTGCCAGCCTGGCGCGCTCATGTTCGCGAGCGGTTTGGGCCTGCCCCTCGTCGCTGCGGTCGATCATCAGGCCTAGCTCCTGCTTGAAGCTCTCAATCTGTTGTTCCAACTGGGTAAATCTGCCCAATTGCGCGGTCGTAGATGCCAGGCGTCCCTCAAGCTCCTGGATACGGCGCGCTTGTTCAACGATGTCCCCGCTCTGGCTCTCGAGTTGCTGTTGCAATCGGGAAATTTCCGCTCTGTCGCGCCGATGTTCTTCATCGAGCCATGTTACGATCTGGGCTAGTTGGGCGTTGTCCATTATTCTTTCTTTCTTTCAGCACACGTGGCTGGTAAAGGCGAACCCAAATGGGCTTGACTGGTAAGCGAACCGAACTCATCTGTGTTTCTGGCCCCTTCAACACACGGACTGGGGACGGATTCGGGCCCGTTGCCAACATGTCCAAAGGGGCAATGTGGAACCTAAATTATACCACTTGCCAGAATGCAAAAACAACAGTGAACCCATCAGAGCAGGGCATACACATCCTATTGGGAGCGAGCTTTGAGGAGATTGTCAGTTCTCCAACCGGCTCGGTTACGTTGGCAGCAGTACCGATTTTGGCGCCTTGATTTCGGCATGGGAGGTTGAGAGCCAAGCGGCGCGAGACGGGCAGATTGTGCTGCGCATGGCCATAACCCGTCCGGCTGTCGTCCTCATCCTGGGCCCCGTGGACTGAGTTCCTGATGGTTCGGTGGCTGAGAGTGGAAGTCACAAGCAGTCCAGCGTCGGAGGAAGAGTCGGAGTTCAGATTCGATTCAAGTGCCTTGGGAGCAGATGCGAACCTTGCATTCATGCGGATGGTTTGTCTTGATGGTGTGGCAAGGGCATTCTCAACTGTGTGTTGGACGAGCGTTTACAAGTGCTTACGAGTCTTTACAAGCGTTTGCGTGTGGTCTGAGTGCAGTTCATGCAGCTTGTGTGATGGGCTGCAGATAGGGTCTTGCCGGTGCAGATTGTCTCGTATGAGCGTTGGACGAGAGTTTACGAGAGATTACGAGCGTTTGCTTGTTTTCTGAGTGCAGCGCATGCAGTTTGTGTGATGGGTTGCAGTTAGGGGCTTGCCGGTGCAGGTTATCTCGCATGAGCGTTGGACGAGAATCTATGAGCGTTTACGAGCGTTTGCGTGTTGTCTTAGTGCAGTTCATGCAGTTTGTGTGACGGCCTGCAGTTAGGGGCTTGCCGGTGCCGGTTGTCTCGTATGAGCGTTGGACGAGAGTTTACGAGCGTTTGCGAGCGATTACGCGTGGTCTGAACTGAAGTACTTGTGATTTATGTGATGGATTGCGGCCAGGGCTTCGCGGGCGCTGGCGGGCTCGTTAATCTGTTTGCGTGCGTTGGACGAGAGTTGTACGAACTCTGACATGGTGGGACGAGTTGGTCTGTTCATGTCGGGTCAAGTCGGGTGAAGTCGGCTAGAGTCGGGTGAAGTCGGGCGAAAAAAATTTCCTGGCCCTTTTTGACGTTACGGTTTTGCATCAGTTTTCTCGTTTCCGGAGCTGACTTGCGGTACTGGGCAGATGGCAGTGAGCTGATTGCAGTCTTGCAAGAGCCCTCCCTTGCACTCAGATTCCCTGCCAGCAGGAGTCATGGCTTGATGATAATGAAACGCTCTCACTAATGCCTAATCACATGTCGGAACTGGGCTATTATATCACTGTTCTTGATGCAATTGCCCTGCAAATCTGAGGAATCCATGGCATTGGGTGAACTTTCACAGGTGCGACGCAGATCCGAAGCGGCCAGACCGCTATGAGGCGCCCGGGCCCAAGGCGTATATTGCACTGCTGTGATATTTGTGCGATTTCGGTCTGGCCTTTCCAAACAGGATTGAGGAGATCCACCCAGTTGCCAGGCCAATCGCTTACGATATTCGCTGCGCCGACTTGGGACTCTGAACGAGAATCGGCCGATGCTTACTCAACAGAATAGTGTTTGAGCGCGACCGGGTCAAGGTCCAGACCCAGGCCATGTTTTTCCGGATCGGGGGACCAAAGACCGTTTTGCGGCTCATCGAAGGATGTGTAGAAGATACGGTCTGCCGCTTCCACGGTGCCCAGATATTCGACGACTTTCAGATTTGGCGTTGCACAGGCCATGTGAAGATGAACCAGCTGGTAGGCATGGGGCGCGACAGGCAGATTGAAAGCGTGTGCCAGGTGGGCGACCTTCATCCATTCGGTAATTCCGCCAACCCGGCCCACGTCAGGCTGCACGATGTCGGCGCCGCCGCGAGCGATGAGGTCTTTGAAGCCATACTTGGTATATTCGTGTTCGCCGGTCGCTACGGGGATGTCGATTGCCCTGGCAACGGCAGCCAGTCCCTCGATATCGTCTGCCAATACCGGCTCTTCAAACCAGCCCACGTTGTAGTGCTCGAAGGTTCGCGCCATGCGAATGGCCTGCTTGGCGTAATAGCCGTTATTGGCGTCGATGTAGATCTGCACATCAGGGCCAACTGCCTCTCGTACCGCAGCCAGGCGGGCAACGTCCTCCTGCTCACTCTGGCCGAAATCCTTTCCGACCTTCATCTTCACGGCCTTCATGCCGCGTTCCACGTAACCACACTGCTCAGCCACCAGTTCATCTTGACTGAAGTGGGTCCAGCCTCCGCTACCGTAGACCGGTACCGACTCCGTGTAGAGTCCGAGCAGCTGATAGAGAGGGGTTTCGTAGTACTTTGCCTTCAGATCCCAGAGAGCGATATCCACGGCGGAAAGGGCGCTGAACGCCAGCCCTTTGCGACCGACGCCCCGAATGGCCCAGAACATGTCGTCCCACAGCTTCTCGATATGCAGGGCATTCTGACCGATCAGAATGGGCTTGAGAGTACGTTCGATCACCTCACGCGCGGCAGTGACTCCTCCGCCCAGCCCTAACCCGACCAGGCCCTGATCGGAGTGAACATGGACAAAACACTGGCTGCGCCCCTTTGTGACGTGGCGTATTGTCGCGTCCTGAAATCCCGGCAGATGGGGGAGGGACAGGACGGTTGTCCTGACGTCCTGGATAATCATTGAAAGCCTCCTACATGGGTGTTTGGCGATCAGGTTGGCAGTTGGTATTATCCCACAGATTCAGCAAAAGAATGTTGCTGCATGAACCAGATAGGGAGCTTCGAGTAAAATGTAAGTCGGGATTGCGCAGTTGGTTGTGCCTCAGGCTCAATCGCTTCAGGCGGTTCATGACCGTAGTCACTCACTTGTATTTTCAGGCCGCTGTCAGGTTGTAAAAGGGCAAAAGGACCTGCTAGCAAGAGCTGCATATGGAAAAGATAGAGTTGGGATCGATCGTACAGGTGGGCATCGTTGTGCGAGATGCCCGCGCCGCGGCAGATGCGTGGACAGAGCGCTTCGCAATGGGACCGGCGGAGGTAGTGGATTGGCCGCCCGGGGGCAGCGATCTGGATGCGCAATCGACGTTTCGCGGCAGACCGGGAAACTTTCGCATGAGACTGGCCTTCATTGAGGCCGGTACCGTGCAGATCGAATTCATCGAGCCTCTGGAGGGAGACAACATCTACTCCGAGTTCCTAGAGGAGAAGGGAGAGGGCCTGCACCACTTGCTCTTCCGAGTACCCGATCCCGAGGGCGTTGCGCGGGAGTTGAAGGTGGACATTCTCCAGAGCGGCGGATCGACACTGGACCCTGGCGCAGTGTGGGCTTACCTGGATACCCAGGAGGTCTTGGGAGCGATCGTCGAACTGAAGACGAAAAGTTAGGGACAGCATTACAATTCCATTTGACCGATAAATCAGGTACTGATAAAATTCTTCGAGTATGTCCGCGCCAGTGCAGGTAACCCCTGCCTACCAAGACCTCTGATTTGTGTCTGCAGCAGTCCTGTGACGAAGCAACGAGGAGGGGCACAGGGCGAACATTTCCCATCAAGAGAACGTTAAGACCATGCGAGTTGGTATAGACGCCCGGCTGAGTTACCATCAGCCGGCAGGAATCAGTCGCTATACGAAGCATCTCATAGAAGAGCTTGCGCAACAGGACAGGGAATCGACGTACACGGTTTTCCAGCACCGCAAACAGCGAGAGCCACTGTCAAAGGCGCCAAACTTTCACCGGCGCACGTTGTTCACGCCTGTTCATTCACGCGTTGAACAGGCGATGCTGGCGGCCGAACTGTCATTTCATTCCCTGGACCTTCTTCACAGCACAGATTTTATCCCTCCTTTGAACAGCAGCATCCCATCAGTCATCACCGTCCACGACCTCGCCTTCCTGCGCTGGCCCCATTTTCTGACTGAAACTCACGCCGCCTATTACAGTCAGATCGACAGGGCTGTACTCCATGCCCGGCACATCATCGTTCCCAGCGAAAGTACCAAGAGGGATGTAGTTGGGCAACTCGGCGCCTCACCCAAAAAGATAAGCGTCATATACGAAGCCGCGGCGCCCCATTACTGCCCTCTGTCGCAAGAGCAGTGCCGCGCGGCCATGCAGGCCAAATACGGGATCCCGGAAAAGTATATCTTTTTTGTCAGCACGATCGAACCTCGCAAGAATATCGAAGGGCTGCTGGAGGCCTTTTACCACCTTCGAAAGCATTATTACGTCGAGGACACAGGCCTCGTCCTGGCCGGGAAGCCCGGCTGGTTGTATGAGGAGATCTACCGAAAAGTCGAACAGCTGGAGCTTGGTCAATGCACATTTTTCGTAGGCCGAGTGCCTGACGAAGATCTGCATCAGTTGTTTGTCGGGGCGCGGTGTCATGTTCACCCGGCATTTTATGAAGGGTTCGGGCTATCGCCGCTGGAGGCAATGGCCTGCGGAACACCTACGATTGTGAGCAACACGAGCAGCATGCCTGAGGTTGTCGGTGACGCGGGTCTGATCGTCGACCCCGCCAACCGGGAGGAGATAGCCGTCGCCATGCACCGACTCCTGACCGAGGAGGCGTTGCATCAGGAGCTCAGCCAGAAAGGCTTGCAGCGCGCCTCCGTCTTCAGCTGGAGCCGTGCAGCCTCGGAAACGCTTGACGTCTATAGGATGGTTTGCGACAGTACCACGGTTCCGGCCGCGCCTGCGCAGCACTCCTCTGTCTGACGTCCGGCGATGAAGATCCTCTTTCTTACGCCTCAGTCCCCCTATCCTCCGCGGCAGGGAGCAGCTCTTCGCAACTACCATCTTCTGTACCACTGCGCCTCAAAGCATGAGGTTCATCTCCTGACTTGCCTCTCGCCCCGGGACCAGGAATGGCCCAAACCAGGCCTGTTGAAGATCTGTTCCCGGGTGGAGGGTTTCCGTCAGCCAGCGCGCCCTCTGCACAGCCGCATTGTCGATTCGCTCATGGCGTCCAGTCCGGATATGGCGTTGCGCCTGGAACATGACGGGTCTCACGATGTCCTGCAACGAATGCTTGACGAAGAAAGCTACGATCTGGTCCAGGTAGAGGGTTTGGAAATGGCGCCGTACGGCTTCCAGGTCTTGAGCGCCTCCAAAGACAGGACCACGGTTGTTTTCGACGCTCACAACGTAGAGTATCTGTTACAGAGGCGCGCCGCTCAGATGGACGCCCGAAGCCTGAAGCGCTGGCACGCTGCGGGATACAGCTTGTTGCAGTGGCGGAAACTGTATCACTATGAAAGGGCCTTCTGCCGGGCCGTGGACGGAATCGTATCCGTCAGTGAACCCGACCGGCGGGCGTTGTCCTCGTTAGCACCGGAGAGCCCAGTCGTCAAGGTGCCCAATGGCATTGACATCTCGCGTTACGGGACTGAACCGTTGCCGGCAACCGGCCCGCCGCTGCTGGTGTTCACGGGGAAGATGGACTATCGCCCCAATGTGGACGCCATGCTCTGGTTCGGGCTGAAGGTGCTTCCCCGCATCCGCCGCCAGCTGGATGTGAAGTTACAGATTGTGGGCATGGACCCCCATCCCAGGCTTAACAGATTGGGGACGGACACGGACGTGGAGTTGACGGGGGCTGTCGAGGATGTCGTTCCTTATATTCGTGGAGCATCCGTTTACCTGACGCCGATGCGCGTCGGCGGGGGCACGCGCTTCAAGATCCTGGAGGCGTTGGCCTGCGCAAAGCCGGTGGTCAGCACTTCCCTGGGGGTTGAAGGGATCCCACTTCGCGACGGCGAACACCTCCTGATCGCCGATGACGCCAGTTCCTTTGCCGACGCAGTTCTGTCATTGCTTCGCGACCAAGACGCCGGCGGCGAGCACAGTCGCGCGCTCGGAAGAGCCGGTCGTTCCTTTGTCGAGGAACACTTTACGTGGGACAGGATCCTGCCCCAATTGGATGCCTTCCACGCGCAATTGACGTAGGGGCAGCAAGTGCTGGCTTCTTTGCGGACCGCGGTAAGTCCACGCTCCATATTCCTCCTTCTGAACGCCTGTCAGTCCTCTTCGTTGAGAATCTGATCTCCGCTCAGGGCATGCTGCCCTCTTCTCGGCCGATTGTCGACAGAGTAGTTCAGAGGGCCGAGTTGCCTCTCCTGATTTCAGAAACAGTCTGCCGTCGAAACCGGATTCGTAGCTACAAAGCCATGTTCTGTGTGTGTACTGTGTGCGGCCTGTCTGGGGGGAATGTACCGCCACCATATCTGAAAGGGGCTCGCGCCGGTCATAGCGGTGAACGTTGGGCATATATGGGCGTTGCCTCGCCTGCCTTGCCTGCGCTGGCACATACTTGGAATCTGCCACGACGCGGGGTAGGAGGGGTGCATCCCAGATTTGGGGTGGGAACTGCCTGGCGGGGAATCGGCGCCAGCGGTGGCTGGCGTTGTTTACCGGTTTTTGGGAGAGTGCGAGGGCAAGCGCCAGGCCGGCACGTACGGGAATTTGATGGAACTGGCGGGACGCGGTCTGGCTGGACACCTTCGATTAGGCACCTGTTACAGATTTCGGCACTCGGTCGACGACGGATGGTGTTGGGGGGGGCGTTGCGGGGGCGGAGCCCCCGCACAAGGGAGGGCCGAATAGG
>WTGY01000091.1 GCA_011523365.1 Caldilineaceae bacterium
GGACAGACCGCCCCAATACTCTCCCTGAACCCCGCCAACCCGTCTCCCACTCCCACCCCCAATGACATCATTACCCTCAACTGACTCACCACCGCCCACCGATGGCGTACCACCTGGCGCTCCTGACCACTGATCACTTAGGCCTGCTGACACTTCAACCAGCTACCCCTACCGTAGGGGCACCCCTTGTGGGTGCCCTGGCATTTGCCTCCTGTCCCTTCGCGTGCCTTCGCGGACAAAAAGGTGTTCTCCGTGGTCCTTCGCGGACAAAAAGGTGTTCTCCGTGGTCCTTCGTGGACAAAAAGGTGTTCTCCGTGGTCCTCAGTGGCCCTTCGTGGACAAAAAGGCGTTCTTCGCGACCCTTCGCGTGCCTTCGCGGACAAAAAGATGTTCTTCGTGGTCCTCCGTGGCCCTTCGTGGACAAAAAGGTGTTCTTCGCGCCCCCTTCGCGTGCCTTCGCGGACAAAAAGATGTTCTTCGTGGCCCTTCGTGGACTAAAAAGGTGTTCTCCGTGGTCCTCCGTGGCCCTTCGTGGACAAAAAGGTGTTCTTCGCGCCCCCTTCGCGTGCCTTCGCGGATCGAATGGTTTTGTTTCTCACAACCCCATAATCTCAGCGGATCCTAACCACTAACCACTGCCGTCCTCAACGCCTCAATACTCGTCACCGGCAGCCTGCACGCATAATTCTCGCACACATACGCCGCCGGCTGACCCTCTACCAGCGACCGGCCCTCCAACAGCGGCAGCGGACTCTCTTCCCCCGGCTCCTTCAACGCCAGCACACTGTGCGGCAGATAGTGCCGCCGCACCTCCTGCAACAGCAGCTGCGTACGCAGGTCCGCGAGCTCGCCCACCACCGCGATCTCCTGGCTGGGGCTGAGCAGATCATCGAGCGCACTCAGCAGTCGTCCAAAACCCGTCGGCTGCTGCGCCATCGCCGAAGCCATGATCTGGAAAATGCGCGTCGCTTCACTCCGGTACGCATCGTTCCCCGTCAACTTTGCCAGCCGCAACAGCAGCTCAGCCGCCATCGAATTCCCGCTCGGAATCGCGTTGTCAATAAAGTCCTTGCGCCGTACCACCAGCTGCTCATGCGCAATGCCCGTCTGAAAAAAACCTCCCCCCGCCTCATCCGCAAACTGGCCCCGCATTATCTGCGTCAGCCGCACCGCCTCCGCCAGCCACCGCAGCTCAAAAGTCGACTCGTACAGCGCCACAAGGCCCCGTCCCAACGCAGCGTAATCCTCCAGATACGCGTTGAACCGCGCCCGTCCGTCCTTGTAACTGCGGAAAAGGAAACCATTCTCCTGGCTCATCTCCGCCAGGATGAAACTTGCCGCGGCCCTCGCAGCCTCCAGCGCATCCGCTCGCCCCAGAACGACCCCGATGTCGGCCATAGCATGGATCATCAAACCGTTCCATTCCGTCAGGATCTTATCGTCCCGCTCCGGTTTCACCCGCTTTTCCCGCGTCAAAAACAGCTTCTGCTTCGCCGCGGCCAGCCGTTCCGCAACCGTTTCCACCTCCGCGCCCGTCTGCTTCGCAATCTCGGCCGCCGTCCGCTTGACGTTCAGAATCGTCTTGCCCTCAAAGTTGCCCCCCGGCGTCACCCCGTACGCCCCGCCCAACAGCTCCGCCTCCTCCTTCCCCAGGACCGCCTCGATCTCCTCCTTTGTCCAGACAAAAAACTTGCCCTCTTCCCCCTCACTGTCCGCATCCTGCGCGCTGTAAAACCCCCCCTCCGGCGCCGTCATCTCCCGCAGCACATAATCCACCGTCTCCATCACCACCTGGCGATACTCCGGCCGCCTGTTGATCTGCCACGCGTGCAGATACGCCCGCAGCAGCTGCGCGTTGTCGTACAGCATCTTCTCGAAATGCGGCACCAGCCAGATCCTGTCCACGCTGTAACGGTGAAACCCCCCGCCCAGATGGTCGTAGATCCCGCCCGCCGCCATCTGCTGCAGCGTATGCTCGGCGATATGCAGCACGTCGGCATCCCCGCCCCGCCGGTACTGGCTCATCGCAAACTCCAGCGTCATCGGCTGCGGAAACTTGGGCTGGTCGCCAAATCCCCCGTACTGTTCATCGAAATACTGCAGCAACCTGGCAGTCGCCTCGCCCAGGACCTCCTCACCCGGCGCGTCGCCGCTCGCCGACAGGCTGCCCGTCCGCCCGACCGCCTCCGTCAACCGCTCCGCCTGCTCCTCCAGGTCCCCCCGCCGGTTCCTGTACGCGTCCGCCACCGCCAGCAACAGCTGCGGAAACGACGGTATCCCGTAACGCGGCTGCGGCGGAAAATACGTCCCGCCGTAAAAGGGCCTGCCCGCCGGCGTCAGAAAAACGCTCATCGGCCAGCCGCCGCTCCCCGTCATCGCCTGCACCGCATCCATATAGATCGCGTCCAGGTCCGGGCGCTCCTCCCGGTCCACCTTCACGTTGACGAAATTAGCATTCATCAACTCCGCCGTCTGCTCGTTCTCAAAACTCTCCCGCTCCATCACATGACACCAATGGCACGCGCTGTAGCCGATGCTCAGAAAGATCGGCCTGTCCTCCGCCCGCGCCTTCTCCAGCGCCTCCTCCCCCCACGGGTACCAGTCCACCGGATTGTGGGCGTGCTGCAGCAGATAGGGCGACGTCTCATCCGCCAGCCGGTTGGAATGCGTCGACGTTTCTGAACTGGTCATGGTGAGTCCTCCGGCGCAGCCGCGCCGCAAATCGTGGATGGGCGTGAATTGGTTCTGCGCGCATGGTGCGAACTGTCCTCTGCCGGCTCCGCAGGTGGGCGCTATGACCCTCGGCAAACGCACAGCCCGTCCAACGCCGCGCCGAATTCAAGCAGGGGATGCTCCCGCCATTATAACGGAATGGCAAAAGCCGCGCCGAATCCCCCCTCGAAGGTTTGCATGCGTGCATCCCAAAACAAGGTCGACCTCTCGTATACCTCTGGCCGAGACCAAACCACAGTCACTTCGCGATCAAATCTGAGGCAGCCAGAACTCCGTCTCTGACCACTGACCACTGACTACTGCAGTTCTGGGCGGTCGGGCCTAATCGGCCCTCCCTTGTGCGGGGGCTCCGCCCCCGCAACGCCCCCGGCCAACAACATGCCTCGTCGACCGGGTGTCGCTATTCGTAACAGGTGCCCAATCGAAGGTGTCTGGCCAGACCGCGTCCCACCAGTCCTACTGAATCCCCGTAGGGGCCGGCCTTGTGCCTCCCCTGTGTCTGTCTCAAAACCGCAAAATAAGCTCAGCCATAACTGGCACGGATCCCCCGCCAGACTGTTCCCACCCCAAATCTGTGTTGCACCCGGAATTTGTCTTCCCTGCATTCCTCATTTACCCAATGCCCTGCCATAGTTACGCGCTTCCCGAGTCAAGACTGAATGGAAGAACATACGCCTTCCTTGGCCTGCGGCGCGTGCAATCAATCCAGCGCCAGGTAGTACATACGGCTGGGGGGCCTTTCCTGTCAGGACCCGACAACTGAACCCGGTGTAGGCGGAATCCTGAGTCTGCCCGCCTTTCGCGGTCTGTGTGGCCTCGCT
Organism: Caldilineaceae bacterium; assembly: GCA_011523365.1. Taxonomy (GTDB): domain Bacteria; phylum Chloroflexota; class Anaerolineae; order Caldilineales; family Caldilineaceae; genus Bin5. Next base: position 3,555 of record WTGY01000091.1, read on the forward strand.
CCCCCGGCCTTCAAACACGGCATTCTCGCTCGCATGCGGGCGACTCTTCCGGCTTACTGCATCATCGAGCGCCGGAAAAGGCCATTCCTGCCCGTAGCATCTGCCCTGTGCCCGAGGCGGCGCGATCCACCGGGGACGTCAATCGACCCTGGATGGGAAACCGTTCCGACGCCTCGATTGTCGTCGCCCCCAAATCAGCTCAACTGCCTCTCGGTCGCATTGGCCGACCCATCGCACCCGCCATGCGCCGGCTCGCGGTTCAGCCCTTGGGAACCGTACCGGGATTTTCCACCCCAACAGTCCTGCTTCTCTGTGGGATTCGCTCGTCGCATTCCTTTGCGATGACCGAATCTCTCTAATCAACGCCAAATGAAAACAATGGCCTCAAAGACAGTCTTGTTCCTGTAGTCGGAAGCGCCAGGAAACTCTTTCAGGAAGATTATGAAAACAACCAATCTGCGCCTGCCAGTTACCGTAATGGGAGTTGCTTTGGGTTTTGTCGCCCTGCTTTTCTTGCCGCGGGCGCTTTCAGTGGAGGCCCGGACGTCGGATGCGTCAATCATCGGCCTGACGCGCGCACGCGGCGAGCCGGGCATCCTTACCGTCACCAGGGATGCAGTCGATCCGCCGCCGGGCGACTACCGCGTCAACTGGGCCTAAGCCGACGAAGAGTTCCCCGCCTGGCGGGATTGCAATGGCAACGCCTTCCCGACGTCAACTGCCTTCACGGTCTCGAATCTGGAGCCGGGTGTCGAGGACAAGGTGCGTGTGCGGGCCCGCTACTTTGACGGCAACGGCAATCGCGTAAGAAGCGGACCTTGGAGCGACGTCGTGCGCCTGGCAGTTGCCGCCCAAACTGACGCAACCCTCCAGGACTCCGACGAAGAAGCAAGGCGGCATCCCAACTCCTGGGAAGAGCTTCTCCGTCAGGTCACTGTTGGCCCTGCCGTCACCAACGCCGGCACTGGCGGCATTACCGGCGTTGGAGGCGTCAATCACGTGGACGGCCCCAATTTTGACGTTACTGTCACCTTCTCCGCACCGGCCGACTCGCCCCAATACGACATCCTGTCGCATTTGCAGCCCGGCTCCGGCCTCCCAAAACTGCCCGAAACCAGTCCCCTTTCTCACGAAAACCAAGCCGTCTGACCAGCCAATCGCATTGGTACGACCGTTCTGTCTTGATATAATAGAGTCAGACAAAAAAGCCCGGCGACGCCAACACGTCCCGGGCTCGGCTCACAGGAGGATCCCCCATGAGCGCCCCCCAGCATAACGCAGACCGCCTCGATCGCATCGAACAAACCCTCGACAATCTCACCCGCGCCCACGAAGACGCAGCACAACACCTGAAGGCCACAAACCAAACACTCGACCGCCTCGCCGAACTGCTCGCCCGCTCCTACAAACAATCAAACGAACGCATGGACCGCATCGAACAACATCTCGCCGATGCCGCCCGCAACATAGCATTCATGCAGGCGCAAATGAGAGGTCACACCGCCCAACCCGTGCCGCCCGCCCATCCGGCCCCGGACCAGGAGTAACGTCAGCCCGGCCCAGCCAGGCTAGGCCAACGCAGTTAATCACAACAATCCGCAGTTAAAATCCCTTTAATCCCCGTCGCAGTTAAAATCGCGTCAATCCCCGTCCGTTTTCGCCCCTTCAGGTACTACAGTACCTCACGAGCGCCGCACGCACGCCTCGCAGCCCCGTCGGTTTACCCGCCAACTCCGCTTTTTTCCGCATTTGCATATTTCGAATATATGTAGCATTATTTGCGTTGCCATAGTTACGCGCTTCCCAAGTCAAGACTGGATGGAGGAACTTCCTCTCTCCCTTGCCCTGCGATGCGTGCAACCAAATCAAGGACACGCCGTCCAATCGGCCGGGGAGATTCCCATGCGCCCAACCCACGCGATGCTGCGTCGACGGTATGTTGCTGCTCTCCTGATCGGTTTGGGAGTGTGGCTGACAATGGTCATGTTGGCCGCGTCCACCCCCCTTCCGTTCACAAACCAGGCCTCGGCGCAAGATGACTCGTCGTCGTTCGCGCTCTCAATGCCGACGCTGACCGCAGCGCCTGGCAAGAACGGCGTGGACCTGAGCTGGACGGCGGTAACGGGAGCCGTCCGCTACGAACTGTGGACGTGGACCAACACAGACGGCTGGCGACAGCTCGGCGGAGACAACCTGACCGGCACCTCCTACTCCCACACCGACGCCGCCGAAGGGATGACCTACCACTACGCAGTCCGCGCCGTGAACGCCGGCGGCGAGACAAGCGACTGGTCGGAATACGCCTCCGCCGCCGCAGGGTCGACCCCCGCACCGTCCCTGACCGCCCAGGCGACCGCCAACGGAATAGAGCTGAGCTGGACCGCCGTGTCCGACGCGGTGCGTTACGAGCTGTGGTCGTGGACCAGCACCGACGGCTGGCAGCAGCTCGGCGACGACGGCCTGACCGGAACAACCTATGCGCACGCGGACGCTGCGGCCGGCACAACCTACTACTACACCGTCCGCGCAGTGAACGCCGCAGGCGAGACAAGCGCCTGGGCGCAGAATGTCTCCGCAACCGCGCCGCAGCAACAACAGGACCCGCAACACACAGACACGCCGACATACACGCCCACAGCCACACCTTCATCGACACCGACGGTCACGCATACGCCGCCGCCGCCGTTGCCGCCGCCGCAGTTCTTGCCGCAACAACCGGGGGTCCCGCAACACACGGCTACGCCGACATACACGCCCACAGCCACACCTTCATCGACACCGACGGTCACGCATACGCCGCCGCCGCCGTTGCCGCCGCCGCAGTTCTTGCCGCAACAACCGGGGGTCCCGCAACACACGGCTACGCCGACATACACGCCCACAGCCACGCATACGCCTACACCGACGAACACGCCGACAAATACACCCACAGCGACCGCCACACCGCCCTCTGTTCCGTCGCTGTCGACATCGGCAACTGAGAACAGTGTGACGCTGACCTGGTCGGCGGTGACAGGCGCCGCGCGTTACGAACTGTGGGTGTCGGACAGCGTCGACGGCGGGCGGCAGATAGGAGGAAACAATCTGACCGGTACGACCTACAAACATACCGGCCTCGTTGCCGGCAGGACGTACCACTACGCCGTCCGCTCAGTGGGCGCCACCGGAGTGAAGAGCGCATGGTCATCGTATACCTCTGTACCGATAGCTTCGCACACGGCCACGCCGACATACACGCCGACATACACGCCCACAGTTACACACACACCGGAGCCCCGGCAACCGCGGCAAGAGGCGACGGCGACGCCAACCGCCACAGCCACACCGACCGCGACGGCGACGCCAACCGCCACAGCCACACCTACGGCCACGACGAAAACGATAACCGCATGTGACCTGGCGCCGGACAACCCAAGATCTCTCGCTGGTCTTATAACTGTTTTTGTGAGTCCGGGTCCCTGGGGCGCCGACGACGCCGGTCTTTCCTGGAATCCGCCTTGCGAAAAACCGACTGGCTACCACATTAACTGGGGGCCCAAGGGAAGCTTTCCTGCCGGGTCAAACTACAACGCGTATACGACGAATAACAGCTACAGGATTACTACAGGCATGTTTACAGTCGGGGAGTACAATGTGCGCATTCGCGCCCGCTATGACGACGGCGATGGACCCTGGTCCGGATCCATCACATTCAGCAACGCGCCAATTGAGCTTCCGACTGCCACGCCAACACCCACGCCCCGCGTTACGCATACACCTACGCCGACACCCCTGGTGACGCACACGCCTACAGCCACACCGACGTTGACACCCACCCCCCGGCCCCCCGGACCGGTGCTGACTACAGAGGTGGTTGGAAACTCTGTGCGGGTCAGCTGGACAGCCGTGCCCGGCGCTTATGTCTACCAGCTGTATGTGAAGGACAGGTTTGTTGGAGGGTATTGGAAGATTGGAGGTGATAATCTGACGGCTACCTCCTACACGCACACGGATGTCGAGCCGGGGAAAACCTACGTCTACATCATCCGTGCAGGTCTCACCGGGGGCGGGGTAACCGATTGGTCGACGCGGGTGGCCGCAGTTATACCTGCGCCGACAGCCACGCCTACGCCCACGCCCACAGCAACACCCGGGTAAGCCGCGGAACACCAGTGGTCAGAGGAGAGAGAAGAGAGAGGCCAGCACGCCAGGCCCGCTCACGCCGCGCTGCCACCGCTCGTCGCGTTCGACGCGCGGCCAGCCACCTTGACGCCGCGACACCGGCCGGTCCCTGTGCCAGCGTACTCCCCACTCGACGGCGATTCATGTGATTAGAACTGCGCCATCTAGGCAGGCTAGGCTGGCCGGTTTTAATCCCCCAAATCGCCCTTTTAATCCCATCAATCCCCGTCCCACACGCCGCGACGCCATCAGTTCTCTACGCCGACGCGCGACACGCCCACCCGTCCCCGCAGTACTAGCCGCCCACCACGCCAGCACAGCACGCCGGCGCCGACCAGAACAAGCCAGGTTCCCCAAATACGTCAACTTGCCGCATTTGAGGACAGTCCGCAGTCCGCTGCCCACTGACCACTGACCACTGACTACTGCAGTTCCGGTTTGCAACAGCTTGTTGACAGCAACCGATCAGAATGCTACCATGCTCCTGCTCCCCCGGCCTGTACGATGTGACCTGTGTGTCAGTCACGCAGGATACCGACGCAAGGTTTTCCTCCGCGAAAGACTATAGCAGTAGTTCCATCTTCGGCTGCTGCATTTTGGGGTGCCAAAATTTCTTTAGATCGGATTCGTTTGAGCGATTCCGGTCCGGGGTCCGTTCATGAGGTGGGGCTCCGCAATACCTAATTACAGGGGATTCTAGAATGAAGAATAAGAAACTCTCACTCCTGGCAGCGCTCCTGATCGCCGCAATGGTCCTGGCAGCCTGCCCCCAACCCACACCCGTAGTCGAAACGGTGAGGGAGACCGTTATCGTCACCCAGGTCGTCACCGAAACCGAAGAGGTGGTCGTGACGCCTACTCCCGTGCCTCCCGTCCAGGGCGGTGTCTGGGTCGAAGGGTCCAGCGCAGACGCGACCATCCTCAACCCGATCCTGGCATCCGACAGCGCCAGCTTCGACGTGCTCGGCTGGTTCTTCCCCAGCCTGCTCGGACAGGATCCCTTCAGCGGCGCCATCGTCCCCACCGAGATGGCCAGTAGCTGGGATGTCTCCGAGGACGGTCTGATTTGGACCTTCCACCTCCAGGACGGCGTCATGTGGTCCGACGGCGAGCAGGTCAACGCCGACGACTTCAAATTCACCTATGACGCCATCGGCAGTGATCTTGTCGAGACACCGCGCAAGGCCAACCTCGACAACATCGAAAGCATCGAGGTCCTCGACCCCCTCACCATCCGGGTAACCTACGGCGAAGTGAAATGCGACGCCCTCAATAACCTCGGCCTGGGCTGGCTGCCAAGCCACCTCTACGCCGAAGACTATAGCGATGTCATGGACAGCCCCCTGAACCAGGAGCCTACCGTCAGCGCCGGCCCCTTCATCTTCAACGAATGGATCCGCGACGATAACTCTACCGTTCTGCGCAACGACACCTACTGGAAGGGCGCGCCCAACATGGACGGCTGGATCTACAAGATCGTCCCCGACCCCGGCGCCCGCCTCGCACAGCTCCAGACCGGTGAACTGGACCTCATCGGCGTCCAGCCCGAGCAGCTGACCACCGTCCAGCTCGATGCCAACCTGAACCTGCACAAATTCAAGGACGACGGCTACAGCTACATCGGCCTCAACCAGGCCAACCCCGCCAACCCGCAGGCCGGCCAGGACGAGGATGGCAACCTCGTCGAACAGGACCCCCATCCAATCCTGAGCGATCTCGCCGTACGTCAGGCCATCGCCCACGCGCTTGACTACGACGCCATCATCAGCAAGGTCTACCTCGGCCAGGGCTATCAGATCGCCTCCAACGTACTACCCGCCGTCGGCTGGGCCCACGACCCTTCCCTCCAGCCCTATGCCTTCGACACCGACATGGCCTCGCAGATTCTTGACGACGCCGGCTGGACCGACAGCGACGGCGACGGCGTGCGCGAATGCAACGGCTGCGCCACCGCCGAAGCGGGCGCCACCCTCACAATCCGGCTGCAGACCAATGCCGGCAACACCACCCGTGAAGACCTCGGCGCCCTCGTCCAGGATCAGCTCAACGGCATCGGTTTCGACATCCAGTTCGAAGCCATCGAGTTCGGTACCCTCGTCGGCGAGCTCCTCGGCCAGACCTTCGACATGGTCATCATCGGCTGGACCGGCCTCGGCACCGACCCCAACGATGACTCCTTCTGGCACTCCAAGTTCGACACGCCCGGCAGCGGCTTCAACTTCGTCAGCTACCAGAACGCCCGCATCGACGAGCTCCTGGAGCAGGCCGTCAGCGTTCCCGGCTGTGCCACCGACGATCGGGCCCCCTTCTACCATGATATTCAGAAGATCATTCACGACGACATCCCCTATGTCTTCGTGACCGGCTCCGTCGGTAATACCGGCTACTCTAAGAAGTTCGACGGCACCAACCCGGGCCCGTGGAGCTTCTACCATAACATCGAGACCTGGTCGCTGGCGCAGTAGACCGGCGCAACGCTTTCTGGAAGAATTCGGGGCCTGTCTGTCAGGCCCCGAAGGAGATCTGACCAATCCGCCACCGCTCGCTCCCTGCGCGCGCTGGCGGATTCGCACCTATATATATATGTCGTGTCTACACATGCCGCGTCCGCCTGAACGCATAGGCGGATCGGGGAACCGGTTCAGTTCATGGCCCGCTACGTAATCCGTCGCCTCCTGCAGGCAATCCCCACTCTGCTCGGCGTCAGCATCATCAGCTTCGTGCTCGTTTACAACTCTCCCGGTGATCCCATTCTAATCCGTACCTTCGACCCAAACATCACACAGGAAACCCGCGAAATTCTGCGCAGACAGCTCGGGCTCGATCAACACTGGGCCCTGCAATACATTGGATGGATGACCGGAGTTACCTTGCGAAGCGGTGACGCTGTCGAAGAATTTACGCGTAACGAAATCCGTTGCAACTACCTTGCCGTTCTGAATGCCACCTTCTGCAACAGCGGCGGTGGTATCCTGCGGGGAAACCTCGGCACCAGCATCGCTACAAATCAGGCCGTCTGGGAGCGGCTCGTCGAACGCATGTGGGCCACCTTTCAGCTCGGTGTCGCCGCCCTCCTGGTCTCTCTGCTGGTAGGCGTGCCTTTGGGCGTCCTCAGCGCAGTCCGCCAGGGCTCCCCCTTTGATGCATCTGTGCGCGTGCTCGCCGTTGTTGGCAACGCGCTGCCTTCATTCTGGTTCGGCCTGATGCTCATCTTCCTGTTCGGCGTTGTCCTCGGCTGGCTGCCCACCGGCGGCATGCGCACCGTCTCCCTCACCAATGAGTTCGACCCGGTCGACAGGCTCAGACATCTGATCCTGCCCACCATCGTCCTCGCCTTGGGCGGCATCGCCGGCATCAGCCGCTTCATGCGTACCGAAACTCTGGAAGTGATCCGCACCGATTACATCCGCATGGCCAAGGCCAAGGGTGTGGCGGCCAGGCGAGTCTGGTTCGTCCACGCCCTGCGCAACGCCCTCATCCCCCTCATGACGATCCTTGGCCCGGCCATACTTGGCGTCCTTACCGGCGCCGTGATCGTCGAAACCATCTTCTCCTGGCCGGGCATGGGCCGCATGACCTTCAGCGCAGCAGTGCAGCGAGACTATCCTACCGTCCTCGGCGCGGTCATGTTTTTCTCGATCCTGACGATTCTCGGTAACCTGCTTTCCGATATCCTGTACGGTGTCGTCGACCCCCGCGTACGGCTCTCGTGATGTTTACACATTCGCCTATATGACTGTAGCTCAGGCAGACAGTTCGGCGCTGACCTCCCTCGCAGACGACCCGCAGTTGCAGCGCAAACCACGCACCTACTGGAGTATGGCGCTCCAGTCCCTGCGCCGCGATCCCGTGACACTAATCGCACTTTCGTTCCTGTCAATTATGGCTGTCCTCTCTCTGCTCGCACCGGTCATTGCCGGTAGCATCGGCGTCGGCCCGAACGATACCAACCCGGACAATGCCTTCCAGCAACCCTACTTGGGCCCGTATGTCCAGTGGCGCACCGGTCAGGACCCAACTACCGCACCGCTAATGCTCGGCAAATCCGGCGGCGTCCCCCACTGGCTCGGAACCGATCAGCTCGGCCGCGACCAGTTCGTGCGCCTCCTCTACGGCGGCCGCGTCAGTCTGGGCATCGCATTCGCCGCCGCCGCCCTCACACTGATTCTGGGCGTGACCGTCGGCACCGTCGCCGGCTTCTTCGGTGGCGTGGTTGACGACTTCATCATGTGGTTTGTGAATACCACGGTTTCCATTCCCGGCATCTACCTCCTGATTATCGTAACCGCCATTCTCAAACCCAATCCCATCACCCTGACACTCTTCCTTGGCCTCCTCGGCTGGTTTGGCACCGCCCGCCTCATCCGCGGTAACGTATTCAAAGTCCGCGCCTTGGACTTTGTGCTCGCAGCCCGCTCCCTCGGCACACGCGACGCCCGCATCATGCTGCAGCATGTCATCCCCAACAGCCTGCCGATTATCATCGTAAATGCCGCCATCGATATCGGAATCCTCATTCTCGTCGAATCCGCGCTCAGTTTTTTGGGATTGGGCATACAGCCGCCGACCGCAACTTGGGGTAGTATGCTCAACAGGGCCAACAACTTTCTTTTCCTCCGCGACCCCGAAACGGAGGCCTACCTGGCCCTGCATCTGCTCGTCGGCCCTGGCCTGCTCATCACTCTCACGGTCCTGGCCCTCTATCTCATCGGCGACGGACTGCGCGACGCTCTCGACCCGATGATGAAAAACATTCGGTAAACAGTACGGTGTACACTGTGGATACCGCCGGTTCCATCCACCGTCTGCACACCGACTGCCGAACCATATTCTGTAAGCACTAAGAAAAGGAGATAAGCGAATGTCTAAGAAACGATTTACCTTCCTGGCGGTCCTCCTGATCGCCGCCCTCCTCTTCGCTGCCTGTGGCGGCGGCGGTGACGCCGAAATGGCCGAAGAACCGGCCGCGCCCGCACAGGAGGAACAGGCCGCCGAAGACACCGAAGAAGCGGCCGCCGCAGAAGAAGAGACCGAAGAGGCAGCCGCGGCTGAGGAAGAAGAAGAAGCCGCAGCCATGAGCGAACGCACCGGCGCCTGGGTCGACGAAGTTATCGCCATCGAAGAACCCTCTGCCGCCGCTGCCGTCACGCGCATGGATCTCGCAGAGATCGACGCCTACGCCTTCTCCATCAGCGATGCCGAAGTCTACGCCACCGTCCAGGGGATGGATAGCCTCACCTACTCCAACTCCTTCGGCGTCTACGCAGAGCTGACCTTCAACCCCGCCGGCCCGATCTTCGACGGCACCGGCAAACTCAACCCGTTCGCCGTGCCCCGCATCCGTGAGGCCATGAACTACCTCGTCGACCGCGATTTCATCTCCCAGGAAATCTACGGCGGCCTCGCCTCACCGCGCTACATGGCCATTACCAACGCCTTCCCCGACTACGCCCGCCTCGTCGACATCGTGCGCCAGCTCGAGCTCGAGTACGCGCACAACCCCGACAGAGCGGCCGAGATCATTAACGAGGAAATGGAAGCCTTGGGCGCAGAGCTCGTCGACGGCGTCTGGAACTATGAGGACGAGCCCGTCGAGGTCATCTTCCTCATCCGCACCGAGGACGAGCGCAAGGAGATCGGCGACTACGTCTCCACCATGCTTGAAGACCTCGGCTTCAGCGTCGTCCGCGACTACAAGACCGCCTCCGAGGCCTCGCCTATCTGGATCGGCACCGACCCCAACGAGGGTCAGTTCCACATCTACACCGGCGGCTGGATCACCACCGCCATCAGCCGCGACCAGGCCGGCAACTTCGACTTCTTCTACACCAACCGCGGGCTCCCCTTCCCTCTGTGGCAGGCGTACACCCCGTCCGAAGAATTCGACGCCATGTCTGAAAAACTGGACCTGCGCGACTTCACCACCATGGAAGAACGCCGCGAGCTCTTCGGCGACGTCCTCGCACTCTCCATGCAGGACTCCGTGCGCGTCTGGCTCGTCAACCAGCTCGGCTTCTCCGCCTACAGAGGTGATGTCTCCGTCTCCACCGACCTGGCCGGCGGCCTCAACGGCGCCCGCCTCTGGCCCTATACCCTGCGCCGCACTGGCGAAGAGGGCGGCTCCCTCACCATCGCCATGCCCAGCATGCTGCCTGAACCCTGGAACCCCGTCGCCGGCACCAACTGGATCTACGACACCATGCTGATCCGTGCCACCGCCGATGTCGGCGCCATGCCCGACCCCTTCACAGGTCTCCAGTGGCCGCAGCGCATCGAAAGAGCCGAAGTAACCGTCAAGGAAGGCCTCCCCGTCGGCAGCACACACGACTGGGTTACCCTGACCTTCGCCGACGAAATCGAAGTGCCCGAAGACGCTTGGCTCGACTGGGATGCCGTGGAACAGCAGTTCATCACCGTCGGCGACCTCCATCCCGATGGCCTCACCGCCAACGTCAGGAGCGTCGTCTACTATCCGGGCGATCTCTCCGAACTGACCTGGCACGACGGCAGCCCGGTCAGCATTGCCGACGTCGTGCTCAGCATGATCACCACCTTCGACCTGGCCAAGGAAGAGAGCGCCGTCTTCGACGAGGCCCAGGTCCCGAGTCTCAATAACTTCCAGAGCCACTTCAGGGGCTACCGCATCGCGCAGACCAGCCCCCTCGTCATCGAGTACTACAGTGACCAGTACACCCTCGACGCCGAACTGAACGTGGCCAACTTCTTCCCCGGCACACCCTGGCACACCATGGCCGTCGGCCTACTGGCCGAAGCCGCCGGTGACCTCGCCTTCTCATCCGACAAAGCCGATGCCAACGAAGTCGAGTGGATGAGCTACATCGCCGGACCGAGCATCGAAATCCTCGAAGGCCATCTCGAGTCCGGCGCCGCAGACGGACACATCCCCTACGTCTCCACACTCGGCGACTACATCAGCGGCGATGAAGCCGACGCCCGCTGGGAAAACCTCAGCGCCTGGTACGCAGATAAAGGACACTTCTGGGTCGGCAACGGGCCCTTCTACCTCGAAGAGGCCTTCCCCACCGAGAAGACCGTCCAGCTCATCCGTGTCGAAAACTTCCCCGATGCCTCCAGCAAGTGGGAGGGCTTCGACACTCCCATGATCGCCGAAGTCGCCATCGACGGCCCGGCCCGCGTCGCTTCCGGCGATGAGGCCACCTTCGAAGTCATGATCGACTTTGGCGGCGACGCCTACGCCATTTCCGACATCGACGAAGTCAAGTACCTCGTCTTTGACGCCCTCGGCGAACTCGCCCTCACCGGCACCGCCGAAGCCGTCGAAGATGGTCTCTGGCAGATCACCCTCAGTGCCGAAGACACCGCCGGCCTCGAGTCCGGCGCCAATAAACTGGAGGTGGCCGTCGCACCACTGCGCGTCAGCATCCCCACCTTCTCGTCCCTCGAGTTCGTAACCACGAACTGACCTTGAATCCGTGAATCAATGAGAGTGAAGAGCGAGAAGCGGATGACGAGAAGCTGGGATTGAGAAGTGAAGTGTGAGGGATGAGGTGTTTTTCTCTCTCCTCTCTCCTCTTCACTCTCTCCTCGTCCTTCCTCTCCTCCTCACTCTCTTCTATACTACCAAGGACCTCCCATGACCGACGCGGCCCTACCCCTCCAACCTGGCGCCGCCAGCGCCGAAAGACCAAAGACCCAAAGCACGCTCACCCGCGTGCTGCACTACACCGGGCTGCGGTTGATCTCTCTCTTTTTTACCGTCCTCATTGGCGTCTATTTGACAATCCTGATCGCCAATATGGGTGGCCAGGTTGATAAGATTCGCAGAAACTATATCCGCGAGCAAGTGGCGATCTCCGTCGGGTTTGATGAAGAGTTCAAAAACATGAACTCCGAAGAACGCCGCGCACATATCCAAAAGCTGGTCGCATTGCAGGAAAAGCGCATGGGGCTGGACCAACCTTTTCTCCTGCGCAGCTTCCGCTTCCTCTGGGGCGCCATGACGCTGGACCTGGGCTGGGCCGATAACATGTCCAGCGACAGCGGCTCGCGGATGGTGCGTAACATCATCTTGGAGCGTCTGCCGGCTACCCTGCTTCTCTTCTCCACCTCCTTCTTCATTAGCTTCTTTGTCGTAATCTTCGTCGCCCTCTATCTCTCTCGCAACTACGGCAGCAGGCTGGACCGGGTCATCGTTGGATTGGCCCCGACCTCCGCTGCCCCCAGCTGGTTTTACGGACTTTTTTTCATTCTGCTCTTCGCCGCCCTGCTGGGCTGGTTCCCTTTCGGAGGTCTCGTCTCCGCGCCCCCGCCCGAATCGATCGTTAACTACGCCCTGAGCGTTCTCAATCACATGGTACTGCCCGTCATCGCCATCTTTTTTAGCTCCATCTTCTTGGGTATCTACGGCCAGCGCACCTTCTTCCTCATCTTTTCCAACGAAGACTACGTCGACATGGCCCGCGCCAAGGGCCTCTCCGACCGCTCGGTCGAACGCCGCTACATTATGCGCCCCACCATGCCCACCATCGTCACCAGCTTGGCGCTATCGGTCATTGGCCTCTGGTTCGGCTCAATCGTGCTCGAGACCATCTTCAACTGGCCGGGTCTCGGGCGGCTCTTCTATCTGGCCTCCAACATCTTTGAGACGTCGGTGATCGTGGGCTCCACCGTCATCTACGCATACTTGCTCGGCATCACCGTCTTCTTCCTCGATATCGTCTACGCCCTTTTGGACCCGCGCGTCAAAGTGGGCGGCAGTCCCGGAGGGCAGGCATGACATCTATTCGTCGCACCCTCGCCGCTCTTGCCCAATACCCTTCCGCCGTCGCCGGTCTCGCCATAATCACCGCCATGGTCCTCTTCTCAATCTATACCGTGATCGCCATTCCCTACAGTGAAGCGATTGACCTCTGGCGCGGCGGAGAGGGCGTATGGCTCGAAAACCCGCGCACCGCCGCACCCAAATGGTTTAACCTCTTCCCTGGCGTCAACCTGCCCGAAACCATGATCCTGGGCCCCGCCGGCGAATCCGGTGACCCTGCCGTACACAAGGAGCGCCAGGTAGTCTCCGAAGAGATGACCGATGTCATCACCACCTTCACTTTCGACTACACCGCCGACGAGTTCCCCCAGGAAATCTCCCTCTTCCTCACCTCTGAACATGAACGGAAACGCCCGCTCGTGTCCCTCACCTGGCTGACCCCCGACGGACGCGAAATCCGCATCGCCGACGTTACCGTCGAAGGGCCCGTTACCGTCCGCTTCTCGCAGGAAGAAAAACTGGAAAGACGTCTCGACGGCCAAAGGGCCGAAATCGCCCTCTTCGCCGACCCCGCCTCCGACGAAGACGACCCCAGGCCGCTCAAGGGCACCTACCAGCTCGTCGCCGCCGGACTCGTCTTCGAAGATGACGCCGATGTCGACGCACGCCTCGTCGTTTACGGCCAGGTCTACGGCCTCGCCGGCACCGACCACCTGCGCCGCGATCTCATGCTGGCCCTCATGTGGGGGATGCCCGTCGCCCTTGCCTTCGGCCTCCTGGCAGCCGTAGGGACCTCCGTAAGTACTTTCATCGTGGCCGCCATCGGGGCCTGGTTCGGCGGCTTCGTTGATGCCGCTATCCAGCGCATAACCGAGGTCAACCTCATCCTGCCCGTCCTGCCCATCCTCATCATGGTCGGCCTCTTTTACTCGCGCAGCATCTGGGTCATGCTCGCCGTCCTCATTGCGCTGAGCGTATTCAGTTCAGGCATTAAGACCAGCCGCGCCGTCTTCCTCCAAATCAAAGAGTCGCCCTACTTCGAGGCCGCCCGCGCCTACGGTGCCGGCAACTTCCGCATCATCTTCCTCTACCTCATCCCCCGCCTGATTCCCACCCTCGTACCCGGTTTTGTCGTAGCCATCCCCTCCTTCGTCTTCGTCGAGGCGACGCTCGCCGTGCTCAACCTGGGCGATCCCCTGCTGCCCACCTGGGGCAAAGTGCTCAGCGACGCCCGCGTCAACGACGCCCTCTACCAGGGCAACTACTACTGGGTCCTCGAGCCCGCCGCCCTCCTGCTCATCTCCGGCCTCGGCTTCTCTATGGTCGGTTTCGCCCTCGACAGGGTCTTCAACCCCAGACTGCGAGATCTCTAATGGCCTTCTCCGATCCGCCGGTACTGCAAATCGAGGACCTGCGTCTCTATTTCCGCACCCAGCGGGGCGTCTTGCACGCCGTCGACAGCGTCAGCCTCAACCTGCGCCGCAACGAGGCTATGGTCATCCTCGGCGAATCCGGCTGCGGCAAGACCTCCCTCACCAGGGCCATTCTTCGCCTGCTCCCCCGCAACGTCCACACCTACTCCGGCAGCGTCAAGATCAACGGCCGCGAGGTCATGCAGTTGAGCGACGAAGAGTACCGCCAGCAGGTACGCTGGGTCCAGATCTCGCTCGTGCCCCAGGCCGCCATGAACTCGCTCAACCCCGTCCTCAAAGTCGGTGACCAGGTCGCCGAACCCCTCCTTTCCCACTACGGCATCCCTCGCAGCGAGGCACTCGATCGCGTCGCTACCTCCTTTCAGCACGTCGGCGTCCCCGCCGACTTCATCAGACGCTACGCCTTCGAGCTCAGCGGCGGCATGCGCCAGCGCGTCGCCATCGCCATGGCCATGGTCACCGACCCCGACCTCATCATCCTCGACGAGCCAACCTCCGCCCTCGACGTTCTCACCCAGGCCAACATCATGAACGTCCTCAAGCGCGTCAAACAGGAGACCAGGACCAGCTTCATCCTCATCACCCACGACATCGGCACCTCCAGCGAGCTCGCAGACCGCGCCGCCGTCATGTACGCCGGCCAGCTCGTCGAGGTGAACGACGCTGAGCATTTCTTTGTCGAGCCCCTCCACCCCTACTCACAGAAACTGATGTCCAGCGTTCCCAAGCTGCGCCAGACCGAAGAGCCCGAATTCATCAGCGGCCAGCCCCCCAGCCTCCAGGACCTGCCATCCGGCTGCCGCTTCGCCCCCCGCTGCGACCACCGCTTCGAGCTCTGCGAAAACGACCCCGAACTGCTCCGCACAGGCCGCCGCCAGCACGTGAAATGCTGGCTCCATCAGAACGGAGACAGCCCCTGATGCGCACTGCTCCCCGCATCGCCGTTACCCGCGCCGCGCAGCCCCCGCGCACACCGAAAGATCGACCATGACCACGCCTGAATTCGCACAATCCCATTCCGCCAACGGCTCCGCCGCCCAGGCCGAACCCCTACTCTCCCTGCGCAACCTCCGCACCTGGTTCGAGCTCAGACGCTGGGGCTTCGGACGCGCCGGCACCGTCCGCGCCGTCGACGACGTCAGCTTCGACCTCCACGCCGGCGAAGCCATCGCCATCGTCGGCGAGAGCGGCTGCGGCAAGTCCACCCTCATGAAGACAATCCTCGGGCTCCACATGCCGACCGAGGGTTCCGTAATCTTCGAGGGCCGCGATCTCAGCACCCTCGACGCCAAAGAGATGCAATGGTTCCGCTCCCAGGTCGGCTACGTCCAGCAGGATCCCTTCGGCGCACTCCCGCCCTTCATGGACATCCGCCGCATCCTCGGCGAACCCCTCAAGATCCACGGCAACATGGACGAGTCCCAACGCCGCAATCGCATCCACGAGGTCATGGAAGAGGTCCGGCTCACGCCCGTCGATGACATCCTGCCCCGCTTTCCCCACATGCTCAGCGGCGGCCAGCAGCAACGCGTCGTCATCGCCCGCGCTATGCTCCTGCACCCCCGCATGATCGTCGCCGACGAACCCGTCTCCATGCTCGACATGTCCGTGCGCGTCGAAGTCCTCCGCCTCCTGCAGGGTCTGCAGCGAAATCACAATCTCGCCGTCGTCTACATCACCCACGACCTCTCCACCGTCCGCTACTTCTCCGAACGCATCTTCGTCATGTACGCCGGCGAAATCGTCGAACAGTCCCGCATGGACGACCTGCTCCGCAACCCGCTCCATCCCTATACCCGCGCCCTGATCGCCGCCATCGCCGACCCAGACCCCGAAAACGCACACGTATTCCGCGACGTCCCGCCCGGCGAACCCCCCAGTCTCGTCAATCCGCCCTCAGGCTGCCGCTTCCACCCCCGCTGCACCCACTTCATGGAAAACCTCTGCGAACTGGAGACCCCTCTCGATTTCGAACCGGAACCCCAGCACTACGCCCGCTGCTTCCTCTATAAGGACTAGCTGCAGTCAGCCGGCAGATCGAATCTGCCGTTGGGTTTTCTATCCACTATCCACTGGTGTCCCAATGCCCTCCTCACCGCTGCACCTGATTCTCTACGGCTTCTTCCTGCTCCTCTTCGGCTTCCTCCTCGCCTTCGCCATGGTCCTCCGCGTCATCGAACCCGGCTTCCTGCTCAGCTTCCTCTCCTACTTCGCCTCCCTGGCCGGCCTCATTATCGGCATGGTCGGCGCCGTCAGCTATGCACGTTCCAAGCGCAAGTAGTGCCGGTCAAGCAATGCCACCCGGATCTCCGGATACTGATTTGTCCTACCTGAAAGGCTGAAGCTATAATAAAACTCTATGGCCTGAAATAGGGCGTGAACCTGCACAAAGTCGATACACCTGCGCTTTGCTCGCTCTATTCGGACTCCCCTGCATCCTGCCTAACAACACATACGAAATAACTCTATGTTTGAAAAACAGATCGGAATCGACCTCGGCACCGTAAACGTTCTTGTACACGTCCGGGGGCGGGGGATCGTCCTGCACGAGCCATCCGTCGTGGCTATTCGCCGCGAAGCCAACAAAATGGTCCTCATCGGCCACGAAGCCTACGACACCCTCGGCCGCACCCCCGAAAGCATCGAAGTCGTCCGCCCCATGCGCGACGGCGTCATCGCCGACTTCGTCGTCACCGAGGCCATGCTGCGCAAATTCATCCAGGACATCGTCGGCCGCTTCCCCCTCTTCAAACCCAGAGTCATGATCAGCACCCCCCGCGGCGTCACCTCCGTCGAAGAGCGCGCCGTCCACGACGCCGCCATGCAGGCCGGCGCCGGCGCAGCCTACCTCATCCCCGAACCGCTCGCCGCAGCCTACGGCGCCGGTCTCCCCATCGGCACCCCAACCGGAAACATGGTCGTCGATATGGGCGGCGGCACCACCGAAGCCGCCATCGTCTCCATGTACGACATCGTCGTCTGGAGCAGCGTGCGCGTCGGCGGCAACCGCCTCGACGAGTCCATCGTCAGCTACATCCGCAAAAAATATAACCTCCTCGTCGGCGAACAGACCGCCGAAGAGATCAAAATCGCCATCGGCTCCGCACTCCCCACCGAAGAAGACCGCGCCATCGAAGTGCGCGGACGCGACCAGATCAACGGCCTCCCCAAGACCATCGAAATCACCAACAGCGAAGTCATTGAGGCCATGCTCGAACCCCTCCAGGCCATCGTGCGCACCGTGCGCGCCACCCTCGAAAAAGCGCCCCCCGAGCTCGCCGCCGACATCATCGACCGCGGTATGGTCATCACCGGCGGCGGCGCACAGCTCCGCCTCATCGCCTCGCTCTTCACCCACGAAACCGGCGTCCCCGCCTACGTCGCCGAAAACCCCATGGCCTGCGTCGCCCTCGGCGCCGGCCGCGCCCTCGAAAACTACGAAATCATGCGCCGCAGCCTGCCCATGCTCTACTCATAACCCGCCCGCGCCTCCCATGCGCCCACACCCGTCGCGTCCCTCCGCGAAAAAGAAAGGTGTTCTTCGCGCCCCTTCGCGTAACTTCGCGGATAAATCCCTCCTATCATTCAAGTAATCCAAGCCACCACCCACCTAACACCATGCCATTCTCTCCCAAATCAATTGACAGCAAAGCCCTCCACAGCGGCGAATCC
>WTGY01000102.1 GCA_011523365.1 Caldilineaceae bacterium
CGGGAAGGGGGATTAGTTAGGCGGCGGGGCCGCGCGGTCGAGGGCAGGCACGAGGCCTGCCCCTACGGGGGAGGGGAGGGTGAGGTGGGCGCCGTTGCTGTCGTAGGTGGGGACGACTTCGCCCTCGATGGTAGTGATGTGGTCGAGCGTGTGGGCGACGAAGCGATTCTCGCATGGTTGCGGCGGGCTAAGATGGGGCTGAACGGACATGTTGACGGCGGGTACTACGGGTCCGCCCACGGGCACACAGGCTGCTGCCAGAAGGAACGAAATGAGCATTGCGAGGCTTTTGGGCACGCTTCCTTTTCGAATGTCAAGCCGATTCATCGTTTCGCTCTCCATCTTGGGCGGGCTTCGACGTTCCTTTCAGCGGCGCAGATAACGCCAGCAGGAGATTGTTGACAGTAGGGCGCGGGCCACAGGGAGGTTGGTGGAGCCACGATCAGAGTTCCTAATCATCTTCAAGCCAGGCGAGGTTGAAGCGGGCCAGGGTAAGGCGTTCGTAGGGTTGACTTTCGCCGCTTTCGTAGAGGCAGCAGAGGTCGCCGTTGGGCAGGGCGGCCAGATCGGAGTAGGCGGAAGGGCCGGAGTGGAGGGCTCGGGCTGTGGGCCAGGTACGGCCGTCATCAGGGCTGAGGCGGACGGTCAGGTTCTGGCGACGGGTGCTGGCGGGATTGGCGAAGAGGAGGCGGCCGTCGGGGAGGGCTTCGAGACTGGCCTGGCAGACGGGCTCTATGAGGGTTTGGTCCCACTCGAATTCGGTGAAGGTGTTGCCCCGGTCGAAGCTGCGGGCGATGCCCCGCTGGGTGCCGCGAACGAAGTTGCGGCAGTTGATGTAAAGGCTGCCGTCCGTGAGCTGGGCTATGGCGCACTCGTTGGTGCCGACTTCGACGTCGCCGCCGAGCTGCCAAGTTTCACCTCGGTCGTCGCTGTAGATGACGTGGGAGTGGTAGGGATCGCGGCCGCGATCGAAGTGGATGCCGACGATGTGGTCGCAGGGGACGACAAGACGGCCGGTGTCGAGCTGGATGCCGTGGCAGGGACCGGTGGCGTACCAGGTCCACTGCGGGTCTTTGACGGAGGCGGTGATCTCGCGCGGGTCGCTCCAGGAGCGGCCGTCATCGAGGCTATGGGTGATCCAGACGGTGCGGGGGGCCTTGCCTTCGCAGATCATGGTCTCATCGCCGTCGGCGAGGTTTTGGCAGAAGGGCAGGAAGATGGCGCCGGTGTGGCGTTCGATCACGGGGCAGGGGTTGCCGCAGGTCATGCCGGATTGGGTAACGACGACCTGGATGGGGGTCCAGGTGCGGCCATTGTCGAAACTGCGGCGGAGGACGAGGTCGATCTCGCCGGCGTCGCCGCGGCCATGCTTGCGTCCTTCGGCGAAGGCGAGGAGTGTGCCGCGGGAGGACAGGGCAAGGGCGGGAATGCGGTAGGTGTGGTAGCGGCCGTCGCCGCTGGTAAACAGCTGCTCCTGTTCGCATTGGGGTTGGCGGGTGTTAGCGGTAGCGGCCATGCCGGCACTGTCCTTTCAGTCGATATCTTCAGGCTCGATGAAGGCGCCCACGAGGTGGCTGGACCCGGCGGGGTCGCCGTAGTTGGTATAGTCGACCCACATGATGGTGCCGTTTTCGAGCATGAGCCAGGACGAGTAACCGTGATCGGGGGCGGGCGGTTGTTCGGGGTGGTTGCCGTGAATCTGGATCATGCGGGCCTGCTGGTAGTCATCGGGGAACATGCCCGACTCTGCACCCCATTCCCAATCGAAGTCATCAAGGGTTGGATTGAGGACGCGATAGGAATAGTAACGCCAGAAACTGCGTCCACCTGCGGCGGGCTGGCCGAACTGGGTATAGAGGTTAAGGGGGCCGGCGCGGCGGGAGTCGCCGATCGGCCTCTCCTCGCGGAAGATGCACTGGTTGATAACGGTTTCGCCGTCGACCTGAATGCGGAGGAGGCCGCGGCGGTGACGGATTGAGATCATGTGATTTTCGGTCATATCGACAGCGTGGCGGAAGTCGGCGCCCTGGCGGCTCCAGATGCCGTCGGCGGCTATGTTGACGACGACGCCAAGTTTCGAGATGGACATGAAGGCGGCAGCCTGGCCGGGCCTGCCTTCTACTCTGAGCACGGCCTCCATGTGAATGTCGCTGCGCGACGATTCCGGTGGGAGCAGGCAGTAGCGGGCCTCGTGGCCGGGCAGGTTGTCGATGACGAGGGCAAGGTCTTCGATTTTTGCGGAATACTTGCGGCGGGGGCCGCCGATACGGTAGGAACCGGCCTCGGCCTTGATGTCGCCGCACCAGCCGTAGGTCCCTAGGGGTCCGTTTACATGGCGCCCGGTAACGAAAATGCGGCCGTCGGGGAGCTGCTTGGCGTAGGGGCGATCGAAGGCGAAAGGGCACATCTGGGGGGGCGACCAGGTGCGGCCGCTGTCGGTGGAGAAGGCGACGAAGGAGGGGATGCCGGAGTGGTGATTCTCGCGCATGATGCAGGCCAGCTCCTGACCGCCGACGGCGTCGGGGTTGTCGAGCAGGACGATGGCTCCTTCGCAGACGCGGTGGTAGCCGTCATGGGCGATGGTGGACTCTTCGTACCAGGTCTCGCCGCCGTCGTCGGAACAGGAGAGGATGACGGCAAACTCCTGGGTATCGCCGCGCATGATGTGGGAGGCGACGCCTAGTCTGCCGTCGGGGAGGTCGAGGATGCGGTCTGGCTCGAAGCCCATGATGTTGGGTTTTAGGGCTTCGGACCAGGTGTCGCCGTCGTCCTCACTCCAGTAAAGCCAGTTGCCGGGGGGCTGGTCTTCGTGGAAGTGGCTGTGGTCGTCGTGGTCGATGATGACGACGAGGCGGCCGTCGTTGAGGCGGCTGAGCCGGGGGGTGACGAGGCGTTCGTCGCCTTCCTGGAGGTTGGCCCGATCGATTTCGCGGTGCTTGAACCAGGTCTGGCCGCGGTCGTCGCTGGCGAGCAGGGTCAGTATCTGGTCTACCTGGGACCAGTGGGAGTCGGTGTCGGAGTAGATGAGCATGAGGCGGCCGGAAGGCAGCTCGATGATATCGGGATTCTTGGTGAACCGTCCTGGGCTGCGCCAGACATCGAATACTTTGCTGGCGATTGAACGTGGATGGATATGCACAGCTGCTCCTTTATGTACTGGTAGGAGATTAGTTCTGGGGCGGGGGCAGCGAGCACCAAGGGAGATCGCAGGCTGCGCGATAGGAAACGGTCAGCTCAAAAGAGCTTCGAAGGCGGCCTGCCAGTCGGCGTAGGTTGAGCCGGCTCCCTTGCCGCGTACGACAAAGGGGGGCCGCTTGGTCCTCTCCAGTTTGGCGCGCATGAATTCTTCGCCATCGAGGACCTCCTGGGGCGCGGTGTAGGTCCCGGGCGTGCGGCAGTAGCGGATGTCGATGCTCCAGCGGACTTCGTCGGTGTGGTTGACTTTGCTGCCGTGGAAGGTCATGTTGGAGAAGAGGAGGATGTCGCCCTTCTTCATGGGCATTGGAATCGGGGTGCCGCGTTCTTCGGGATCCTCGAAGGAGCGCATGTTCATGTTTTTGTCGCGTTTGCTGTCGATTAGCTCCCAGGCGTTGCTGCCGGGGATCAGGTAGAGGCAGCCGTTGATTTCGTCGACGTCGACCAGTGGGATCCAGACGGTAATGATGTGGGCGTGGCGGGACTGTTTGCCGTAGTACTGGCTGTCCTGGTGGAGGGGGAAGGCGGTCAGCTCGCTATCGGGCATTTTGGGGCGGAGGTGGTAGTCGCCGTTGAAGCTGATGTTGGGGCCGAGGAGAGGTTCAAGGGCGTCGACGATGCCTGGATGTTGGATGAGGGCGTGGAGCTCGGGCCCGAGTGCGGGCTGGTTCCAGGAGCGGAGGCGGATCTCGTTTTCGCGGTGGAGGGCGGCAAGGCGCTGGCCGAAGGGCAGGTTGGGGAACGCGTCCTTGATCTTGCCGTCGTCGAACATTTTGTTGGCGTAGATGCCGACCTGGCGGAGGATGCAGGCGCGCAGCGGTTCGAGGTCGGCGGGGGGGATGGCCTGGCGGACAAGGAGGAAGCCGTCTCGTTGATAGTTGTCGGTCATCGGTGTGCTCTCCTTGTGGAGTCTAGCTGATCCGGGAGCCATAGTTTATTTTCGCGTTATCTGTTGTGTCTTGCAACTTGGACGGCAGTGGTAAGTGGTTAGGTTCGGTTGACATTTAGGGAAGGCCGCTCGAATTTCAGCAAGAACGGCTAGACGCGAGGAGAGAGGGGTGAGGAGGTAGGAAAGAGTGAACGGCAACTTCAACACCCTCATCCGCGAAGGGACGCGAAGAAGCGCGAAGAACTGCAACGGCAACTTCAGCACCATTCTCTGCTCCGCGAAGGGCCGGCAAGAGGAGCAATCACCAGGGCACCCACAAGGGG
>WTGY01000145.1 GCA_011523365.1 Caldilineaceae bacterium
AATCCCTCCAAATCACAGTTCAGACAACCCCCGCCACCCCTCAAAATCATTGCAAAAGATAAACCTGTACCTTACACTCACAATACCGTGGAACAGACACCCATCAGCTCTCGTCTACAGTTGTTATGGGCGACACCCCGATGACTCCGCGAAAAGCACAAGTCGACTGGAAAATCGGCATCAAACAGTGCCCCTGCGGCCAGCCCAACCACCTCCTCGAAACGCACTGCCTCAGATGCGGCTTCGGGTTTGCCGGCGCCCGCACTCGCCGCCCTTTCAGAATGAGACGCCTGTTCAGATTCGCGCTCCTTACAACACTGGCCGTCTACCTGACCTTCTACCTCTCCAGCCCAACAATCTCCAAACAGCAGTCAACTGCCCTTGCCCAAACCACAAGGGCAAATCTGGAAACCATTGAGAATCAGCTCTTGGCCCTGACGACTGCTTTGGGCTGGAGAATAATAGGGTTTATCGAAGAGATAAGTACACAAGATCGGACCCTTACCGCAGAAACCAAAATCCAGGAACTGGCACAGCAGCTCGCCAACCGCAACGGCAACAAAACCCAGGCCGGCGCATCGTCGCACCAGAACGCAGCCCAGGTCCGCCGCAGCCCCAAGCAGACCGCCAGCCCGACCCCGACTCCTCCCCCTACCCCCACCAGGATCACCATCGACAAAGTGCTGGTCGTCCATGTTCAGCTGGGCAACGTTCGCACAGGACCCGGAATGGACTACGACATCATAGGCAAGGTCCAGGAAGGGGACCGGTTGGTCGAAGTAGTGGACGAATCGGGCGGATGGTACAGATTCTGTTGCGTGGACGGCGACACACTCGGGTGGTTGCACAGCAGCCTGGTTACCGCATATCACACCGGCGCCGGGCCGCCCCCGCACCTCAATGCAGACCCCTACTACCAGAAACACCTGGATGCAGGCGGCATACCGATTCTGGCCTCTGAATCAGTCCCCGACGCGGAACTGCAGCGAGCGCAGGCCACCCTTTTCGGTATGGTCTCCGACCGCCCTGACCTGCTGGACGTGCTGGCATCGCAGAACACCAGGATACTGCTCTACGATCGAGACAAAGGTGGACTATCGCAGTTGCCGGAACTTGCCGCTGATTCCGGTTCGAAGTTTTCGGGTATATTCACTGAGACATCGTATGGGTTTGCAGTAGTTGCGCCCGCAATGACAACCTATCACTGCAACGAGACACTGATTCACGAAATAGCCCACGCTCTGGACTATGCGATTCGTGTCCGGGAATGGGAGGCCAATCGCAGACCAGAATTCAAGCAGGCTCGCAATCAAGCCTACCTGAGGGCCATGGACGCGGAACTGTGGGCCGGCAGCTATGGATCCACCATGAGCCACGAATACTGGGCCGAAATAGTCGTACACTGGCTCCGACCCGACGTGTTTCGCACCCAATTCGGACTGAGTGACCTGTCGGAGTACGACAGCGCTGCCGCCCAGCTGGTCAGACAATACTTGGGCAACCCGACCCTGCCTGACTTCTGCAAGACCAGGCAGTTCTTCATCAGGGGCAGAGTGCTGGATGACAGAGGCAATCCAATGCCGGAAGTTTGGGTCACACTGTCCGCATTGAAGCGTGAGGGCGAGGGCTTTTGGTCGCTTCGTCGCCATCCGGATGTGGTGGCCAAACGGTCCGGGCCGGACGGCAGATTTTGGATTGTCGAGGCCGTGGATCCCGGCCTGCTCGAAGCAGCCGACTTCTTCACACTGGGGATATGGCGAGGCGAACCTGCCGAAGGTTCGGCCGCCTGTTCCATAGCAGGTTTCGCCGGTCAAAACAAGACGGTAGCCAAGCATTTGGGTCAGGAACTTCGCGTCGAGGTGACGGGCCAGGACCTGAGCGGATACACCATCACCGTCCCCACCGGATTCGACTGGTCCCCCCTGATAGAATGCCAGTAACCAACACGACGGTCGCTTGACCGATAAAACAAGATCCCCCTACCGCCCCAGGCGCCTCGCACCAGAACCACAGCACGTCGCCGTCTGTCAGAACAGCTCTCTGCAGAAGCAAACTGCGGCCCATCCGCACATTCCCGCAAGGGAAATCCCCGTAGCCCCTGGTGTTCTTCGCGCCCCTTCGCGTCCCTTCGCGGATAGAAGGTTTTCTCCGCGGATCGAATGATCTCGTTCATCACAACATTCAAGCCAGGGAAAGCACATCGCTCCCCGTTGTCAGCAGTCCCTACCCCAATTGCACCTTTCACACACACTTGTTACGATAGCCATACACCACAGCCATACACGGTCCTGAAACGCTCGGACAGGAAGTCGGCGCGCTCCGCGCCCCCGTGCCGGCTGTCTGATACAGGATTGCGTACTGCTGTGATGGCATCCGCTTCCTGTCCACCACCAAGAGGGCACCACATGCACCGACCATTCTCTGCTTGGACTGCGATCAGTATTCTTACCCTGCTCATCGTAACGTCCTGTGTTCCGATAACCCCCATAGACAATGTCCCCCGTAACTTGGACACCGACGACCAAACTGTTGTTGACACCGCCAGCGAGGAGGCAGAAGATAAACTCGACTCTCACCATTCCTCCTCTCCCAATGTCGCCGATTTGGGATTTGGCCGTGCAAGTACCAACAAAGAGTTTGCCCATCTTGCGACGGACGGTGATACATCTTCCATCTGGTCGGCCGGGGCAGCGGCGCCGCAGTGGTTCTCGGTTGTTCTCGACGACCTCTACCTGGTCGATACGATCGAACTGATTGTCACGCAGGCTCCGGCAGGAAAAACGACACATGAAATCTGGCTCGACAACGGATCGGGAGTCAGAACGCTGTACAAGCGCTTCCGTGATATTCAAACCCAGGACGGCCAGACTCTTTCCCTCTCTATCGACCCGCCTCGTCCCGTTACCGAAGTGAAAGTCGTAACTCTTGACAGTCCAAGCTGGGTTGCCTGGCGTGAAGTGCGCATTCTCGGAACGCCTGTCCTCACGCCTGAACAACAGCCGGCAGTACTGAAAGCCAGCAAATACGTCGTCGGATTTGACCTGCCTGTGCAGGTCACCAATGCCGGAGATGGTACAGAGCGTCTGTTTGTCGTTGAGCAAAAGGGTCGTATCCGTATCATCGAAGACGGCGCCGTCGTCCCCGAACCCTTTCTGAACA
Source organism: Caldilineaceae bacterium (assembly GCA_011523365.1). Taxonomy (GTDB): domain Bacteria; phylum Chloroflexota; class Anaerolineae; order Caldilineales; family Caldilineaceae; genus Bin5. The sequence goes on from WTGY01000145.1 coordinate 3,160, forward strand.
TCTCTCACCGCATCAGCTGCTGCCGCGAACGGGGACTGCTGAATGTGGCTTTCCCACCCGGCTACGCCGACCGGCAGCACTTTTACGTCAGCTATACTGATCTTGTCGGTGATACGGTCATCAGCCGCTTCAGGACGACTGCCGATCCAAATCAGGCCGATCCCGATTCCGAGGAAATCCTGCTTGTCATCCCACAACCCGACGTAAATCACAACGGTGGGCGTATGGCCTTCGGGCCCCGGGACGGCTATCTGTACATTGGATCGGGAGATGGCGGAATCGCCGGTTATCCTGATGGCTACGGACAGAGACCCGACTCGCTACTCGGTCACCTGCTTCGCATCGACGTCGAGTCCGGCGTAATGCCCTACCGGATTCCCGAAGATAATCCGTTTGTGCACACAGAGGGCTACCGACCGGAGATCTGGGCGGGCGGCCTTCGCAACCCATGGGGATTCGCCTTCGATTCCGAAACCGGCGATCTCTTCATTACCGATACAGGTCATGCAGATTCCGAGGAGGTCAACTACCAGCCCGCTTCATCAGAAGGGGGCGAGAACTACGGCTGGCCGATTATGGAAGGAAACATCTGCTTCCCCGATTCGCACTTCCCCTGTACCGCAGACGGTCAGATTCTACCGGTCGCCGAGTACGATCACCTGAAAGGGTGCGCGATCGTAGGCGGTGCCGTCTACCGAGGTGTCGACATTCCCTCCCTTCAGGGCACATTCCTCTACGCCGATCTGTGCAATGGCAGGATATGGGGCCTGACGCAGGATGGCGAGATCTGGCGCAACTACCTTCTCATCAGCGGTTCGGTTCCAGCCTCTGCCCTGGGGAACGATGAAGAGGGCAATGTGTACGTAGCCGGCTATCAGGACGGAGCCATTTCCAGGATCACGGCAAGATAATGGCAGAATCCAGCACCGGCCAGCGAATACCCGGTTCGCACCCATGGCGATTTAGCTGAGGATAAGAAGGACGTACCCCGAACCGAAACTGGTGGCACATAGCTCTGCACCTGCCCACGGGTCCATCCCAAAATGGAGGCGAACTCTCGTATACCTCTAGCTGCAGATAAACCAAGGACAGTCCACGATCAACTCTGATCCAGGAGAAGTGCTGTCACTGACCACTAACCACTGACTACTGACTACTGCAGTTCAGGGCGGTCGGGCCTGGTCGGCCCTCCCTTGTGCGGGGGCTCCGCCCCCGCAACGC
>WTGY01000007.1 GCA_011523365.1 Caldilineaceae bacterium
CCCCGCACAAGGGAGGGCCGAATAGGCCCGACCGCCCAAAAGAGCGAGGAGAGAGCGATTAGGAGTGAGGAGAGAGAACTGCCGTTTCCTCTGACTCAGGGTTGATAGCGAGCTGGTTGGGGCTCCGCAGCGACCTGAGGCATGGGGAAGTTCGCCCCCATTTTGGGGTGCGCCCGAACAGAGAACTGGAAACTTTTACAATGACGACTGCATCGAGAGAACGCGCGACCTACGGCGCGGCCAGCCTCAACGGGGAAGTGGCCGCGCTGCCATCGCCCTTCCCGCGCACGATGGGGCCGAACTGCGCCGGCTATCTGCAGGAGGTCGTGGACAGCGGCCTCACGGTCGACATGATCGGACGGTTCGAGAAGAACTTTGCCGCCGAGCTGGGCGTCCGCCACTGCATCGCCACGCCCGGCTGCACACCGGCGCTCGGCGTTCTGGCCGCGGCCTTCCCCTTTGAACCGGGCGACGAGATCATCGTCAGCCCGATCACCGACTTCGGGACCATCCAGGGCCTCTGCCTGGAAAACTACATCCCCGTCTTCGCCGACACGGAGCGGGGCAGCGTCAACGTGAGCGCTGAAACCATCGAAGCCTGCATCAGCGAGCGCACGCGCGCCGTCCTCGTCGTGCACAAGACGGGCATCATCTGCGACATGGACCCGATCAACGAACTGGCCGCCAGACACGATCTCTTCGTCTACGAAGATGTCTGCCAGGCGGTCTTTGGCCGCTACAAGGGGCGCTTCGCCGGCACGCTCGCGCAGGCCGCGGGCTTCTCCTTCGACTCGGAAAAGACGCTCGGCTCCGACGTCGGCGGCTGTGTGGTCACCGATGACGACGAGCTGGCCGAAGCCCTGCGCTTTATCGGCCACAGCCGCGGGGGCGAAATGGCGCCGGCCGGCTTCGGCAGGATCCACTCCGCGCTCGGGTACGCCTACCGCATGCCCCAGGCCACCGCGGCGATCACCCTCGGCCAGCTCGAGATCATCCTCCCGCAGGTCGCGCAGCGCGATCGCATGATCCGGCTGTTGAGCGAGTTGCTGGCCGGAATTCCCGGCATCACACCCCTGGCCATCCCCAATTACATGGACGTCTACTCCTGCTGGATGGCCGGTTTCAGCATCGACCCGACCGCCTTCGGCTGCACGCCGGCAGAGTTCGCCCAGCAGTTGGCCGACGCCGGCATCCCGGGCGCAGGGCAGGGCCGCTACTACCTGATGCCGCAGGCCTGCACCTTCCTGCATGAACGCGCCGGCAACCGGACCCACCAATTTGCGATGCCTCCGGCCTCCCACACGTATACATATAACGCCGAAAGCTGCCCCAACGCCCACGCCTTCCTGCGCGACTTCGTGCGCTGGTCCTCCTTCTGTGAGAAATACGAGCCGCAGGACTGCGAGCTGGCGGCATCGATCGTGCGTACTGTTGCGGAGCGCAATCGCATCTCCTGACGGATCGCGAAAGACGGGTACACCGACCAACAAGAGACAGGAACTGACATGAGTATCTCGATTACCCCGACCACGTTTAAGCATGGCAAAGAGTGGGCCTACACGGTCACCTACGACGAGGCGCTCACCGAGCTGTTCGACCATGTCGTTCCCCTGCACGAGGAGCTGGGTTTACCCGGCCACGTGGAGGTCGTGGTCGGGCAGATGGGCGAAGTGCGCCGCGTGGGCAACTCCAGCTACAACGGCTACCATCACATGGGCGCGGACAAGCTGCGCGAACTGATCGATATGGGCTGGGGCGTCGGCAACCACTCGTGGACGCACGGCATCGTCGAGGAGAACATCGACCTCGAAGTGCGCCAGGCCAAGGAGGTGTTGGAGGATGCGATCGGTCATCGCGTGACCGTTTACACCGCGCCGGGGAGCAACGCCAACATCACGCCGAAGATCACCGCGGCGCTGCAGGAGCACGGCTACCTGTGCGCGCTCTCGGTCACCGACGACATCAACCGGCCCGACGCCGACCTCTGGTTCCTCGGCCGCGTCGCCAACCTGCACCAGGCGTGGACGCCGCTCTTCGCCGCCTTTGACTCCCACCACCGGCTGACGCAGGCGCAGCGGGAGTCGGGGTGGGTGATCGACTACTGCCACTGTCCGGCGCCGACCATTCCCCACGAGAACAAGGACGTCTACATCGACGAGCACCGCGCGCGGCTGAACGCCGTGATCGAAAGCGGCGACAAGGTGTGGACCGCCACCGCCGAGGAGATCCTCGACTACATCGTCTGCCGGCGTCATCTGCAGATCGAAACGGTTTCGGCCGCGGCGGGGGAGGAGAGCTACCGCCTGCAGCTGCGCGACCTGCCGGCCCCGGTTGCCAGCCGCCAGGTTACCGTCGACATCAAGGTGCCGCCCAACCTGCGCCGCAACCCCGTCGTCATCCTCGACGGCCAGCCCCAGCCCGGGATGCTCGTCAAGCTCGACACGCTGCGCGTCACCCTGGACCTGTCGCAGCCCATCACCCTATCCGTCGGAGGTTCCAGCCAATGAGACCCGCCCGTTTGGCCACCGCCAGCATCCTGCACGACGACCCGCCCAGCTATCCCAGCCGCTGCATCGAGCGCTGCCTGGAGATGATCGACCGCGCCGGCGACGCCCGCGCCGACATCGTCCTCCTGCCTGAAGAGCCGGACGTGGTCGGCTGCGCTCCCGAACACCTGCCGGATTTGCCCGAACCGATACCCGGCGGCGCCACCTTGGCCCAGTTCGCCGAGCGCGCCAGTGACAACAACCTCTATGTCGCGTACAGCCAGCGCGAACGGGATGGGAACAGGGTCTACAACACCGGCGTCTTCCTGGACCGCAAGGGCGACCTGATAGGCAAGTACCGCAAGATGCACCTGGCCCCCGGCGAAGAGGACGAGGTGCTGCCCGGCGACCTGGGCTACCCGGTCTTCGAGTGCGATTTCGGCCGCGTGGGCATGGGCATCTGCATGGACATCCACTACCCGGAGATGTGGCGCATCCTGGCGCTGAAGGGCGCGCATCTGCTGCTCTTCCCTACCATGTGTATCGACTACACCGGCGACCACATCGAGTCGATCGTCAACGCCCGCGCCATCGACAACCAGGTCTACCTGGCCTCCTCCCACTTCGTGATGCAGCCCTTCCTGGCCGGCCGCTCGATGGGGCATTCGCGCATCGTCGACCCGTATGGCCGTACCCTGGCGAACACATCACACCGGCCCGGCCTCACCTTCGCCGACGTCGACCTCGATGCCGGCTACGAGACCTGGTACACCGGTGAGCAAAAGGAACGCTACCCCACGCTCAAAGATTGCTACCTGGGCATGCGGCGTCCGGACACGTATCACGAGCTGCTCGAACCGCAGACGACAGTGGCCAGCAGCTAGGACGGTTGACGGCGGCCGGCCACCGGGCTTTCCCCATGCAACGTGCGACGGTTGAGAAGATCCGCGCCGATATCCCCGCGCTGGCGCAATATTTCTGGTTTCAGAACGGGGGCGTGAGCGTGACCCCGCGCGCCATCGCTGCCGAGCATGCCCGCCTCATGGAAGAGATGGTGGTGCGGGGGCCTATGCACATCGTCTACCCGGACGAGGAGTACCCGCGGCGCGCGCGTTCCAAGGCCGCGCTGGCCCGCTTTTTCGGCGTCGCGCCTGAGACGCTGGCGCTTATGCGGGGTGTGAGTGAAGCCTATCAGACCGTGCTGCGGGGCCTCGAATGGCGGCGCGGGGACCAGCTGCTGATCACGGACGAGGAGGAGGCCGCACTCTACCTGCCCTCGTTGCACCTGCGAGACCGGCACGGCGTCGAGGTGGTCAAGGTACCGCTTCTGGCCGACCCCGAGGAGCAGCTGGACGCGTTCGCGGCGCGCATCAGCGACCGCACCCGCCTGCTCGCGGTCAGCCACGTCACCACCGAGACCGGTTTCCGGCTACCCGTCGAGCAACTCTGCGGGCTGGCCAGGGAGCGCGGCGTCCTCACCTTCGTCGACATCGCCCATTCGGCCGGCCTCTTTCCCATCGACCTGGCGGCAGTGGGCTGCGACTTTGCCGGCATTCTCTCCTACAAGTGGATGTATGCACCCTATGCCGCCGGCGCGCTCTATGTGCGTCCCGATCGACCCGAAGCCTTACAGGTCACCTATGCCGGCGGACGCGCCGAGGCCTGGCTGCGCTACGATACCGATGACTATGCGTTGAAGGAGGGGGCGGAGCGGTTTGAATACGGACCCTGGTCATGGCCGCTGGTGCATACCTGGGCCTTTGCCGCCGGCTACCTGACCGATATTGGGCTGGAGAGCATCTGGGCGCGCACCGCGCAGCTCACCCACCGCCTCAGGCTGGCCCTGGCCGTCATCCCCGGTGTAACCCTCTACACGCCGCTTGAAGCCGAACGTTCGGCGGCTCTCGCCGCCTTTTCCGTAGCCGGGTGGGACGGCGAGGAGTTGACCCGCGCCCTGCGCGAGCGACGGCCGAAGCCGGTCATCGTCCGTCCGCTGACGATTGCACACAACGGTGTGCGCGCCAGTGTGCCATTCTTTTTGCTGGAGGAGGAGATCGACCTGCTGGCGGAGGCCGTGGGGAGCCTGGCTGAAAGTCGGTGTTAGTCTGACTTTGACTCGTTCCAAGATGCAATACTGAAGGGAATTGTCCAAAAGGCCTTAGGTTGATCACGGCGCCGATACATTGTATTGTATGTTTCCTTCTACGTGTGTATAGTATATTTTGAGTCGAAAGTCAGCGCTTCACATCATTTGGTGCATCAGGACATTGCATTGCGGATATACTAACCGCGCAATACGGGAAGGTAGGGATAGATGGACGGGCTCTCGAGAGAGTTGAACGAAATTAAGAGTGAGCTTCGGCAAATGAAGTGGCTTACAGGAATCGTAGTGGTTTGCGTCTGGCTTCCGCATGTGCTGGCGTTGATTGAATGCTTACCCTGATAGTATCCTTTCGCGTCCCCCAATTTCACAGAGAACAAAGATGGCACAGAACCGGGAGCAGTGGACAGCGCTGAGAGACGCGGTCGATGGCGAATGGATCGCGCAGCAGGCGCAGGCGATGGTGGAGATTCCCAGCGTGACGATGCAGGAGGCGGAGGTATGCCAGTACTACGCCGCCCAATTGCGGGAGCTCGGCTTCGACGTCGACCAGCGCCGGGTGACCGACGGCCGTTATAACATCTACGCCCGGCTGGCGGGGGCAGGCGACGGTCCCAGCCTGATGCTGAACGGGCACCTGGATACCATTCCCATCGGCGACTGCGTGCCCTGCCGCCGCGAGGGGGACCGTCTCTACGGGCGCGGCGCCACCGACATGAAAGGGGCGATGGCCGCCAAGCTGGGTGCGCTGCGGGCGCTCCAGACGGCCGGCATCACCCTGGCCGGCGACCTCTGGCTCACCGCCATCGTCGGTCACGAGGAGCCGGAGGCCCAAAAGGACGGTCCCCTGGCCCTGATCGAGGACATCAAGAGCGGGCGCATCGGCGGCGACAGGATCCTGATCGGCGAAGGCTGGAACGAGCTGTGGGTCATGAGCATGGGTTCGATGGTCTTCATCATCGAGCTGACGTCCCCACGGGGCGGAACGCACACCACCTACGTCCCCTTCGGCGAGAACCCGATTCGCTTTCTCGGCGACCTGGTCCAGCGCATCACCGCCTACCAGGAGGAACTGGACACGGGCGCGCTGCACCCCCTGGCGGGTGCGGAGCGCATCGATATAGGAACGGTGGCGGCGGGCGACTACTTCAACCGCACGCCGGCGCTTTGCCGGCTGACCGGCACGCTGCGCTGGGGGCCGCGCGCCAGCGCGGAGGAGGTCCTGGCTGAACTACGCGAACTGGCCGCGCCCATCGCTGAGGCCGGCCAGTTGGAGTTGGAAGTAAGCATGATCCACGAACGGGAGCCGTTCGAGACGTCCGGCGACGATGCCGCGGTGCAGGCGGCGGCGCAGGCGCACCGCTTCGTGCACGGCGACCAGGTCGTCGTCGCGGGCAAACGCATCGTGGGCGACGCCAACCTGTACGTCAATCTCGGCGGCGTGCCTTCCTTCTACTACGGCCCTTCCAATGAGACGGCCCACTCAGACGTGGAGTGGGTATCGCTCTCGCGCCTGACGCAGGCCGCGCAGGTCTACGCCCTCACCGCCGCCGAATACTGCGGCCTGAGCGGCAATGGCCGGTGAGCCGTCGTAAACGAAGCTGGATCGGTTCCTGATTCCTAAGCGGGAACCACCGGCTTTTCATTCAGGATTCACGGCCGCGCGGTGCTTGCCGGCGATCATCTCTTCCAGGTAGCGGCGGGTGGCATTCACGGCTGCATCGACCAGCTTTTGCCCCTGTTCCGCGCTGGCGTCCAGCGGGCTTCTGTCCTCCTGGTCGTGCATCGCCTCCACGCGCACGTTATGCGGGCAGACGGCCAGCGCCATCGCGGTCTCGTACTCCTGTGCGTGGCCCGGCACCCCTCCCTTGCACAGCTTTTCAGCTTCCGGCCGGCTCAGATCCCAGTAGGAGTGAAACTGAACACTGGCCTCCGGCGCCTCGGCCGCGAAATAGAGGTGCCACTGGCCGATGATGCCACCCATGGGCGCTTCGTTGCCGCCGTGCCCGTTGAGGATAAGGACATTTTTGACACCGTGGCGTATCAGGCTTTCCACGGCGTCGAACACTACGCTCAGCCAGGGGCCCGGCTTGGCCGAGACGGTGCCCTGGTGCCTCATGTGATGCTCCGAGATGCCGGCGCGGATCGGCAGCGTGACGATGACCTGGGGGTAGAGCTGGCGGGCCGTCTGTTCGGCGACGTGGGTGGCCATGCGGATGTCGTGCTCCATCGCCAGATGCTCGAGGTGCTGCTCAATGCTGCCGGTGGGAATGATCGCCGTGTGAAACTTGCCCTCCGCCAGCGCTTCGCGAAACTCACGCCGGGTGAGGTCGCCCATAAATACATGTTGATTTTGCATTGTTCTCTTTCTCCAGACTTCAGTCACAAGTTTTCGTCTTGGCCCTACGCGGCTACTATAGACGAATACACGTTTACTTAGAAAGCTGTCTTTTCCCGTATCGCGTAGGGACAGGCAAGATATGTAGCGCCCCTAAGGCCCCGGGACACAGACTGTGCCGGAAAATCTGATCCCAGTTAGTACTCAAACTAGACTTCCGCGACCTCTTCGTATTCCATAATGATCGTGTCGCTCATATGGGAAAGATGTGGTGCCTCTGCCAAAGAGTGAATGGAGTCATATGAGAGGAACGAGCATTGATCATATAAGGGCCCCCGCTCAAGAAGCGAGAATACAGGTCGCCTGATTTCTCGCAGGACTTTATCCCGCTTATCGGACGGAGCCACTATGTGCAGACGAATATCCATGTTGGGTTGCAGGGCCAGCAAATCTGCCATTCGCAATAGTCCTGAGTAGATCGCGGTTGTGTGTTCGATTTCGAACGCCCGTGCCATTGACCGGCCTTTGAGCCACAGAACGTCTATCTGCTCCACAGTTCTAAGTGTCGTATCATCGTAGTTAAGAGGAAGTGCATTTAGGAATTTCACGTGCATCGTCTGCGGGATGTGATCAAGTACCCGCGACTTGTCATTCCTTGGAACCCAGATACTAAATCCCATCTCAGCGCCGATCTGTGCGATCATTGCCTGCACCCGAATGGAATCGCGAGAGTTGGGTGTTGGCGCAAATGCCGCCTCTTCTGTTTCGAGCGCTGAGTCATCTTCTTCGTGGTCTGGAACCTCCACCTCCACCTCGCCATCTAGGGTGGGAACTCTCCTTCTAAGAGTAAGTTGACGCCTATCCTTATCGGTAAGTGGGTAACTCTTTGGATTTGACCCTTGCTTCTTCAGCAGGTCTACCAAATAACTCCCGTCTCCTTCATCGAGTCTATTGAGAGAATTCCGGAAGAATCCTGTCCAAAGGCTAGTTCCCTTTGTATGCTGGTTAGTGATCGTCAATACACTCCAGACTTCGTTGTCGTAGATGGGTACGGCCTTTTCGTTGTCCAAGATGACGATGGGTGTAACTTTGAAGCGCACTGTGTAAGGGGCAAACTCCTCATGAATCGGACTGTCGTCGTAATACGCCTTTGATTCTACTTGCAATGCGCCGCACCATCGTGACAACCGTGTCATGTAACAGAGGAAGATGTCCCCTGGACGAACTCGCTCAAACGCCAAGCGCTTTTGACGCTCCCGAAAACCAGTGACGGTCCCTCCCATCTCACGGAAAGCACGCCACGTTTCAGGCGTGAAGATTTCTAGGAAATAAGTCACGTGACCTCCTTTATCGCCATTAAAGGGTAATGACATGCCATTGGTGAAATGGGCTTCGCGCCTAGTTCTCCTGTGAGATCGCTTCAACTCTTTACACATGCTCAATTTGGGAACATATGAGCACTTTGTCACGCAGGTGGAATCGAGGCTCTCAATCTTGGAAAGAACGGAAATAGATGGCATCCGCGATTAGTATACTTGAACACACCTATCATACTGAAGACTGCCGTTACCCCAGCCGCTCCTCGACCCGGCGCAGCGCGGCCTGCATCTTCTCCTGGCGCATCGCCGTCGTCAAGTCGCCCCGGGTACGCTCCAGAACGCCGCGCAGCACATCGGTCTGCCGGCGCAGGCCCCCGGTGACCGCGTCCGGGAAGTCGACGGTCACCAGCAGCGAGTAGATCTCGTCCATCATCTCAAGGTAGGGATCGGCCTCCTCGACGCGGTCCTGCCGCATCAGATCGAGGGCGAAGCGGCGCATCTCGGTGGCGGCCTCGGTCAGGCCCTTCAGGTAGGTCGCGCCGGTTACCGCCAGTTCGGCCGGCGCCGGCAGCGGGCCGCCGGTGATAAAGGCGTAGAGCAGATGGGCCTCCACCAGCTCCTTCAGCGCGTCCTGCGTATAACCCACATGGTACAGCTCCGGGTGGCCGGCCAGGGGCTCCACCATCGCCTGCGCGTCGCGGCGCGCCGCGGCCAGCATTTCCTCTGCCTTCGCCAGCTCATGGCGGTGCATGGCGCGGATGCTGTGTGCGCAGTCCCGGATCAGGCGGCGGCTGCGGCTGAGCGTGCCGTCCCGCAGCTGGCTGATCTCCTCCATCTGCTGTGTGATCTCGTCAACAATTCCGTCGAGGGCTTCTCCGGGTCGATCGGGCATAGAAACTGTCCTCACGTCTGTGGCGAGTGGAGCTGCCGAGCACTACTCACTGGGCACCGGTCTCGCTCTGGCCGCTGAGTGCGGCGCGGCTGCTATAGGTGTTCACGGGTACGTAGTTGGGTGGCGGCGATAACGTCAGCGGCGGCGGCGCTTCTATGCCCTCGGTCATCGACTTATAGGCAAAAAAGTTCCAGGCGATGCGGCTGATCGCTTTCATCGTGCGATTGCTGGTCGGCCAGTCCATCCAGCCGGCGCGCCACAGATAGACGGCGATGACATAAGGCCCGCTCGGCCCCCAGATCAAGGCCAGGTCACTGTGCGCCTCGTTGACGAAGCCGTGTTTGTGGATGATCCAGCTCTGCGCCGGGCGCGGCAGCCCGCCCCAAATCATCTCCGTAAATTCGTCATGGCTGACATAGAAGAGAATCGTCGCGCATTCCTCCGGCGTGATCTCGCCGCCGAAGGTCTCGATCAAGAGCCCTTCCCCCGCCTGGCAGCGGTAGATCTCTGCCAGCAGACGGCCCAGATCGGCAGGTGTGGACTGCAGATGCGTATCCGGGTTCGTGTTCCAGTCGGTGCGGCTGTTGGCCTCTGTCGGGATCTTGCTGATGATCGATTTATCGTCGTAGCCGGTCTGAATATATGAGTTCGTAAAGCCCAGGGTGCGCATCATTTCCGTCACCCGGCGCCCACCGGCATAGATGTCGCCGTCGCCGAGCCACTGCAGAAGGCGGTTGGCGGCGGCATTGTTGCTCTCCCCCAGCGCAAAGTCGATCCACTGGCCGACAGCCTCATTCTCAAAATCGGCCATTTGCCGGTAGGCTTCACTGGCGATCGCGATCTTCATCGTCGACATGCCGGAGAAGGCCACATCGATGTCGACGGTGGCCTCTTCGCCGGTCGTCAAATCCTGCACGTAGATGGCGGCGAATCCGGGGAAATCGGATGTATATGAGTCCAGTTCGCGGCCCAGCTCGGCCATCGTCAACGGCGGCGGCGGGGTCTCCTGCAGCACAAGATGGGCCGTACGCGCGTCCATGCTGCTGAGCGCGTCGAGGATTGGTTGCGCGCTCTCGTCGATCAGCAGCGTCTGGCCCACCGTGCCGGATGTCCACTGCCAGCTGCGCTGCGCGGAGCCCACAAAAGTGGGCGGCAGTGTCGCGTAAGGGGGAAGGACATCTACCTCTGCGCTCTCCTCATCACCCGCTTCCCGCATGCTTCCCTCGGTCCGCCAGTTCCACTGCGGCGGCAGGACCCGCCCAGGCTGGGGTGGGTGATTCAGCTCTTCGCCCACCTGCCACAGCCAAGTCGCCAGCTTCTGCGGATCATAACTGTAGCGGGCCGGAATGTCCCTGCGCTTCTGGGGGAGCCCGGCCAGCTTGCGCAGGGCGATGTCGACAAAGTCCGGCCCGTCCAGGTACTGCTGCGCCTCCGCCAGCATGGCGGCGGTATCGACTTCAAAGTCCACGTCCTGCGGCCGCAGCACCAGGCGCGTCTCGTCATAGTAGACCGCGATCGGCTGGCTCATGGCAGCTTCCATGACCGTCGCGATCTCGGCCGGGTCCTTCAAATGGCTGAGCTCCAGGCTGGCCAGGTGCACGCCCGGCGGGATGGGCGCGGCCGCGGCCTTATAGCGCGTATACAGGGGAAAGATGGAGAGCACAGCAATGAGAGGCAGGGCGAAGCGCAGGAATCCGGCCATTTCAGATTCTTATATCACGCGAACGCGCCGACAGCACAGACGAAGCCGGGCTGACGCCGAGCATGAAGAGCCGGTCTGAGAGTGAGAGAGGCTTGTCCTCATTCGTCTTGCTTGAGTTCCTCGATCTTTCCTTCAAGGAAGACTACACGGTCGCTGTTACCAGCCTCCCGCGCCAGTTCCAGCGCCGCTTCCAAGTCGGCGATTGCTTCCCTTTGTTGGCCAAGCTCGGTCTTGGCATTGCTTCGATTGATGTAGAAGTCTGCGTTGTCGGGCTGCAGTCGGATGGCCTCACCATAATCGGCGACCGCCTCCTCAATTTGACCAAGACCCATCCTGGCGCTGCCCCGATTGTTGTAGGAGTAAGCGTCGTCAGGCTGCAGTCGGATGGCCCGATCAAAGTCGGCAATCGCCTCCTTGTATTGTCCAAGTTCAATCTTGACAGCGCCTCGGATATGGTAGGCGGAGGCGTCGTCGGGCTGCAGGCTTATAGCCCGATCATAGTCGGCGAGCGCCTCTTGGTGTTGATCAAGCTCGAACTTGACATTGCCCCGACTGTAGTAACCGTAGGCGTCGTTGGGCTGCAGTTGGATGGCCCGATCAAAGTCGTCGATCGCCTCCTGATGTTGATCAAGCTCAAGCTTGGCATAGCCCCGACTGCTGTAAACGTAAGCATCATCGGGCCGCATCTGGATGGCCCGATCAAAGTCGTCAATCGCTTCCTGATGTTGATCAAGCTCAAGCTTGGCATGGCCCCGACTGATGTAAGTGTAGGCGTCGTCGGGCCGCAGACGAAGGGCCTGATCGAAGTCAGCAATAGCCTCCTCGTATTGACCAAGGCTAGTCTTGGCACTGCCCCGATTATCGTAAGCGGTGGCGTTGTCAGGCCGCAGTCGGATGGCCTCATCGAAGTCGGCGACTGCCTCCTCATTTTGACCAAGCATGCTCTTGGCAAAGCCCCGACTGGTGTAGGCGTCGGCGTCATCGGGCTGCAGTTGGAGGGCCCGATCCAGGTCGGCTATCGCCCCCTCATATTGCCCAAGTCTGATCTTGGCATCAGCCCGACTCATATAGGCGTCGGTGTATTTGGGCCGTATACTGATGGCTTGATCAAAGTCGGTAACGGCACCCTTGTATTTGCCGTCCTTCAACCGGGCAACGCCCCTGTCGTAGTAGTCGTTTGAAGTCTGCGGGCCAAAGCAGGCGGTGACCACGACAAGTGCTACGGCGATCGCGACGACCCGGCCCCGTATCATGGGAGCGCGCATCGTATACATAACTGTCCACTCCGATGGACGGAAAGCGTCTGCTCGGCAACGGTCGCCGCACGACTTTGTGCGTTCATTTGGGACATTGAATACTCCGCTTCGTGGACAGCACCTTCACTGACCACGAACTAGTGCCCTTCATTCAAACTCGATAGCGGGAATGGCCTTTGGCTCGGCGATCTGGGTCGACATTGCATTCGGTTTTGGGGCCGCAGATATTCGTCCAGCTTTACTCTTGCTCGAATTCCTGAATCTTTTCTTCAATGGAGGTGATGAGGTCGCTGGCGCCAGCCTCCCGCGCAAATCCCAGAGCGGCTTTCAGATCGGCGAGGGCTTCCCGGGACAGACCTATTTCGGCCCTGGTAAGGCCTCGATTGAAGTAGACGTAAGCGCTTTCCGGTTGCAGACGGACAGCCTGATCATAGTCGGTGATTGCTTTCTGGAATTGACCCAGTTCGATCCTGGCCTGGGCCCGGTTGACATAGGCGCCAGCAAAGTAAGGCTGCAAACGCAAGGCCTGATCATAATCGAAGATCGCCTCCGCGTACTGGCCAAGATCGGTCCTGGCATAGGCCCGTGCGAAGTAGACAAAACCGTTGTCTGGCTCCAGTCTGACGGCCTGATCATAGTCAGCGAAGGCTTCCTGAATTTGACCCAGGTCGAACTTGACATCGCCCCGGCTGGTGTAGATATTTGCGTTGTCTGGCTCCAGTCGCAAGGCCTGATCGAAGTCGGCGAAGGCCTCCTCGTATTCGCCAAGGCTGGATAGAGCTCTTCCCCGAGAAACATAAGCCCTGACGTTGTCGGGTTCCAGTCGCAGAGCTTGGTCATAGTCGGCGACCGCTTCCCGATGCTGGCCAAGGTTGGACTTCATCACTCCCCGGTTGACATAGTTGTAAACGTCGTCGGGCGCCAGTCGCAGGGCTTGGTCATAGTCGGCAATCGCTTCCCGATGCTGGCCAAGGCTGGATCTGGCTGCGGCCCGGTTGGCGTAGAAGTAAGCAGTGTCGGGCTCCAGTCGCAGGGCTTGATCATAGTCGGCGATCGCTTCCCGATATCGACCGAGAATACTTTTGGCAGAACCCCGGATGCTGTAAATGTGCGCGGCGTCGGGCTCCAGCTGCAGAGCCTGATCAAACTCGGCGATCGCCCCCAGGTATCGACCGCTCTCGAAACTGGCCACAGCACGGTTGTAGTGGCTGCGGGTGTCATAAATCCGCGCCCAGACGGCGGCGGCGGCAATTGCCGCGACAATTGCCACGGCAACCGCTACTTCCCAGAACCATTGCTTGGGAGCTTGCGTCGTTGTCATCGCTGTCCTCCCCGCTGGATGAAAGTCGTCTGCTCGGCATTGGTCGGTCTGTCGACTTCGGTAGCCGGGCGCCTATCTTCGTCCATCTAGAACAGTGACCGCGCTCCATCGCGGCCAACCCCATCATAAACTTCCAACCACTGACCCGTGCAGATCATTCCCACTCAATCGTGGCCGGGGGCTTGCTCGAAATATCATATACAACCCGGTTGACCCCGTCTATCTCGTTGACGATGCGGCTGCTGACCCGCGCCAGCAGCTCGTAGGGCAGTTGCGCCCAGTCCGCCGTCATGAAGTCGTCGGTGGTGACCGCCCGCAGCGCGATCACGTTGGCATACGTGCGCCCGTCGCCCATCACGCCGACCGTTTGCACGGGCAGCAGCACGGCGAAGACCTGGCTGGTCTGCCGGTAGAGGCCGGCGGCCCGCAACTCTTCCAGAAAGACGTGGTCGGCCCGGCGCAGCATCTCCAGCCGCTCCCACGTCACCTCGCCGAGGATGCGGATGCCCAGTCCCGGCCCCGGAAACGGGTGCCGCCAGACGATCTCCTCCGGCAGGCCCAACTCCTCGCCGATGCGGCGCACTTCGTCCTTGAACAGCATTCGCAGCGGTTCGATCAGCTCGAAGGTCATATCCTCCGGCAGGCCGCCCACATTGTGGTGCGTCTTGATCGTGCGCGCGTTCGCCGAGTCCTCATTGCTGGCCGACTCGATCACGTCGGGGTAGAGCGTGCCCTGCGCCAGGAACACCTTGGACAAGGACTGAGAGAAGTCCTCTCTCTCCTTACTCTTCTTTGCGCTCTCCTCCAACAGCCGTTCGGTCTCCTCCTCAAAGACGCGCACGAAGCGCGCGCCGATCCGCTTGCGCTTCTCCTCCGGCTCGGTCACGCCGTCCAGATCGTCCAGGAATGCCTCCTTGGCGTCCACCGCGACCAGCCGCATGCCCTGGTGCCGCTCGAACGTGTCCACCACCTGCTCCGCTTCGCCCGCACGCAATAGGCCGTGATCGACAAAGATACAGGTCAGCCGTTCCCCGATTGCGCGATGGACAAGCGTGGCCGCCACTGCGCTGTCCACGCCGCCGCTCAGCCCGCAGATCACCCGGCCATCCGGCCCGACCTGCGCCCGGATGTCGGCGACGCTTTCCTCGATGAAATGGCCTGATGTCCAGTCCCCGGTGCAGCCGCAGATCCGGCCGACAAAATTCTGCAGCAGCGCGAAACCATTGGGGGTATGCACAACCTCCGGGTGAAACTGGAGCCCGTAGAGAGAGCGGGCTTCGTTGGCGATGGCCGCGCACGGTGAGTTCCCGCTGCGCGCTACCGTCTCAAAGCCGGCCGGCAGCCGTTCCACGCGGTCGCCGTGGCTCATCCACACCTGCTGTTGCCGAGGCTGCCCGCCGAAGAAACGGGTCTCTCCCGTCACCTCGATCTCTGCCGCGCCGTACTCGCGCTTGGCGCTCGGCGCCACGTGACCGCCGAGCGCATGGGCCAGCAACTGCAGCCCGTAGCAGATGCCCAGCACCGGCACACCGCTCTCCAGCACGACGTCCGGCAGCGCGGGCGCGCCGGCTTCGTAGACGCTGGCGGGCCCGCCCGAAAGAATGATACCCTTCAGGTTGACCTGCGGCAGCCGCTCTGCCGCGCGGTCCCACGAGATCATCTCGGCGTAGACATTGGCCTCCCGCACCCGGCGGCAGATCAACTGGCTGTATTGGCTGCCGTAGTCGAGCACGGCGATGGTTTCATGTTGCATTGACAGACCGGTTCAATCCTTATTGACGGTACTTGAATGGCTTTTCAGTGACTAAACACCTGTGAATCTGCCGAACGGCCCAGACTTCCCACGCTTGGCGGCTGAGGCCCTACTCAATATCAACTCACCTCGGCCGTCTTGGGTCGAGCGATCTCAATCTCAACCATCCCAAAGGTGGTTTCCTGGTCTGGAACGGATTCTCCAGCGTCGGAGAGGCTGGCGATATGATAGGTCATTGCCTCCCCGACCGACATCAGTGGGCCGGGGACCGGGTCGCCGCTCTCTATCAGACCTTCAATGTGAAAGACGATCGCCTCGCGTATCATTGTCTGAATTTCCTGCCAACCCTTTCCTGTTGCAATGCAACCGGGCAGTTCGGGCACATAGGCACCGTAGTTGTTTGGCGTCCGCTCATAAACAACAGCGTAGTTGAATTTCATCGTTTTCCATCTCGGACACTAGACATACCGCATCTGGACCGCATCAACCCAACGCACGACGCGCCGGCCGCCATTCACACAGTGATCTACCATCTTATGGGAGATTCCCGTATTCTACGTCGCGTATGGGAGAAGAAAAGGCGCGATATCTACGACTATCTTAACCACCTGCCACCACCTCAGCCAAATGACCTCCGAGATTGGCATGTTTCATGCGGTTCGCCGCGTCAGCACTCTGTCAGCCATACAGCGACCTGGCCCCATTTCACATATCACATTAATCTCTGTCTGAATCTCATATTCGAGTTTGCCGTCTGGCCGCTGTTGTATCACCATGATAACCGGAAACGCGGCACGCAATACGCAATAGAGGGGGAGGTTATGAAACTCGCAAACAAAGTCGCGCTTGTCACAGGCGGAGCACGCGGCCTGGGGCGCGCCTATGTCCTGCATCTGGCCAAGTTGGGCGCAGATGTGGTGATCAACGACGTGGACCTGAACGCAGCCCAGGAGTATGACGAGGAACTCACCGCCGAATCGGTGGCCGCAGAGGTGGAAGCGCTGGGCCGGCGCGGCCTGGGCATCGAGGCCGACGTGACCGACAAGGCCGCGGTGGAGGCGATGATGCAGGAAATCATAGACACATTCGGGCAGATTGATATCCTCGTCAACAACGCCGGCGGCATGCTCTATGCGCCGCCCAACAATAGTGCGGCCACGGCGCCGCCCGATCACTACCGCTACATCATGGACATCAACCTGACCGGCACGATCTTCTGCTGCCAAGCTGCTGCACCCTACATGCAGGGCGCTCGCAGCGGCAGAATCGTCAACACCGCCTCCCAGGCCGGCATCTGGAGCGGCCGCATCGGCGGCGGTATGGCCTACAAGGTCGCCAAGGCCGGCGTGATCCATTACACGCGCGTCCTCGCCGCCGAACTGGGTCCGCACAACGTCCATGTCAACTGTATTGCGCCCGGCTTCGTGCTCTCCTCCCGCGCCGTGGCCGGCGGCCGCAACACCCCGGAAGTCCGCGACCGCCTGTTGCAGGATATCCCGCTCGGCCGCCTGGGCGTTCCAGAAGACTGCGCCAAGGTTGTCGAATTTCTGGTCACCGACCTCTCGGACTACGTCACCGGCCAGTGCATTCCCGTCTGCGGCGGCTACGTCGCTTTCTGAGCTGCAGCGGGAATGCCCCTGCTTCGCGCGCCACTTGACAATGTCCGGGAAAGGGGATTAGATGGGGCTGGCGGCAACCCTGGCTGGCCATCGCCAGTTCAAGGCCAAGTCGTGACCGGCTGGCCGCTGACCACCGCAGTAACTATCCACCGAGTTAAAGAAAACGCGAAAGGTAGAAACATGCGATTCGATCTTCTGATCAAGGGCGGCGAAGTGGTTGACCCCGGCGGCGGGAAGAGCGGCCGCCTGGACGTGGCGATCAAGCGCAACCGCATCGCCGCGGTGGATGCGGACATCCCGGCCGAGACGGCCTTCCGCGTCGTGGACGCCGGCGGCCAGTACGTAACGCCCGGGCTGGTCGATCTGCATACGCACGTCAACTACGGTTGCGGCTTCTATGGCATCCGCCCCGACCCGATCGCGGCCCGCAGCGGCGTGACGACCTGGCTCGACGTAGGCTCGTCCGGCGGATACAACTTCACCGGCTTCCGGCAGTTCATAATCGAGAACTCCCACGCGCGCATCTATGCCCTGCTCAATATCTCGTCGATCGGGCTGACCGCGCAGACCTGGGAGCTGGCCAACCCCGGCTACTGCGACGTCGATCTCTGCTGCCAGATCATCGACTTGAACCGGGACGTGCTGCTGGGCGTCAAGGCGCGGATCGACCAGCTCACCACCAGCGGTCAGGGCCTGGCTCCCCTGCACAAAGCCCGTGAAGCGGCGGACCGCTGCGAGCTGCCGCTGATGACCCATATCGGCATGGGGCCGCCGGGGATCGACGGTGTGATGGCGTTGATGCGGCCCGGTGACATCCTCACCCACTGCTTCACCGGGGGCACAATGCGCATTGTCGAGGATTCAGGCGACCTGCGCGAGACGGTCAAGCGCGCCTGGGATGCCGGCCTGGTGCTGGACATCGGCCACGGCGCCGGCTCCTTCTCATTCAAGACCGCGGAGGCGCTGATGGCACAGGGTTACCGACCGGACGTGATCTCTTCCGACATCCACCAGATGAGCGTCAGCGGCCCGATGTTCGACATGCCCACCTGCCTGAGCAAATTCATGACTCTGGGCATGAGTTTTTCCGAAGTGGTCCACGCCGCCACCGAACGGCCGGCGGCCGTGTTGGGTCTGGAAAAGGAGATCGGCACGCTGCGGCCCGGCGCGCTGGCCGACGTGGCGCTGTTCGAGATCGTCGAGGGGGATTTCATGTTCTACGACGTCTTCATGAACCCGCGTCCCGGAAAGCAGTTGGTCCGCAACACGTTGACGATCATCAATGGCCGCGAGATGGCCCACCAGTCCGACGATCCGCTGATGCCCTGGATCGAGCTTTCCGAAGCCCAGCAGGCGTTGATCGCCGAGGGTCATACGCCGTCGGTGATGGCCGCCTGTTGCAAACATTGATTTGGCCTGAAATGAACGCCCACATCCATATTCCTCGATCACAGATTGACAGGTTCTGTCGTCGCTGGCAGGTCTCTGAGCTGGCTCTCTTTGGCTCCATTGTGCGTGAGGACTTCGGCCCCGACAGCGATGTGGACGTGCTGGTCCAATTTCAGCCGCAGGCACGACACACGCTCCTCGATATGGCGCGCATGGAGGCAGAATTGCGTCAGATATTCGGTCGAGATGTGGACCTTGTGGAGCGTTCAGCGATCGAACAGAGTCGAAACCATTTCCGTCGCAAGGCGATTTTGCAATCGGCGGAGTCAATTCATGCCACGTGACGATCACGCCTACTTGATAGATATGTTACTGGCTGCGCAGGATGCAGCAAGATTCGCAGTCGGGTTGACATTCTCGCAGTTCGAAAAGAGTCGCCTACACCAATACGCGATTCTGAAGGCAATTGAGGTAATTGGCGAAGCTGCGACACGCGTGAGCGCTGAGACTAAGAAGAACCATCCAGACGTTCCCTGGTCAGAGATCATCGGGATGCGCAATCGACTCGTGCATGGATACTTTGAGGTGAATTTAAAGAGAGTATGGGATACTGTTCAAACTGATCTTTCCACTTTGATCGACCAAGTGGAACAGATTGTGCCGCGTGACGATGAGAAATAGCGCACCCCCAAACTGCTACCAATTTGAGGAGCACTACAATGTCCGCACAGATTCCCGATACACACGTTGACCTGCTGACCGGCCCCATCTTCGCCACCCTGACGACCCTCTCCCCGTCCGGCGCGCCGGAAAACACGATCGTCTGGTGCTCGTGGGACGGCACGCACGTCCTCGTCAATACGGCCGAAGGACGCCGCAAACCCAAGAACGTCCGCGCCAATCCGAAAGTGGCCCTGATGGCCTTGGATCCGGAGGATGCATTCCGCTGGATCGATGTGCGCGGGGTCGTTGAGGAGATCGTGCCCGACCCGGATTTCGCCAACATCAATGCTCACGCCAAGCTCTACGTGGGCGCAGACGAGTACTACGGCAGCGTCATGCCTGCTTCGATGAAAGGGACGGAAGAGCGGGTGATCTTCAAGATCAGGCCGCAGCGGGTTGTGATATCTCCGCCTGCATAGCCTGCAGCGGATTAGGGCCGTTTACGGTGGGTGCAATCCAATATAAGGGTGAGCAAGGGCACCCACAAGGGGTGCCCCTACGGGCAGATGGAGGAGGCTGCGCGATCTGTCAGGTCCAGCACCATGATCGCCATTTCGATCCCGCGCTCGGTCCGTGCGCCGGTTCGTCGAAAGTGGTGGCGCAGGTAAAACCGTTCGGCGTGGGCGGTTTCGAGGATGATCTGCCGGCAGCCCTCCTGGCGCGCGATGCTGATGGAACGGTCCAGCAAGCGCACGCCTAACCCCTGATTCTGGCAGCCGGGAGCGACCGCAAGCGTCGTGATACACAGCACGCGTCCGTCCGGCCGGTGGCTCTCCTGCGGGTCCTCGTCCAGTACAGGTTCGCGCAACTCGGCCCATTTCTCGGTAGTCAGATAGCCGGCGATGAACGGGCGCCCGTCGCCGCGCTCCGCCTCCAGCACCGCGCAGCCCTGCGGGAATGTCAGCAGGCGGCTGCGGATGATTTCGGGCTCCTCCTGCGCGCCGTACGCGCCGAATATCTCCTGGTCCAGCGCCACGATGGCGGGCCAGTCCTCCAGCGCGGCTGGCCGCATCTTGTAATGCTCGGTCATGTCTGGTGAGAGCTGCCGCAGATCTCCAGCCGGGCGCTATTGGGCGGGGCCATCGCTATCCGGCGAAATGTGGTCCTTGCGGGGATTGATCGCCACGGTGCGGAATTCGCGGACCAGCTCGATCAGCCCTTCCACCGCGGCCTCGAGGAACTGCTCCCCTTTTTCACGCGTGGCAGCGGTGGCATCTCCCAGCACGCCGCTGTCGGTCAACGAGCTCCAGTAGGGCCACAGGTTGGCGACCGAACCGTCCTCGCGTTTGCCCATCAGCAGATCGGTCTGGAAGCTCGGCGACAGCGGCGAACGCTCATCTACCGCCTTGTCCATCTGCACCAACTCCTCCGCCAGCGCCAGATAGAGGGCAGTCTCGTACTCGCCGGCGTGGGAGGTGCCGCCAAAGTCCGAAGAGCGGATCGCATTCCCCTCCTGCCTGCCTTTACGTACGCCCCAGTGATTGACCGACGCACACAGGGTCTTGCCTTCGGTTTCGAGCACGGTTAGACGGGCGGCCATCTCCACCGGTGCAGTGTTGCTGCCGTGCCCGTTTACTATCAGTATGCGCTTGAAGCCGTGGTGGGCGAGGCTGACGCAGACATCGCGCACGTAGTTGATAAAGGTGTCCCAGCGAATCGTGATCGTGCCGGGGAAATCCATGTGGTGGGGGCTGTACCCGTGGCTGACCGGCGGAATCAGCACCGCTTCGTCCGGAATGCGCGCCACCGCCCGTTCGCAGATTCCGGTGCAGAGCCGCACATCGGTATCGATCGGCAGGTGGTAGCCGTGATCTTCGTACGTGGCAACTGGCAGCACCGCCACCTTGCCGGAGTAGGCCGCCTCGCGACAGGCGGACCAGGTCATCTCTGCATAGCGGTAGGTCGTCATTCTCAGTCTCCTCGTAACTACTAAGCCATGTTCTGTGTGTGTTCTGTGTCTTCTGTGTGCGGTCTGTCTGGGCGGAATGTACCGTCAGTATTTCTGTAGGGGGCTGGCGAGGGTCATGGCGGTGAACGTTGGGTATGTATGGGAGTTGCCCCGCCTGTCTTGCCTGCGCCGGCACATACTCTGAGTGTGCCAAGACGCGGGGTGGGGGGTGTGTAGCCTGTTCGCAGCGGGTCGCCAAGGTCATATTGCCACACACTCGCTGCGGCGGGGGG
>WTGY01000161.1 GCA_011523365.1 Caldilineaceae bacterium
TGCGGGGGCGGAGCCCCCGCACAAGGGAGGCCGCTTGCGGCCGACCGCCCATAACAGCAGTGGTCAGTAGATAGGGGTCAGTTGTCAGAGAGCTCGCTTCCCCTGGCCCAGTGTTTAGCGCGGAATGGCGATGGCCCAGTCGCTGCGACCAGAGACTGTCAGAATCTTCCCAACTTACATCTGATAGAGTTTGAAAGTCCAATCCTGCTATGTTGACAGAAGCAGGTTGCGGGCGGTTCTTTTGCAATGGGTGCATGTCAGATTGGGACGCCGGCAGGCGCGTCCTGGCGTCTCCGCACCTTTTTCTAAAGGAGGCCAGCCATCGCCGGTAATGAGCGCGGCCGATCATCCAGACTTGAAGGGCTTTACAAGCGAAGCGTGGAGGACCGTGTTGCCCTGCTGTCTGAGTGGGCGGCATTGACCTGCGAGGAAACGGCGCTTCTGGCCGAGAGCATTGGCCCGGCGCAGGCAGACTCGATGATCGAAAATGTTGTGGGACGGTTTGCGATGCCCTTAGGGATCGGGGCGAACTTTCTGATTGACGGGCAAGAGTACCTCGTGCCGATGGCGGTAGAGGAGCCGTCGGTCGTGGCCGCCGTCAGTTCCGCCGCGCTTCTGGCGCGGTCAGGAGGAGGCTTTTCGACCGGCAGCACGGATCCGGTGATGGTTGCCCAGATTCAGGTTCTCGACGTAGCAGACGCGTGCAAGGCGAAGAGCACAATCCTTGCTTCAGAGGCGGAGATCCTGGCTCGCGCCGATACCAGTCCATCTTTGTCGCGCCTGGGAGGCGGGCCGCAGGGGATCGAAGTACGCCATCTGCCCGAAACGCCAGAAGGGCCGATGCTGATCGTCCACCTTTTGATCGACTGCCGGGACGCAATGGGCGCAAACGCGGCCAACACCGCGGCCGAGGCTGCGGCGCCCTTGATTGAGAAGCTCAGCGGAGGACGCGCGGGTTTGCGTATCCTCTCCAATCTTAGTGACAGGCGGCGGGCGTGGGCCGAAGTCGAGATTCCCTCCAAGGCGTTTGATAGTGATGACTTCTCGGGAAGAGACGTAGTTCAGGGGGTAGCTGAGGCGAACGCGTTTGCCATCGCGGATCCCTATCGAGCCACGACTCACAATAAGGGTATCTTCAACGGTGTGGACGCGGTTCTCCTGGCCACAGGGAATGATTGGCGTGCTGTCGAATCAGGGGCGCATGCCTGGGCGGCGCGTGACGGTCAGTACCGAGCGCTTACCGACTGGCATGTGCGCGGCTGCGGCGACTCCGAAAGCCTGTACGGGCGTCTGGAGATGCCGCTGGCCGTCGGTACGGTTGGCGGGGCGACTCGTAGCCATCCTTCTGCCCGGATTGCATTGAAGATTCTGGGCTTGGACGTCACAGAAGAAGAGGGCCCTCAGTCTGATGGTGAACGTGCTGCCGGCGATGCCGGCAAAGTTTCACGGCGGCGAGGCGCGAGAAGGTTGAGCGAGATTGTTGCCGCCGTAGGTCTGGCCCAGAACCTGGCAGCATTGCGTGCGCTGGCGACCACAGGGATTCAGAAAGGGCATATGCGCCTCCACGCGCGGCAGGTTGCGGTGGCGGCCGGCGCGGAGGGCGAGGCAGTTGAGCATGTCGCCGGGCAGCTAATTGCGGAGGGGAAAATACGAGTAGAGCGTGCCAGAGAACTGTTGGGACAGTGAAGGTCTTGACGGCAGTGGAGGCTTGAAGAGATCGCGAGTGAAAGAGGTTTTGCGATGTTGAATAAACCAGTTCTGCAGGTAGGAATCGTTGGATACGGGTCCTACGTTCCGCGTTTCCGCTTGCCTGGGTCGGAGATCAGCAGGATCTGGGTGGAGGAGATAGAAGCGGCAAGCAGACAACCCGACGGGGGACAGAACGGTCTGAAGAAGAGGATGGCAAGTATCCCCATAAAGGAGAAGGCTGTACCGGGTCTCGATGAGGACACGGCGACGATGAGCATTGAAGCGGCCCGAAATGCGCTGGCGCGATCACAGATCGACCCGCAGGAAATTCGCGCCGTATGGGTAGGAAGCGAAAGCCATCCGTATGCCGTGAAGCCGACAGGCACAATTGTGGCCGAGGCGATAGGGGCCACACCTGCCACGCAAGCGGGAGACTGGCAGTTCGCGTGCAAGGCCGGAACGGAGGCGGTGCAGGCTGCGATCGGTCTGGTAGGGAGCGGCATGGCTCGCTATGCACTTGCAATTGGGATGGACACTGCACAGAGTCGACCGGGTGATGCGCTGGAGTATACAGCAGGCGCGGGCGGGGCGGCCCTGCTTCTTGGTAAGGCAGAGGAATCGGTTGCCACTATCGAGCGGAGCCTGAGTTTTGTCTCAGATACGACAGATTTTTGGAGAAGGCCGGGAAGCCAGTTTCCCAGCCATGCCGAAAGATTCAGTGGAGACCCAGGCTTCTTCGGCCATGTTCTGCCGGCTGCAGAGGGGATTATGGAGGCGGCAGGGGTATCGGCGGCGGAGATAGACCACGTCGTTGTGCATCAGCCCAATGTGAAGTTCCCAGTCAGGACAATGCGCACGCTGGGTTTCAAGGAAGAGCAGTGGCAAGGCGGGCTGTTGGTCGAAGAGATTGGCAACACCTATGCCGGCTCTGCCCTTGTAGGCTTGACGGCGGTTTTGGACATTGCTGAAGAGGGTCAATTGGTAGTGATGGTCAGCTATGGCAGCGGGGCCGGTTCCGATGCCTTCCTACTCCGTATCACCGATCGCCTGAGTGCCTCACAAGGCAAGGCTCCGTCGACCAATGAATACATCGGACGTCGCGTAGAGATTGACTATGCGCAATATGTCCGTTTGGGGGGAAAGCTGGCTGCCAACTGAGAGGTCTTCCTTGCCCAAAGTGAGTTGAGTGGAGAATCGGGACATTGGTTGCACTGCAATCGACTTTTGGCCCGGTTGTTCGATGCTGCAGCCGTCACAAAGGCTGGGCAACGAGCGCCTGCGAACCACATATGGTGACATGGAGGTTGGCGGCGGCAGGGCAAGAGGACCACTGTGACCTTGGGTCGCAGAGACCTTTTCGCAATGACTGGAAGCAGTTGCGCTTTCGACTACTTGTCCGCCCTAAGCGCCTTCAACGAATCGATCAGAAGAGTCCGCCAGCGTTCATCCCCATCGATGGGGATGTAGATAGCCTCACGCCCAACGTGGATAGCGTTGTTGGGAATGAACTCGCCTTCGTCCGTGGTGTGCCCCAAGCCCATCCTCAAGAAACTTTGCAGTTTCCGCCGAGGGCCGTCGTCCAGTTCTCCCTTGACGACTTCAGATGAGCCAATGGCATGCAATTGAAACCCTACCGGAAGTCTGACGGCGATTTGATCGCGCCGACGGCCGATGTTCAAAATGCCGGCCCGCAGTGCCTCCATCTTCACCAGAATCTGGTAGAACAGGTTCTCCACTTCCCGTGGAACGGCGTCCTCCTCCGGGTCTTTACCGAAGCGGTCCTCGATCTCGCGTCGCATTTCTTCCAGGTCGTGCAAAGAACCCAGGCCGGCGATACGGCGATAGAGTTGTAGGCGCAAGCCCTCATCTTCAATGTAGTCTGCCGGGATTTCGGCGCGCAGGGGCAGGTCAAGGGTGACCGGTGGGGCAAGCGGATCGTCTAACGCCACTGGGTAGGCGCCCCCGTCGGCGGGCCGCGGCAGCACGTTGGGCGGGTTTTCGCCACTGGTGTTTTCCGCTCTGGCTACGTTGCCGTTCTCTCCTTGTGCCTTGGCAAAACGCTCCCTCGTGGCACGCAGGTCATTGACCGATTGGGCCAGCAGGCGGGTGTAAAGGTCAAAGCCCACGCTTGCAATCTGGCCGTGCTGTTTCGCGCCAAGCAGTTCGCCTGCGCCCCGGATTTCAAGGTCTCGCATGGCGATGCGGAAACCTGCGCCCAACTCGTCACTGCTTTCGAGCAGGGCTTCCAGCCGGCGGCGAGCGTCGAATGTCAATGTGCTGTGGCGATCGTGGAAGAGATAGCAGTAACCCCTTACGGCTCCGCGTCCCACCCGGCCTCGCAACTGGTATAGCTGGGCCAGTCCGAAATGGTCGGCACGATTTACTATAATTGTGTTGGCCCTGCGAATATCGAGCCCATTCTCAACGATGGTTGTGCAGACAAGCACATCGATTTCCCCGTCTGCGAAGCGTATCATCGTGTCTTCCAGTTCGCGTTCGGCCATCTGCCCGTGCGCGATGGCAACGATCGCCTCCGGAACTTCGCGTTGCAGCCGTGTCGCCAGAGTCTGCAGCCCACGAACGCGGTTATGGACGAAGAATACCTGACCATTCCGCTCCAGCTCCCTTTGGACGGCCTGTCGAACCAGTGTATCGTCGAACTCTGAGAGAATCGTACGAACAGGAAGCCGTTCTCTGGGCGGTGTGTTGATGGTGCTCATGTCGCGAACGCCGCTCAGGCTCATGTGGAGAGTACGCGGGATCGGTGTCGCGCTAAGCGTAAGCACGTCCATCTGGGACCGAATCTGCTTAAGGCGCTCCTTGTGGCTGACGCCGAAACGCTGCTCCTCGTCTATGATGAGAAGTCCAAGCGAGTTGAACTGCACATCTTCAGAAAGCAGCCGGTGCGTGCCGATGACGATGTCAGCCGTCCCTTCCTGCAGTTTTTGCAGCACTTTCACCTGCTGGGCCTGCGTACGGAAGCGTGAAAGCATCTCCACCAGGATGGGAAACTGCTTGAGGCGCTCGCTAAAGACGCGGAAATGCTGCTGTGCAAGTACGGTTGTCGGCACAAGCACAGCCGCCTGTTTTCCATCCATTACAGCCTTGAACGCCGCGCGAATGGCAACTTCCGTCTTGCCGTAGCCGACATCACCGATGATGATCCGGTCCATCGGCCTGTCAGTTTCCATGTCGCGTTTGACGTCAATTATGGCGTCGTCCTGGTCGGCAGTTTCACGGAAGGGGAAGGCTGCTTCCATCTCCTCCTGCCAAGGGCCGTCCGGACTGAATGCGTAACCGGGGACGACTTCCCGCTCCGCGTAAAGCTTGAGCAGGTCTTCGGCAATGTCTTCGACGGCTTTCTTAGCGCGCGCCTTCACAGTCTGCCAGTCACTGGTGCCCAGACGCGTCACGGAGGGCGGGATGCCTGAGTCTCCAGCTCCTACATAGCGGCTCAGCCGGTCTGCCTGATGAACCGGGACGTACAGTTTGTCGCCACGGGCATAGTTAACTTGAAGGTATTCCCGCTTGACCCCACCCATTTCGAGCTTTGTCAGGCCTTCATACAAGCCAATGCCGTGCTCCATGTGAACAACATAGTCGTTCGGACTAACGTCGGCGAAAAAGAGCTCGGGGGCAACTGAGGACTCGGACCTGCGCCTCTGTTGTCGGGCCTGGCGAGTCCAGCCAAACAGTTCCGTATCGGTGTAGAGGCGCAGTGACGCAGGCGGCTGACCATTGCCGTCGTTTGCCGGGGCCGTGGACCCGTTCATTACGAACCCATCAGGCAGGACCCCTTGCAGGAGAGAGATTCCGGGGCGAGGGGGTGAGTCCAGGTCGAAGATCAGGTTCGCAGTCAGTTGGGCTTCACTCAGTTCCTCCTGCAGTCGAGCGGTCTGCCTAGAAATGAGAACTACCCTGTCTGCAGAGTCGGCATACTTACGCATCTCCTGGAGGATACGCTTGATTTGACCGGCAAAGTGGGGACAGGGTACTAGCTGACGTGCGAGAACAGAACCTTCGGCCTCAGTTTGGTCCCCGGGGAGTCCGCTTGTACCCAAGACGAGCGGGCTGCGCGTTGCAATCCTATCAAGGACATCTTCCGGGGTGAAGAAACTAGAGCAGAAGTTCGATGGAAGTTCGTGGCCGCGCAGAAGCTCCTGGTAAGTTTGAGCCGCGTCCTCTTCGGCCTCCTTGAGACTTGCGGTCAACTGCTCGCCGTCGTCGATGACAAGCAGGCCATTGTCGGGCAGGTGATCCAGCAAGGAGGCCGGGCGGCTGTAGAAATAGGGCAGATACCACTCTATGCCTCGGAATGTTCTACCGGCGCCCAGGTCCTCCAATTCGCGGACAATTTCCTCCCGGATGGCCAGAATCAGGTTCGGTTCCCGCAGCAGTGACTCACGCAGACTCTCAAGTCCAAGATCCCCGGCCTGGCCGGTCGCGGCTCCTCTGGTCAATGTAGGCTCGGCCTGCAGTGAGCCAGGAACTAGGGAAGTGCCTTTCTGCCGGTCATGAAGCAGCCGGGCCGGGTCGAGTTTGTTGGAAGAGGCAGGGCCGTTCGTTGCGGAGAGGGCGCTTCCGAGAGCTTCACTGCCGGGCCCAATCAAGACTCTCTGAAGCTGCAGTTCGCTGCGCTGAGTTGCCGGGTCGAAAGATCTCAGCGTCTCCACTTCGTCGCCAAACAGGTCAATGCGGACGGGGTGGGGCAGATTCGGAGGCCAGATATCAATGATTCCGCCGCGACGGGCGAAAGTTCCCGGTTCTTCTACAACCTGCACCGGTTCGTAACCGTTTCGCACCCAGCGTCCGGTCAGCTCATCCAACTGAACGAAGCTACCGACGCGTAGGGGCCGCAGAGCCATGCGAAACATCCGTGCAGGCAATGTCTTCTGCATCAGGGCGCGCGCGGAGGAGACTACTACCGATGGCCTGTTACCCTTTTGCTGCAGGGCTGCAAGCGCGGTAAGTCTGAGTTGGCGAGTGCGGCCTGTCCAGGGGATGCGCTCGAATGGCAGAGAGTCGGAATCGGCATATCGAGAGATTTGCGGCGGCCCTTCGGTAGGCGGCAGAAACAGTTCGATTTGCTCAACCCATTTCTCGGCCTGGTCGGCTGTTCCGGTCACCACAAGGACAGGACCAGTTCCCTCGGTGGCAACGCCGGCGGTCACAAGTGCGCGGGCTGCAGCGTACAGCTTCTGAGGCGCCGGCGTATGCCCTCTGAGCAGATCCTGAAAGGCTGGCTGGTCTTTGAGAAATGGGAGCAGGCCCGAGAGATTCATGTGCGCTTTGCTGTCTTCGTCCAATCCGGTGGTGGCCGGTGTACAACGGGGCAAAAAGAGGCCCGCGGAGAATACGAGATGTATTGCCGGTTCAGGCTGCCGTTGCTGGTGTAGAGTTGAACCGATTCATTGCCAGGTCAATCCCATGAAGGAGCCAGGTTTCGACGGCGTCTGCGATTCGATGGCGAAGAGACTCGAAGATGATCTCTTCGTCGGCGCTAAAGTCCTGAAGGACGTAGCCGGCCGGACTCATCGGCGTCTGCGGCCGACCGATGCCCACTCTGGCACGGGGAAACCGATCCGTTCCCAACGCCTGAATTAGAGACTTCATTCCTTTGTGTCCTCCGCTGCCACCAAAAGGACGAAGACGCAGTTTGCCAATGGGAAGATCGAGCTCATCGTAGATGACAAAGATGTCCTGTGGTTCCACGCGAAAGAAGCTTGCCATCGGTGCAACGGCGTTTCCGCTCAAGTTCATATATGTGAGGGGCCGAACAATGAGCACTCGCTGGCCGGACGCATCAGCATTGGGCAGCCGGCGACGTTGCAGGGTGCGCGTTTGCGATATAGAGCCTGAGCCGTACAGGGCATTGTACTTAGAACGTGAAAGTGGAATGGCGTGCCGGTTGGCCAAAGCGTCCACCACTTGAAAGCCGATATTGTGTCGATTGCGCGCGTACTTGGGCCCTGGATTGCCCAGACCCACTATCATTTTCATTGTCGACCGCTCAGACAGATCTTCGTTCTATGGCAGCCATGTATCGTTATTGCCGGCAGACGTGCATGCAACCGCCCCAAAGGGCGTCGCAAAGGCTGCCGGTCAGTCCATGGTGCCGGCTGCCGTTTCGTGAAATGCGGATAAATGCGATCAACCTTGAACGACTGCCAGCAGTTGATTATCCCGCATCTGAATCGGCTGGCCAAACCTGGCGACCTGCTGCCTTTCATGAAAAGCGGAAGAAACGCCTGCGGCTCCCGTTGCTGACAGCGTCTTGTGCAGGTTGTAACTGTTCTGTCAGTGTCCCAACGAGACAGTTGTCAATCAAGGTTTGGACAACTCGCCTCAACCTGCAACGGCGCCGAAAGCAGGTCAGTCGGGGCAGGAGGGAAGATTGAGGCCGGACAGGTGGGCCGACACAACAGCATTGGCATCAGCCGGATCAATGTGGTCGGGAAGGCAAAGCT
Organism: Caldilineaceae bacterium; assembly: GCA_011523365.1. GTDB lineage: Bacteria > Chloroflexota > Anaerolineae > Caldilineales > Caldilineaceae > Bin5. Next base: position 8,157 of record WTGY01000161.1, read on the forward strand.
GGTTGGCAGACAGGTCGAGAGTCCTCAGATTCGTGAGGGCGCTCAGGTCCGGCACCGGCCCCGTCAACTGGTTCGACGCGAGGATCAGGCTAGTCAAGCTTGTCAACGCACTCAAGTCAAATATCGACCCGGTCAACTGGTTGGAGCCAAGATTCAGGTCTGTCAGGTTCGTGAGTGCGGCCAAGGCCGGAATCGACCCGGTAAATTGGTTACGGGCGAGGTTGAGCTGCGACAGGTTTGTGAGGGACCCGGGGTCGGGTATCTGCCCGGTCAACTGATTGTTACTCATGTCCACTGAGTAAAGGCTGGCAAGAGAATCGAGCGCGGGAATCGTTCCCGAAAGCAAATTGTTTGCCAGGGAGAGGTTGGTAAGTTTGGTAAGCGCGGCGAGATTCGGGATTGGGCCGGACAGCTGATTGCGGGCCAAGAGCAAGAACCTAAGGTTGACGAGCGCGCCGACATCAGGTATCTGGCCCGTCAGCTGGTTGCTACTCAGATCTATCCAGGCCAGTTTCGTGAGAGCGCTCAAACTCGGGATAGTTCCGGTCAGCTGATTGCCCTCAAGGTACAGGTCGGTCAGGTTGGGAAGGGAATCGAGGTCAGGAATCGATCCACTCAGTTGGTTGCCTGAGAGAGACAGCACGGCCAGGCCGGTGAGAGCACTCAAGTCGGGAACGGGCCCTGTCAGCCGATTCGATCCGAGGTGAAGTTCTGTCAGGTTGGTGAGGTCACGCAGATCCGGAATAGACCCATTCAGTCTGTTGTCCGCTAAGGAAAGTTCGTTCAGGTTCGTGAGGTAGCTCAGATCGGGAATTGAACCCGTCAGTTGATTTAAGCCGAGGTCAAGGACTTCCAGGTTCGTAAGATTGTTCAGAGACGGAATTGATCCGGTAAGCTGGTTGCTGCTTACAGACAACCACTCCAGCTCGGCAAGGGCACCCAGATTTGGAAGTGGGCCAGTCAGTTGATTGAAATCGAGGGCAAGTAGGGTGAGATTGGAGAGAGCGCTAAGTTCTGTAAGCGAACCGCTCAGCCCGTTGCCGGAAAGAGTCAGTTCCTGAACACGCCCTTCGTCGTCAGTTTTGACGCCGTACCAGGTAGCGACCGAAGCGCTGGACAGCCAGTTGTCCTTCTGTGCCCAATTTGCACCGTCAGTTGACTGATAGAGGGCGACAAGCGCTGCTCTTTCGTCTGCCAAGTGTGGATTAGCGGGGGCATCAGAGACGAGTACGGAGACCACCTGCGACCACGCGCCCAAGTTGCCATTTGAATTCACTGCCGCAATGGCATAGTAGCAGGTCTGGCCTGGGGTTGCTCCCATGCGAACGTATGAAGTACCAGTCAGATCCCCTTCGTCGAGCCGCTCCCAGTCGCTGACGGCGTCCTTCCACTCCCAAAGTTGGTAGGAGCCGGCCCCGGTTACTCCCGACCAACTTATTTCAACCGTTGCCGTTTCCGTGGACGTGACAGTGATCGTCGGAGCAGGCAGGGCGGTCGCCGAAGTAGGGAGGGTAACATTGATCTGCGCAGACCACGCGCCGCGTACATCGTCGGAATCTATGGCGGCAGCAGTGTAGTAGAAGGTACGCCCAGGGGAAAGGTTGGCGTGACTGAAAGCTGTGCCGGTCAAGCTGAGGCCACCGAGTTGTTGCCAACCGATTTCACGGTCCCACCAGGTCCATAGTTCGTACCTGACAGCGCCTGCCACGGGATTCCACCTGACATCGATAGCTGTCGATCCTGAGGTAGCCGCAATGAGTTCCGGTGCGGACAGAGCTTGTGACTGTGCAGGAAGTGTGACTGACAGCTGCTCCGACCACTGGCCGCGGATTCCTTCGCCGTCCAACGCCGCGACCAGATAGTAGTAGGTCCTGCCGGGGGTCAGGTCGGTGTGAGTGTGAGAAGCTCCGGTCAAGCTGCCTTCGCCGAGGCGATGCCAGCCTGGGTCGTTTTGCCACCAGACCCAGAGCTCGTATCCGACAGCAGCGGAGACAGACGACCAGGTGAGTTCGACTGTAGTGGCGCCTGAAGGGCGCGCGGTCAAAGTGGGGGCACCCAGGGCTGGAGAAGTGTTGGATTGGGCGTGGGCAGCGTCGTGCGATGGGAGTGGAAAAAGAAAAAACGCTGAGAAGGCAGATACGAGGAGGGCGAATCGCGTGAAATGAGTGAGAGGACTGTATTGACTTGGCTTCAAAGTGGCGCCTTTCTGGAAGTCACTGCACCTACCGATTTTTTCTCCGGGTCGGATAGGCCGTTTCCGGCGCTGCTCTGGCACCTGACAGAACCGGCGGATTCTGATCTTCTTCTTTATGGTAACGGCCGTCTCCAAGTGCTACCCCCGAGGTAACTGCGGGGGCCAATCTGTCACAGAACCAGCGACAAGCAAGGGTCAGCGCCGCTCTTGCGTGTTGGACCATAGCGAGAGTACGGCACGCGGGGTCTTCGCGAAGTCTTCGTGCCTTATTCTACAACTCTTGGCTCCATGGCTTGCGGCATGCCGACGCTACTTGGCTAGAGCCCCTTCACATTTTGTGCATGGTGTCTGGCCAAGTGAGAAAGGCCGCCCGCGTTCTGCGACACACGGCCGGCCCAACATGCACGTTTGAGGTCTTGAAGTGTCAATCGTTGATTGCTCTATTCGTTCTTGGCGATTACCCACTCCAAGAGACGCTTGGCGGCGAAGACTGCCCCCAGCAGAAGGAATAGGCCCGCGCTCCACCGGACACCAGTGAAAAAGTGATCGCGAAGTCTTTCCAGGGCCAGCGTCTCTCCCAAGTCTCCCAGGATTCCGGGAGACTGAACGACAGGACCCTGGTTGGTGGAAGAGGACTGGCCTTCGGTTGTGCCCCCGCTCTCCGTCTGGGACGGAGGAGGAGGGGTAGCGGTGGGTTGGTCGGCTGCCCCTTCGACGTTAGGTTGCTCAACCCGGACCTCTGCGACGGTAGGCTGCGGGTATGGCGTGGGCGTATCGATGGGAATCGGTGTCGGTGTGGGCTCGTCAGGTGTAGGCGTGATCGGTTCCCTGCTGACAGAGATGTTATGGACGAAGAATTCACCGTAGTTTCCGTCCGGCCGAACGACTCGCATACGCAGTGTATATGTTCCAGGTGGGAGGACATCAGTGTGCCATACTCCGAGCTGTCCGTTGACGACCTGACGAGTTTCCCCTCCAAAATACGAATAGGCCTCGTCGCCTCTGGACGCTTCCTTATAGTAAAGCTCATAGCGGGCAAAGGGAGAGCCGGTTGCCGTTCCCATGATGGAGACGGAGCCGCCGACGCTGCTGCCTTGCTCCGGGGAGGTAATTCCCGACTGGCCGGTCTGCTGACTACGGGCTTGTACTCTGTCCAGGCGAGGATAAAGGGACTGGTCATGCGAATATGGGGCACTGAACTGGTCAGCCGCCGCGCTGGAGGTGCCGACCATGAGAGCCGACATGATCAGTGCGACAGAAAGAAGAGCGAGCAGGTGGGGCACGCCCGCCCGGATGTATTGCCTGTGCGACTTTGAGCGAAATCTGCGAAATACGGTCATGAACTCAATGGTCCTTGTGGGGCGTACCAGAGCGGCTCCTGCTGGCATGAGGCCGCCGTGTGTTGCCAACCAGGCACTTCAAACCGACCCAAAGGTGCTTCATTACTGCAGAGACTGGATGTAAAGGATAATGTCGACGATCTGCTCGTCGGTCAGGTCGGGTTGGCCTCCTGAAGGCGGCATGGCGATCCCGGTGCGATTGTCCGGCGCATCGGCGGCGCGCCCGTCGCGGATAATTGCAAACATTTCGCTTTCGGTAAGGCCTGACGTCTGGGGTGAGTTTGCCAGAGCGGTACCGAGACCTTCGACCCCCACCCCATTTTCGCCATGGCAGGAAGCACAGGCCTGGGAATAATAGGCGGCCCCCCTTTCCAGGCTTGTAGGCGTTGCCGTCGGAAGGGGCGTGGCAGTCGGACCAGTAGACAGGCCCGGAATTTGAAGTTCATATACGAAGGGTCGTACGAACTCCGGCAGCGAGACCTGGACTTTGCCCGCTCGAGCTGCCCCGGCTGTGTAGAGTGCCAGAGCGATGATGACGATCAAGGGGGCAGGCCATCGCGGCCACTGAATCGCGGAAGCCTTGCCGGGGCCTCCCGTCTCGCTTGCAATAACGAACAACATGCCTGTGGTGATAATCATGAAACCAACCATCGCCAGGAGGGGAATCGTGACGATGCCAAACCAGTTAATCCAAACCGTCGAGCAGGTCACCCCGATTCCGCAGGAGGAAGGCGATCCCAGATAGGGCGTCTTCTGGAGCAAGAAGTGATACACCGAAACACCCTGACCCAGCAGGGAAAAGGGAAGTACCAGATGGGGAAGATGATGGTCCCTTCGCATTATTCCAAGAGTCAGAAGACCGGCAAGCGGATACATCAGAATGCGCTGATACCAGCATAGAGTACAGGGCGCAAAGCCGCTCACTTCACTAAAGTAGAGGCTGCCCATCGTAGCGACCCAAGCTGTGATGAGGGCCCCGTAGAGACCTAGTTTTGTCGAAAAACGTGAAGGGTTCATCTGGACTGATTTCAAGTTTTCACTGATCGGACGGCAATTGGCTGTCGACCGCCGCCGAGATGGCCTCGTAGTCGAGCGGGTTGGCGACGCGTACACCATTTACCAGAACGGTGGGCGTGCTGTTGTGTCCGGCTGCACGTGCGGCCTGCAGGCTTTCGGATATGGTCAGAAGGTGCGACTGATTCGTCATACAAGATGTAAACGTGTCTGCATCCATTCCCAGTTCCACTGCGTATTCGATCAGGCGCTCCATGAGAAATGCGCTTGGGCCGGAGGCAGTTGCCTGGAAGACACGGTCATGGTAAGGCCAGAACTGTCCCTGGTCAGCTGCGCATTCGCTGGCCTGGGCAGCAAGGGAGGCGCCGGGTTCGTGCTGTTGCAGCGGGAAGTGATGGAATTCCAACTTCACCTGACCGCTTACGATATAGTTGTCTACAAGGCCGGGTTTGACGCGCTGGTTGAAGGCAGCACATGCGGGACAACGAAAGTCTTCCCAGGCCTGGACAGTCACCGGGGCCTCAGGATCGCCCAAGGTGTTTCGATTCTGCCAGGCGGAAGGAACGCCGGAATAGTCTGGTGCCACAGCCGTAGATTCGCTACTGCCTGTTGCCACGGCCAGGATGACAGCGATAAGCCCTGCCAGTACAACGGCGCCGCCGACCAGATAGATGCCCATGGACAACCGCCGGCTTCGTTGGGAAAATAGGCCATTCGTGTTCACGAACATAGTCTCCGGCATCCAGCGGGCATATCTGCCAACTGGAAGGGGGATAGTACGGGTAGATCAGGAGATCCAGGACTGCGAGTGCCCGACCTGCGCCTTGATCTGTGTTCAAGGCCTGATATTTGAATATAGCATCGATTCCTGTACATCACAAAACAGTGCCGGAAATCGGGATCACCCAGATAGTATGACTTTCGCTGCGGCATTGTTCCGGGTATGCTTCGTTCGGGGAGGGTTTAGGAAGACTTAAAGGCAGCAAGACCTGAAGGCAGTGGGCCGCCGCTTTCCTGCATTCTGGTGCTGAGCCCCAATGGTGTCAGCAGGTTGGCGCCTGGCGCATATTGGTTAGTCGACCGAAATACCTTTATTTGGCGTGTCAGGAGGCTTCGCGGGCGGCGGTCCCCTGTTCAGACACAGGCGTGCTTTAGTGGAAGGAATCCTTTCGATGGCAAAGAGTAGTTCGCGAGCGCGTCACACTGAAGGTGCGGAGCTCAGAGGAAAGGTTGCTGTGGTCACAGGCGCAAGCCGCGGCATTGGCGAAGCCATTGCGGCGGCGCTTGCTGCGGAGGGCTGCCGTCTGGTCCTGGCGGCGCGCAGCGCAGAGCGCCTCCAGGAGGTCGCTGAGGGGCTGAGGTCGCGGCACGGCGTGGAGGTTCTAGTGGTGCCGACCGATATCGGCGACGAAGGCCAGTCTCGAGCGCTCATCGATGAAGCTGCCGATCACTTCGGTACTGTAGACATATTGGTCAACAACGCCGGAATGGGCATTTTCGGAGCAGTGGACGAGCTGCATCTGGACGACCTCAGGCATGTCTTTGCGGTCAACTTTTTTGGGCCGATGGCAGCTCTGCAGGCGGCGGTGCCAATTATGCGTCGAAGCGGCGGGGGAACAATCGTAAATGTAGGCAGTATCGTCGGCAAGTTTCCACAGCCTCTGGGGGGAGGTTACACGGCAACCAAGTTCGCCCTCCAGGGCGCGAGCGGGGCGGCGCGCGCAGAGTTGAAGCGAGACAACATTGACGTTGTACTCGTCTGCCCGGGGCTGACCGACACCGAGTTTTCACAGCATAGCCGGATCAGCGTTCCAGGCGCAGAACATCGCCAGGGCGAGCGGCATTCACTCGGACGCGGGGTGGAGCCGGAGAGAGTTGGCCGCCGCACGGTGAAAGCCATAAAGAGAGGAGAACGGGAGGCCTACGTTACTTTTTTTGACCGTGCTCTTGTCTGGTTTGCCATTCATTTCCCTGCTCTTCTCCAGTGGGTGCTGGTGTATATCACTCGTTACCGGCGAAGGCGATTTGAGGAAGCGGATCCTTCGAAATAGATGACCCGACGCGGGGGATCGATGGGGGCGTCTGTCGGAAGACCAGGTCATGTTTGATTGGGTGGCGTTAGCGCCTGTCTGACCTGGCGTTTGCAGGCGCGTAGGGTTGCCGGTCCACGAGGGCACCCGCAAGGGGTGCCCCACGGGATGCGGCGGGCTTGGGCACCCACAAGGGGTTCCCCTACGGGGGAATGGCCGGGTGGAGTGAAACTCAAATTGGTCCTACAGTGCGCTCCATTCAGGAGCTTGATTTTGGGCGCGAGGCGTATAGGTTGGGGCAGGCAAGTTGGATGCGACTTTGTGGCTTGAGCCGCGTGGGAAGTGCTGGCTTCGAACTAGATTCACTTCAGAGATTGGAATTGGTCAAGGCTGTCGAAACAGGACCCACATCGGTCGGTTACCGACTTCATATGAATTCAGAGGAGACAGGAGTCCACTGTCGGGACTGATTGAATATGCAGATAGAATCCCTGTCCCTTGCCCTGCCGCCAGCAGAAATCGGCCCGCAGGATCTACATTGAAGACGCGAGGAACGGCTTCGGTGCTCTGCCACCCTATCAGCGTGAGCAGACCGCTCTCCGTGTCGACTGCGTAGACGGCGATGCTTTCGTGGCCCCGGTTCGAGACGTAGAGTGTACGCCCGGACGGGTGAAGATGGATCTGGGCACACGTGTTTGCACCTGTGAATCCTTCAGGCAGGGAGGAGAGCGTCTGGAACGGGCGAAGCGCACAGCCTCCATGGTCAGATTCGGCCTGGCCGCGGGCCGACCTATCGAAATGGTAGGCGGTTACGCTCGACGCGTCTTCATTGGAGGTGTAAACAAAGCGCTGGTCCAGGGAAAAGACGAAGTGCCTTGGCCCATGTCCGTCTGCCGCAATCTGCCGGTCTGCGGGCTGGTTGGGAGTCAGTTGACCGCTATGCTCGTCGAATTGAAAGAGGAAGATGCTGTTGGCATCAAGGGGATGGGGGACAAGGGCAAAGCAGTTAGAGTCGTCAGTCTCGATGCAGTGAGCGCGGGCAGCCGTTTCCCGGCTGCAAAGTTCCCGGCCAACCGAGCCGTCCGGTTCGATCCGGTGAACCATGGCTTTTCCCGCGCCGTAGTAGGCACTCAGCAAGAATCGTCCGCCTTTGTCCGGGGCGACGTAACAGGAGTCGGCGTCAAGCTGTCGCTTACCCAGGAGGCGCAGCCCGCCGTCGGGCTCAAAGCGGAACGCCGCCAGTTCATTGCTGCTTCGCAGGGAACAGTAAAGGGTCCGTCCATCAGGGGAAGATGCCAGCGCGGAAGGGCCTCCGGCGGCATCAACGACCTGACGCTGCTCCAACCTGCCGTCACTGTGCATTTCAAATGAGCGAATCAGATCATCGCCGGAAAGGGTAATGAATACGAAAGTGGTCATGCATCGCTCCTAAACGATGGATTGGTCAGCTGTTATGAGAGCCCGTTGTTCGCAATACGGGAAAGTAGGTTGTGCGTCTTACTGTGCTCAGCACGACCGGAAAGCGGTCAGTAGTGAGATTTCCGGTTCCTGCTGGTTTGTGCCAAATACGCGCCTGATGTAATGTTGGCGGAATTGACTCAAGCCGATCCAATGCAAAGGCAAAATGACGATGGGAAAAAAAGTCTGGATGGAATGGTCTCTGCCACCTGATTTGCTGCCGCAAATCTCCGGGCTGGCCGAATACGTCGACGACGGCGATATGGAAAAGCTACGGGGATCTACTGTCATTTCCGGCATTCGCCGCTACTATGACGGCGAGTTCATGGACCGAGTCGGACCCGAATTGGTTCAGATTGCCAAGCCCGGAATCGGTGTAGACAACATCGATCTCGAGGCTGCCACGTCCCGGGGTATTCTGGTCTGCAATACGCCTGACGCGCCGTCTGAATCCACCGCGGAGCATGCTGTGGCACTGCTGATGGCGGTCGCAAAGCGGGTGATCGTGGGAGACATGCAGTTGCGGGGGGCCGCTGAGATTGGGCGTGAAGCGATGCTGGGCACTGAGTTGATGGGCAGCTCTTTGGGCATCGTTGGTTTCGGAAGGATTGGACGGCGCGTTGCGGAAATGACCGCATTGGGAATCAGGATGAAGGTAACCATCTACGATCCGCTTCTGCCAGGCGATTTCGAGCTTCCAGAAGGCGTTTCGCGGACGGACGACCTTGACGCGATCTTTGCGGAAAACCAGTTTGTAACCCTGCACACGCCGCTGCTTCCCGAGACACGCCATCTGGCCAACGAACGGCGGCTCAGGCTGATGAAACGCGGCGGCTATCTGATTAATGCATCCCGAGGTGGTGTCCTGGACGAGGCCGCTCTGATCAAGGTTTTGCAAGAGGGACACCTGGCGGGCGCAGCACTGGATGTGTTCGATCCGGAGCCCCCACTTGCGGACAATCCTTTGCTGAAAATGAAGAACGTTGTCGTTACTCCTCATATCGCTTCTTACACAGACGCCGGCATGGCAGCCATGCAAGCTGGCACGGTGGAAAACATCGTGAACGTCCTGAAGGGTGAACGTCCGAGATGGATTGCCAATCCGGAGGCGTGGCCGGGACGGACCGAGCGAGCCAGCGGCTGACAGAGGCAGGGCTGCGAAGTTTGAGGCAGCCGGGCCTCCTGACTTCAACCGGATCGATCAGAGGTTGACGTCCCTACCAGCGAATGTGACTCTGAACAGGGCCAAGGTGCTGATCGGAGCGCTCCGAAATCGGCCAGTCGCGCCACTCCTCCACGACAGCGATCAACCCTTCAACCGCTGCCTCAAAAATTACCTTCCCCTTCTCCGCGGTTGCAAACGTCGGATCGCCATGGACACCCAGGCGGGTCCAACGGCCCCAAAAGTCGTTAAATCGAACGGGATTGGTGTAGATGCTGTCGGAGCTAACAAAGCGGCCGCGCACATCGTCATCGGCTTCGGCCTTGTCCATTTGCACGCGTTCGGGCGCCAAGTGGAGATAGAGTGAGGTCTCGAATTCGTCGGCGTGCGCCATGACCTCTGTCTCCTTGATACGGTTGAAGGCCTCCATGGCCAGCCCAAAGTATCCCAGTGCACCGCAGAGTGAGTCGGTTTCCAATACGGTTTTGCGGGCGACAAGATCGATCAACGGCGTGTTGGAGCCATGACCGTTAACGAGGAGAATCTTCTCAAAACCGTGATAGGCGACGCTCTTGGTAATGTTGAGGCAAAAGGCGATGAAGACGTCGGGTTCGATGTGAATTGTGCCGGGAAAGTCGATATGGTGGAGATTCAGCCCGTAGGATACGGGAGGCAGTACAAGAATGGACTGGCGGGCGCGTCGCCCAGCTTCCAGGCAGACCGATTCGCACAGAAAGGTGTCTACGTCCAGAGGCAGGTGGCGCCCGTGCTGTTCAGTAGATGCGACCGGAAGGAGGATGACCTTTTGTGCGGCGATGGCATCGTTCATTTCCGCCCAAGTAAGTCGGTTGTAGCGGTACTGGTTCAGAGGGTCCATTAGTCTAGTTTCTCAAATCTGTGGTAGCTGCTAAGCCGAGTTTGGTGTGGGTATTGGATGCTCGTTGTCCGGAGCAGGAATGACGGAGCTTACTGTCAGCGTTTCTGTGTGGAGCTCTTGATGGGCACAGGTGTGGACCTATGGGCATGACTGGAACTTGCTCTGCCTGCCTTGCCTGTGCCTGCTCAAACTCGAAACGAGCCACGAGGAGGGGGAGGCGCGGGCCGCCAACGTCATATTGCCTCACACTCGCTGCGCCGCGAGGTTTACCCGGGGCGATTCGGGGGCTGAGTCCCTGCACAAGGGAGGGCCGAAGGCCAGGTACTGCAGTGGTCAGTGAAAGCGGTTCTCGGCTCATCCGGCGTCGTGCAGTGATGGTGGCTCAGCTTTAGCCGTCTATGCGAGTCTGTCTTTTGGTGAGGCGAGTGCAGGCCAGGATAGCCTCGCGGGGCCTTCAAAACCGTTCATCTCACAGCTAGCTGCCGGTTCATCGGTAGGCTTCCGCCTCGTCTTCCGGTTCGAAGCCGACGACCTCACGGGCATGCGAAATGTCACGGTAGCTCCACTTGTTCCTGGAGATGGCGTAGAAGATGTCAAATCTCAGCTCCTGCGGCGCCTGGATGCATCGCTCAACCATCTGACTGATATCTCTCTGGCTGCACCAGACTGAGAATTGGCGAGAATCAGTTGGACGGTCCACTTTGTTGACAAGGCCAATGCGAAGGCAGAGTATGGAGAGCTCAAAGCTATCGGAGAACTGCCTAGCAAGCGCTTCCCCCCAGACTTTTGTGGCCCCGTATACGCCAGTGGGGCGAACAGGCGTCTCATGCGTAATCATCGGCCAGGGATACTGAACAGCTTGGTAGTCGCCATTTACGAGTGAGCGGTATGGATGCACCAGTTCCCATCCGGAGATAGTCGAACCGCTGCTGGCATAGATGACTCTGGACACGCGGGCCTGGCGAGCGGCTTCAAAAACGTTGTAGACGCCAATCAAGTTGGGATCGCGGACGCGCTCCCAAGGGTCGCTACCGCGTGCGGAAGCAGCGAGATGAACGACGGTGTCCTGACCTTCAAAAGCTGGGCGGATAGCACTGAAGTCGGCGATGTCGGCTTGCACAGTGCGGACTCCGGGCACGAGGCTGCGGTTGAGAGCGGTCAGTTCGTAGTCGCCCTCCAGCCGCTGACGGACCGCGCCGCCAATCAGGCCGCTCATGCCGGTCACCAGAATTCGTTCCGTCATTTTTTTGCTCCCGGTGGATGCATTTCGGAGTGATGCTACAAGTGGTCTGAACGAAGATGGGATGTCGCTGACACTTCGGAAAAGAGCGGGGCGTTGCAATGCAATTGCTGCGCGGCCAGTCGAGACCGCCAGGCGTCAGACTTCGGTGAGCAAGATACGGCCGCAGGAGGGGCAGCTGAGGAGTTCGTCGCTGTAACGAATATTGTTCAGGATTCCAACTGCAACCTGTGTGTGGCAGGCTCCACAGATTTCGTCTTCGAGCAAGGCGACGGCCACGCCGTTCTTTCTGCGGCGCAGATGTTCGTACATTTCGAGGTTTTCCTGGGAGAGCATTTCTGCCACCTGCTCGCGTGCTCTCTTCAGATAGAGGTATTCTTTTTTGCGCTGCTCGAACTCGGTCTCAAGTGCATTCTTTCGATTCGTCCACTCTTCTTCGACCCGAACAAGATTGTTCTGTTTATTCTCCAAAGTTGCCTGGAGTGAATCAACCATGACCAGCCGTTCCACGCTCCGATTTTCGAGGTCGGTCCGGTGCTCCTTCATCGAGTCAATGCTGGACTGAAGGGCTTCAAGTTCTCTTGGATTGCTCAGTTCTCCGCTCATCAGGCTTGATTCGGATTCACGTATCCTTTCGGTAAGTGAGCGCGACTCGAGTTCCAGATCCTGCTGTTCGGTTCGGGTGCCCTGGAGTTCCTGGTCGATAGAATCGACTTCCTCGCGCAGCGTTTCCAGTTCAGTTGAACCTTCAGCCGCCTTATTCAGGCGGAGAATGCGTCGTCGAACTTTGTCGTAAAGTGAATCGATTTCGTGCATCTTGAGCAATGCAGCTTTTGCGTTCACGTCTTTCCCCATTGAGGTAACAGTTTTTTCGAGTGGGCCGCGGAAGGTTGATCTGACTACCGGCCATTTGGGTGCCGGTAGAGCGAAAGCCCGGCATGGTTGTCTGCGGTGAAATCGACGCCCTGCACGTGCGTGCTGGCAAGAACCGTGCAACGTTCATTGGGGACGACCGGGAAAGCCAGGCAGTGGCGGGGAAAGTTGCCGAATGGCTTTTCCAAATCAGTTCGGTCGCAGAATGCCCGGGCTGATGGCCCGCAACCGCAGGAGACCGTTGGACTTACTTTATCATATCATCGGTCTATCTTTCGGAGCAAGAAGCCTACCCGGAATTGGGGTGCATCCCGGATTTGGGGTGGGAACAGTCTGGCGGGGAATGGGTGCCAGCGGTGGCTGGAGTTGTATACAGTCTTTGTGCGAGAGACAGTGCAGGCGCCAGGCGTGGCCTGGCTGTATGGTGGAGTCCGTCAGTTGGGGATAGTGCGAGTGCAGGCACACGGCGGGCAACCACGGGGATTTGATGGGACCGGCGGGACGCGGTCTGGTTAGACTCCTTCGATTGGGCACCCGTCACCAATATCGACACCCGGTCGATGAGGCATGTTGTAGGAGGGGGGGCGTTGCGGGGGCGGAGCCCCCGCACAAGGGAGGGCCGAATAGGCCCGACCGCCCAGAAAAGCAGTAGTCAG
>WTGY01000175.1 GCA_011523365.1 Caldilineaceae bacterium
GATCAGGGTCGACGGCCAGGAGCCCGAGGGTTTCGCCGGAAGGGGAGGTCATGTACTGGCGCAGCTGCTGCGATGCGGCGCGGCCGCCCAGCATGCCGGCGATCCTGTCGAGGTCGCCAGATTGGAGGTCGAAGGTCAACCAGTTGGCGGGTACGGCGAGCGAATAGCCGAGCGATTCGTCGTCAATTGGCATCCATCCGGGCGGAATCTGGGCCGTGGAAACGGGGGCTGCCTGCGGCGAATTGGAGCGATTCGCCGCAGATGTCGAAGGGTCTATCAGCCAAGTGGGCTCGGGCGGGGCGTCTGTTGCGGGTTCCGTCCGGGTTGCTGGCGACAGTTCCTGCGCGGACAGCGGTCTGGGCGCAATGATCATCAGGACGAACAGTGCCGCTGTCATGGCCAGTAGGCGTAACCGGTACATATTTGTAGCTCCTCGAGCAGCGCAGTCTGGTGTTCCGGTTCCGCTGTCAGTAGATGGTGGAACCGACAGCCTGTGAAGAAGATCGAAAGCAAACCCCGGCAGAGGCGGCGTGTTTTCAGACGTTATTTGCGTTCTCAGGCGGGGGCGCCGAGGGTTGTGATGCTGCCAGGATTCTCGACAGGACAATTGAATCAGTTGCAGTTATAGAGTACATAACAACGGGCAAAGACGTCAACCTTGCCATGTAATTGCCAGCACCTCCACGAATGCAGGTCCGGGGCGCGGCGGCGGCCGGGTACGCGGTCGAGGCAGTTGTGTGCCGAATGTACCGAAGGGGCGAAGATTGCTGCAACGGTGCGGCCGGTGAGAGAATTTGAAGGGTGGTCATTGCTATGCTAGTCTGTTTTCGGGCCGGGCAGGCATGGACTGTGAAAGGCCATGGGAACGGCGCAGTATTTTGAGACTCGGTAACCCCCGAGCGATATCAAAATGGAATACGTACACGACCGAATCTCCTCTCCTCGCAGTTTCGCGTTCTCCAAAACAGGATAGTATGCCCTACCGACCCGCGGCGAATGGGACGCGCGTCCGGTTGGGCTTTCCCGTCAAGGTGTTGGGGGCAGCGGGGCTGCGCTCGCACGACAGCCGTCGCTGGCAGAACCAGCCGCACCTGAGCGTCAGTCTGGCCTATTTGCGCGACATTTTTCTCTATCTGGAGCGAAAGGAGATCCGGTTTTACCGGATGGCCGGTCAGCTTGCTCCTTATCTCACGCATCCGGAGTTGCCGGCGTTCCACAATCAGCTTGACGAATGTTCGACGGAGCTGGCAGCGATTGGTGATCTGGCGCGGCAGCAGCGTGTGCGCTTGACGCTGCACCCGGGCTTCTACGTGCAGTTGAGCCATCCAGATGCTAACCTGGCGGCGCGGTCGGGCCTGGAGCTGGCTGCGGCGACTTCTCTGCTGGACCGGATGGGGCTGGATGCGGCCAGTGTGGTTGTCGTTCACGTGGGGGGCGGCCACGGGGATTTGGCGGCGGCATTGGAGAGGTTCGCGCGTGCGGTCAGTTTGCTGCCGGACAGTGTTCGGCGGCGCCTAGTATTGGAGAACGGAGACAGGCAGTTCAGTCTGCGCGATGTGCTGTGGGTGCAGAGGCGGACGGGGATCCCGGTGGTCCTGGACACGCTGCACCACCGTTGCCACAACCCGGATACGATTCCGCCGTTGGATGCGCTGAAGATCGCGCTGGCGACCTGGCCGGAGGATATAGTTCCAAAGATCCATGTGAGCAGCCCGCGTACGGCGGTGCGTACGCTCTATCGTGATGGCGAGGCGCGCGTACAGATGCCGCTGGCGCATCAGCACAGCGATTTTCTGCACCCGTTTGAGGTCATCGACCTGCTGCAGGCGGCGGTTTCGGCGCGGTTGCGGTCGTTTGATGTTATGCTGGAAGCGAAGGCGAAGGATGTAGCGTTGCTGCGCCTGCGGGAGCAGATCAGCAGGTACGCGCCGAATTTGGCGCGGCATGTACAGTAGGGGGTAAAGGCCTGGAGATGTCCCGGAAATACAAGGACCCGTACAGTCTTAAGCGGACAGTTCTGGTCGCGGTGGTGAACAACCCGGCCGACCTGCGGCGGGCGGCATCGGAGGGCTGGTACCGCATACCCCAGAGGCGGGCGCCGCGGCGGGTCGGCGCGGACTATCTGGCGTTGTATCTTACGGGCGCTTTCGGGAGCGAAGCGGAGGCGCGGACGATCAGCTACTATGCGGCGGTCCGGCGCTATCAGCTGTTGTCGCGGGCGGAGCTGCTGCCGGATGAGGCGGACCATGCGCGGGCGGAGGAGTACTATTTTCGCATTGAAATCGGTCCGCTGATGCGTTTGGCGCGGCCGGTGCCGGCAACGACGTTCAGGCGGCTAACCTTTATTCATACGACGTTGGAGCGTCTGTTGAACGCGAAGGACGTTACGGAGTTGAAGCTGGAGGGGGAACCGTTCCAGACGCTGTGGAGCGCGCTGCGTGCGAGCCGGTTGAGGCCGCTTCCCAACCGGTTGGCGGGAGAGTGGCCGGTTGACATTGCGCTGCGGGTGCGAAACGGGTATCTTGGAATCCGACTCGATGAGGCCAGCGACATGCGAGAAACATCGGGGCCGGGGGAGCGGTGGCGGGTTCTGCGCATCCCGGAAAGCCGGATTGAGACTGACCTGGCGGGCTGCCTGCAGGAGGTCGGGGCGGCGCTGGTGGACCTGGGCGGCTCGCTTGACGCGAAGCCGGGCCGGGAGATGGTGCTTTAGGGCAGTAGAGATCAGGAGGAGCCTGGTATGGAACTGACTGTCAACGGAAAAGGCTATACGCTGGATGTTCCCGGCGAGGAGAGGTTGCTGTGGGTACTGCGGGACTGGCTGGGGCTGACGGGGACGAAGTTCGGTTGCGGCATCGGCATTTGCGGCGCGTGCACTGTGCATGTGAACGGTGCGGCGGTGCGGTCGTGCCTGATGCCGCTGACCGCGGTTGCGGGGGCGGACATTCGCACGATTGAGGGGCTGGCGGCGACGGACGACAGCGGCACGATCAGGCTGCATCCGGTCCAGCAGGCGTTTGTCGATCACCAGGTGCCGCAGTGCGGCTGGTGCATGAGCGGACAGATCATGCAGGCGGCCTCGTTCCTGACGCAGAATCCGCAGCCAACTGAAGAGGAGACGGTGCGGGCGATGAGCGCGAATTACTGCCGCTGTGGTTGCTATGTGCGCATCCGGCAGGCGGTTCAACAGGCGGCTGGGATGGCAGGCGGGGGGGAGGTCGGGACATGACGCGGGAACGCGATGGTTACGACCCGGTCGAGGCGCGTGAAGCGTCGGCCGATGGAGAGAGCGGAGACGGTGGAGCGGAGGGGGCAGAGCCCGTTCGGTCAACGAAACGGCGCTGGCGGCTGACGCGGCGCGGTTTTCTGATTGGTCTGGGGGCGGCAGGGGCCGGCTTGGCGGTGGGCGCGTATTTCGGTAGGCCGGTTCTCAACGAAATCATGGCGGAGAGTATGGCAGAGGCTGAACACGCCGGGAGCAGCTTTATGCAACTGCCTGACGATCCGCCGCTTTGGCTGGAGGTATTGGAGGACAGCCGCATACGTCTGTCTCTGACCAAAGTGGAGATGGGGCAGGGGGTTCATACGTCGATCGCCCAGATTGCGGTTGAGGAGTTGGGAATCAGTTGGGATGACCTGGTGGTGGAGCAGGCGGATACCTCTTCAAGACTAGTGGACGGCATGGGTACCGGCGGCAGCTTTTCGGTTGCAACCAGTTACGGGCCGCTGCGCCGCGCGGCCGCGGGCATGCGCAGTTTGCTGCAGCGGGAGGCGGCGGTGGTGTTAGGGGAGCCCGAGGCGGCCTTGCGGGTTGCGGAGCGGGGGTTTGCGGTCGCGGACAACCCTGGGAGTAAGGTTGACTTCTACAGTTTGGCTGGCGCGGTTACGAGCTGGGACCTTCCTGAGGAGGAGGCGCTGCAGCTGAAAGCGACGGATGAGTTTACAGTCGTCGGACAGCCGGTGGCGCGTATTGACGTTCCCGACAAGGTAACGGGGCAGGCAGTTTACGGCTATGACATGCGCGCGCCCAATATGCTCTATGGCGCTGTTGCACGTCCGCCAACACTGGAGGCCAAACTGGTCGGCGCGTCAGCGGGCGAGGCTGCAGCGATGGATGGCGTCGAAGAGGTCGTGATCGACGTGGAAAACGGCTTTGCCGGGGTGGCGGCGAACTCTCGCAGCGCGGCCTGGTCGGCAGTGAAGGCGATGGAGACGGAGTGGGATGAAGGGCATCTGTGGCAGCAGGAGGAGATCGAGGCGCTGATCGAACCGGCAGGGGAGGGCGGCATCACGATCCAGCGTGAGGGCAACGCCGCTGGTGTGCTGAGGAGAGAGACCGCGATCACGGCCACGTACCGTTCGCCTTTTGCGGTACAGGCCCCGCTCGAGGCACCGGCAGCGCTCGCGGATGTACAGGAGGGCCAGGTGACGGTGTGGGTGTCGACCCAGTCCCACGAAAGGGCGAAGGGGTTGATCGCCGAGGCGCTCGGGGTGGAAGCCGACACGGTTCGGGTTGTCCCGACCTATCTCGGGGGCGGTTTTGGCGCCAAGCTCGATACCGGGGTGGCGGTTGAAGCGGCGCGGCTATCGAGGGCAGCCGGCGTACCTGTGCACGTGGGATGGGACCGAACGGAGGCGATGCTTCATGGCTACCTGCGACCGCCGACGAAAAGCGTTCTCTCCGGTGCGCTGGACGGGAACGGACGGATCGCCGCTATGGAGCACCGGCAGGGCAGCAGCGACGTGGCCTTCAGTTTCATGCCCGCGTTCATGGAAATGGTGATGGGCGCGGACTTCGGGGCAACGGTGGGGGCGCGAATCGACTATGACGTGCCCAACCGCACGGTGACGGCCTGGCGAAAGAAACTGCCGGTCTGGACAGGCTGGTGGCGGGGGCTGGGACTTTTCGCGAATACGTTTGCGGTTGAGAGCTTCGTTGATGAGCTGGCAGCAGCGGCGGGCGCGGACCCGCTTCAGTTCCGTCTCGATCATTTACCGGACAGTCCTGCGGGTGGGCGTAAGAGGGCGGTACTGGAAGCGGTCGCGGAACTGAGCGGCTGGGGGAGCGCGCCGCCTGATGGCCGGGCAAGGGGCGTCGCCTGTTTTGGATCAAATACGGTAGTGGCACAGGTGGCGGAGGTGTCGGTGGATGAAGGGTCCGGGGAGGTCGCCGTTCACAAGGTGGACTGTGCGGTGGACTGCGGGCTGGTGGTGAACCCCGATGGGGCGAAGGCGCAGATAGAGGGGAACGTGATGTGGGGCGTGGGGTCGACATTGATTGAGCAGGCGTATGTGAAGGACGGACGGCTGGAATTGAACAATTTCGAGAGCTATCCGCTGTTGACTATGCATGATGCGCCGGATGTCCGGTCTGTACTGGTGGACACGGGGATCAAGACGCCGTATGGGATGGGGGAGCCGCCGATTGGGCCGGTGGGCGCGGCGATCGGCAACGCGTTTACGGCGGCGACGGGATGGCGGGTCCGGACATTGCCAATGACGCCGGCGCGTGTTCTGGAGGCGCTGGCCGGGGGTGTTTCCTGAATTAAAGGGCAGCCGAATTTTGCGCTGCGGGCGTAGTCAGCCTTGTTCGCCGGAGAGGCCCAGTTCGGGGGCGACCTCTTTCATGGCGTCGAGGACGCGTTGCACGTGCTCGTCGAAGGGTTCGCCCAACTCCTCGATGAAGTGGAGATTCTCTGCGCGGTCGATGGCGGCGGTGAAGCGCTTATCCTTCCACTTCTTTTTGACTGATCTGAGCCTTACGCCGCGCAGGTCCTTGTCGGGGCGCACGTAGGCGCAGGCGAGGATGAGGCCGGTCAGCTCGTCGCAGGCCAGAAGGGCTTTGTCGAGCTTTGATTGGCGCGGGACGCCGAGGAAGGTTGCGTGGGCCTCGATAGCGTGGATGAATTCCGGTGGGTAGTCGTGTTCGCGGAAGAGGCGCAGCGCAGTGCGGGGATGGCCGTTCTCCTGGTCGTCCATGTCGGGGTGGCGGTCGTAGTCCAGATCGTGGAGCAGACCTGTCAGTCCCCAGAGGTCCTCATCTTCGCCATAGTGACGGGCGTAGATGCGCATGGCGGCTTCTACGGCCAGCATGTGGCGGCGCAGACCCTCGTTTTCGACCCATTCATACAGTAGTTGTACAGCTTCATTGCGACTGGGCAGGGGCATGCCGGCTCCTTTAGTCTGAATTGGGGATTTGGCCGCTCGCCGTACGTTGGGGGTATGCGGTGGCGGCGACTTTTCGAGCGGGTGAAGATTGCGTGGTTCGGGCTTTGCCGGTTGGCGACGTGATTGTCACGTCGCGCCGGCCGTAAACGATTTGGCGGCTGCCTGCAATGCGGGGGTGTTCGCTGCCGTCGGCCCGGTCGCGCCAGAGCAGTTTGCCAATTGCCCGGGCGCGGCGGGCGCTGCAGCCCACGGCTTCACTGAAAGGTACGCCGTTGAGCCATCTGCGCAGAAAGAGGCTGAGACTTGGCTCGGGGAGCCAGTTGACGGCCTGGGCGCCGTTTACGGCTTGTGCGCCCAAGGCCAGCCAAGTGGAGGCCAGGCTGGCGCCGTAGCAGTTGAGCCCGTAGACCATGCGCAGGTCGAGGAGGGAGCCATCCTCGACGTAGCGGGCGAGCAGTTGGTCGAACGCGGCTGCGTCTACGAGCTCACGCCCTTTGTAACCGATCAGGCAGCGCTCCTGTCCATGCACGAGGAGAAGCTGATCGACGGTATGGGTGGCGCTGACATCGACGAGGGCGCCGGTCAGATTGGGGGCGGTGGCGGCGTCATCTTCAAGGATGAGGACGCGTTGGTAGCGGCGGTAGGCGCCGTACAGCCGGAGCAGGAATTTGGCGTACTCTTCGGTCAGCCAATCGATGGCGGTCATCGCCCATTGGGGCAGGTTGACGCCGTGGATGTGGCCGACGTTTTCGAGGAAAACTATGAGCGCCAAGGGTTTGCCAGCGGCGGGCGCGGCGCTGCCGGACAGGTCTGCGGATGGTCTTGAAGCCTGGGTCGGGCGTTTGGTGCGGGTGGAGCTTGCGGGCGTCCGGGCAAGGGCCATGGGGCGTGCAGTGCGACGCGGTGCGGTCTGCTCAGAATTGGAAGCGGCCGTTGGCGTCAACGACGCGAACTTTGAAGTTTTCGACGAATGGTTCGAGGCCGGCGATCAGTTCCTGCCATTCATTTGAGCTGAGGATGCGGGCGGCGTCGTCTTTATCCTCCAGGACTCCGCCGCCAAGGATCTGCGGGGCTTCGCCCCAGAGCGTGTACCAGGCGTCGGTGATGCGCAGACCCAGTTGGGCAAGTCCTGGGGCCAGCGTCTGCACGACGTATCGCTGGCAGTCTTCTTCGTGCCCTTCCCGCATATCGTAACTCAGAAGTACTTTGACCATGCTACCGTCCTCAAGGGCTGGGAGATAGTCCTACGGCGTTCTGCCCGTCGCCAGGAGTCGGAAGAACTGGAATCGGAAGTGGTAAAGGCGGGACTGTGTAACCGACTCCGTAGACCAGTATAGCACAGACGAACGGCACAGCGTATAGCGGGCGCAGGCAGGGAACCGGTTCGACAGGCCTCATTTCGCAGGGGACGCATGGTTAAGTCGTGCTACTCAACGGATCCAAAGTAGAAGGCGCATCAGTCGGAGGCCAAGGAGAGAACGGTATGGAGCCGCACTTCGGCCTGGCGGCGAAACTTTTCGACGCTGATAGAGCGGAAGAGCCAGACTGCCAGGAGCAGGCCGGCGATTTCGAGGGTAAAAACGGCTGCGTAGCCCATCAGCGGGTTGCTGGTCAGCAAGAAGAACAGATCGTAGAGCAGACCGCTGATGACATTGCCTATGGCCTGACCGGCGAAATTTGCTACGCTCCAGGCGCCAATGTAGAGGCCAGCGGCCTGGGGTACGGTCATGTCCAGCATGAAACTGAGATTGCTGACGGTCATGAGGCCACCGCCCAGACCCAACAGAAAGACGGAGCCGACAAACAGGTTTGAATTGCCGAGCAGGCCGGCAGAGATGATGAAAGCGAAGGCGACGGCGGTCACGCAGGCGCCCACGTTTGCGCCGGTTTTTTTCCCAAAGCGTTTTGTGAACAAGATTCCGGCCAGGAGGGTGATTAAGATGCCGATTCCCCAGATCGATGTCAGGCGGGTGGTGGCCGCGACCGACATGCCTAGCGCCTTCGCTCCGAAGGGTTCCAGCACTACGTCCTGTGCGTGGATGCTGATCAACACGATCATGAGGTAGACGAAGAAGCGGCGTGCTTGGGGATTCAGAGCGAGCAGGCGCAACACCAGCATGGGATCATCGGCACTATTGGCGGGCTGGTCGGTTCTGGCCGATGCGCGGGGCTCGATTCGGTAGCTTCCGATAAGGACAAAGACGACGGAAACCAGCCAGATTACCCCGAAGGCTGTGACGAGCATCTCCTTTGAAACGGCGTATATGGCGGAGCCACCCGAGACTGAGGGAGGTGCTGCCAACATCTGGGAAAGACCATAGGTCGTCAAAATCGTTGACAGAATCATAACCGTCCACATGATGCTGACCGCTCGACTACGCCCATTTTGGTCGGCCAGCTCGGTAACGAGAGAGAGATAGCTCACCGAGGCGGCGTTGATACCGGCTCCCCACAGGCAGAAGACGACGGCTGCGGCCCCAAGACCCATCAGAAAGTTATGATCCAGCAGATAGGCTACGTGGACTGTGAAGTAACTGCCGGTTGCCGCGAGCAGCCCACCGAGGAGGATCCAAGGTGTGCGGTGGTAGTCTGCGGCCGGATGGCGATCCGACCAGTTTCCCAGGAATATCTGCAGGGGGGATAGCAGGTAGGGCAAAGCAACCAGGACGGCCACCAGCGTTACCGGCATCTGCATGTCTGCGATCATGACGCGATTGAGCGTGCTGGTGACCGGTACGACGGTGATGGAGACCCCTACATGAACGAGAGTAAGTTGGGCGAGGACGCGGGCATTCATGTGCGAAGCGTACCATAGATTTCGCGGGAGTTCCAAGATTTTGATGTTGACAGGCAGATCCTGAAAGGGGCAGTTGAGGCGCGGGTTTGCGCGGTGGCGAAGCGGGGGGTGCATCCCAGATTTGTGGTGGGAACAGTCTGGCGGGGAATCAGGGCCAGCGGTGGCTGGCGTTGTTTACCGTCATTGGGCGAGACGCAGTGCAGGCGCCAGGCCTGGCCGTACGGTGGCGTCCGTCAGTTGGGGTGGGTGCGAGGGCAGGCACATGGCCGGCGCCAGTGGGGATCTGATGGGACTGGCGAGACGTGGTCTGGCTGGACACCTTCGATTAGGCACCTGTTACGAATATCGACACCCGGTCGATGAGGCATTAGGGGGGGCGTTGCGGGGGCGGAGCCCCCGCACAAGGGAGGGCCGACTAGGCCCGACCGCCCCAAACTGCAGTGGTCAGTGGTCAGTGATCAGAGACGGCGTTTCGCCTGAGTCAGAGCTGATCGCGGACTGACCACGGTTTATCTTCTGCCGGAGTAATACGAGAGTTCGCCCTCATTTTGGGATGCACCTGAAGCAGGCGTTCGGTTGACGGGGCGTGCGCGCGGGTGATAGACTCTTGCGCGTGATCTTGGACTGCAACAAGCAGGCCTGTCTATACGTATTTTTGTGCAGGAGGGGTTGTGACTGAGGTAGGCACTAAGAGCGGCACCCGGCCGGTTCCCGGCGTCGATCTTGCGGGCAGCGTACCGGTGTTCGGCAGCCGGCCGGGCAGCCAGCTGGTCGAAGGCGAATCGTTCGCCGATTTCAGCCAGAAGCGGCTTATTTTTGGGGCGTTCACACGGCTTGGTGAGACGCATGTATACCGCGTGGATTGCAAGGCGGGCGACCGTCTGCGGGCGCAGATGTTCGTGCCTGTCCTTCCCCGCGGCGGCTCGGTTGTGCCGACAATTGCGATCGTGGCGCGGAGCCTGCCGTACAGTGCGGACGCGGAGAAGCTGCCGTTGGAACTGCCCCATGGCTACAGCGCGATCGTGGCGCCGCCGCCGAGTGAGCTTTTGCAGCCGGTCAAGGATGTTCTGACCCGTGTACATTACTATCCCGGACCTCTGATCGACTCGCGCACGCTTGTCGGCGGGCGCTGTTATCTTGTGGTCTGGACGCCGCACAACCGGATGGGCAAGTATGTGATCTCGATCGGGCATCGCTGGCATCTGCGATGGAGCTATTGGGTACAGTTGCCGCTGTACTGGTGGCGGATACGGGGCTGGTTCGGACTGAGCCGTACGGCTGCGCTTTATGTGCTGGCCGGGGTGTTGCTGGTTGTGCTGACGGTAGCGGCGTTATTGCGGCGCGGAGGCGCCCGGCGCCGTTCGGATAGAGACGAAACGGGCGAAGCCTTTTGACCGTTGCCTGATGCTTCAGGGGGCAGCGGCCAGAACAGGTGAGTGGGTGGAGGGATCCGACTCCTGCGACAGGGGAGTCGGGTGTCCTGCTCCTGTGACGAAACGAGAGGTGGAGACGGTGCGCATCCTTCTCTATTTGGGCAAGGGAGGCGTAGGCAAGACGACGACGGCTGCGGCGACGGCGCTGCGCTGCGCGCAGATGGGCTACCGTACACTTGTGGTGAGCACGGACATCGCGCACAGCCTGGCGGACAGCCTTGACAGGCCGCTGAAGAGCGAACCGACGGAGGTAACTGACAATCTGTTTGCGCAGGAGATCAATGTCCTGGACGAAGTACGGAAGAACTGGGGCGCGATGCAGGGCTACATGGGCAAGATTCTGCGTAAGCAGGGGATGAGCAAGACGGTTGCCGAAGAGATGGCGATCATACCGGGCATGGAGGAGATCTTCAGCCTGCTGCACATTTACCGGTATGCGGCGACGCGTGAATTTGACCGGGTGATTGTGGATGCGGCGCCGACGGGCGAGTCGATGCGGCTTCTGGCGATGCCGGAGAGTTTCCAGTGGTATGTCGAGCGCTTCTTCGGTTGGGGGGAGACGGCGATGCGGCTGACAGGGGGGCTGTTGCGGCGGCTGATGCCGGAGCAGGACGCGCTGGCCAGTCTGCCCAAACTGGTGGATGATGTAAAGGCGTTGCAGGAGGTCCTGAGCGATCCCCAGATCACCAGTTACCGGGTCGTAATCAATCCTGAGAAGATGGTGATCAAGGAGGGGGCACGGGCGGTGACCTATCTGTCGCTGTTCGGCTGTCCGGTGGATGCGGTTGTGGTCAACCGCATTCTGCCCGGTGTGCGGGCTCAGGGGGTTGGTGGGGGCGCGGCGGACGGGGAGACGGGTCAGGAGGCAGGGGGAGCAGCCGTGTTTGCGCCGAGCAGCGATCCGTATCTGCGCCAACTTCAGGAGCATCAGGCGCGCTACCTGGTTGAGATCGAGCGGGATTTCTATCCGCTGCCGATTTTGTACAGCAGCTGGCGGAGCGAAGAGGTGGTCGGCTTTGCGCCGCTGCGGTCGTTAGCGGATGAGCTGTACGAGCAAGGGGACCCGGGCGAGGTGATGTTCGTCGGCCAGGCGCAGGAGATCGAGGAGCAGGGCGATGACTTCATTCTGAAGCTGCCGTTACCCCACATAGAGCTGGACAAGATCCGGCTGACGAAACGAGGCGACGAGCTTTTCATTGCGATCGGGAATTTCAAGCGTGAATACCTGCTGCCGTCGGTCCTGGCGCAACGGGATGCCAGCGGCGCGGTTTTCGCCGGTGGGATTCTGCGCATCCGTTTTCCCTGTAGCAGCCATTAGCGGGCGGTCTGATGTCTGTAAGCCTGCACAGTTCGCCGGCCACGGGACTTTGACGAATGGGACTGGGAAATCTTCTGATACGGAGCATTGGCGTCACGGTCGGTGCTCAGATCGGCACCCGTATCGCGCACCGCGTCCGGCCGCGCCCGTATCCTGCGCCGCTGCGGGACCTATTGGACCATCCCGTGCGTATGCGATATCGGGATCCTGTGGCGACGCTGGGACCGTTCGGAATCGGTCCTGGCGATAGTGTGCTGGATTTGGGTTGCGGCACGGGCACGTTCAGTGTGGAGATGGCGCGTCAGGCGGGCAGCAAGGGGCGCGTGCATGCGGTGGATATTCAGGCGTCGATGATTGAAGCGGCGCGTGCCAAGGTGGAAGGCGCCGGCTTCGCCTCCCGCGTCATTTTTCATCATTGCGGCGCCTACAGTCTGCCGCTGGAGAGTGACAGCGTGAATGTTGCCATTGCGATCGCCTCGCTCTCCGAGATGCCGCAGCCTCTTTTCGCCCTGGAAGAGGTGCGGCGGGTCCTGAAACCGGGCGGGCGTCTGGCCGTAAGTGAAGAGATGCCGCACGCAGGGTATGCGCTGCAGCGGACGGTCCGGCAGTGGTTGCAGGAGGTGGGTTTTCGCTACGGCGGTCTGCGGGGCACCCCATTTTGCTACAGCTTACTCTATTTCAAAGACGAATAAACGCGGCGGCTTCCTGTCATTGGAACATTTCTTCCTATTCCGCAGGCGCCGATCTGTTATAATTTCCTGAAACGACCCGGACGGTCGCGCATGCATGGAGTTGGCGTGGAACTGGATCTGAATCTGCCGTACAGTACGGAGGGACTGCCGGGGGTCGATGGACAGCTACGGACCGCGCCCGACACTTTTGTTGTTGAGGAGATACCGCTATACGAAGCTAGCGGTGCGGGCCAGCATCTTTATGTCAACGTAACGAAAGAGGAGTTGACGACCCGGGAGGTACAGCGGGGGCTGGCGGAGGCGTTCGACCTGCCTTACAGGGCGGTCGGATTTGCCGGCATGAAGGACAAGTACGCGCGGGCAACGCAGACGTTCAGTTTGCTGGTTGGCCATGTAGACGAGAGCTTTTTGGAAGCGGCGCCGGAACGTATCAGTGTGAAGACGCCGGTGACGGTGAACTGGGTGCGCCTGCACCGCAACAAAATCAAGAAGGGCCATCTGCTGGGCAACCGTTTCACGATTACGATTTCACAGCCCTCGGTCGACGGCGAGATAGCGATGGCGCGCGCCGAGGCCATCGCGGAACGGTTGCGGGGTTGCGGGCTTCCCAACTTTTATGGCCCGCAGCGCCTGGGACAGAACGGCGGCAATGTGAGGCGGGGATGGGAGTTGCTGCGGGGCGAGAAGCGCATAGCCAACCGATGGCTGCGGAGTCTCCTGCTTGCCAGTGTGCAGAGCTACATGTGCAACCGCTATCTGGCACTGCGGCAGCAAGAGGGGTGGTTCGCCAGGCTGCTGACAGGAGACATCGCCAAGAAGCATGATACCGGCGGCCTGTTCGTTGTGGCCGACCAGACGGCGGAGCAGAGCCGTTTCGAACGGAAGGAGATCAGCTTCACAGCGCCCATATACGGACCCAAGATGTGGGAGGCGGAGGCCGAATCTGGTGAGCTGGAGCAGGCGATCCTGGCAGAGAGCGGCCTCGACATGGTCTCGTTAGCCAGGGCAAAGATGATGGGTACGCGGCGGCTGGGTCGGATTCTGCTTAACGATTTGTCGGTTTCCCGGAAGGGGACGGACATTGTTGTGGCGTTTTCGCTGCCGAAAGGGGCGTTTGCGACAACAGTGCTGCGAGAGTTCATGAAAGTACCGGACGACCAACTAGCTCAAGCGGCGGTGGAAGAGAGCAGTTCAGACGAGGATAGCGGGAATTGAACGGTGCGCGACGAAAAGCCCAAAAGCGAAAAGGAATTCTCCCTTAGGCAACGGAGTCCCATCATGGAAATGCCGCTTTTCCCTCTGAATGTTGTGCTATTCCCGGGTATGGCGCTGCCTCTGCATATCTTTGAGCCCCGCTACCGGGAGATGATCAACCGCTGCCTGGACGAGAACCTGGCGTTCGGGGTTGTGTTGATCAAGGAAGGCCGGGAAGTCGGCGGCGAGGCGGAGCCGCGCCGAGTGGGGACGGCTGCTCGGATCGTAAAGGTGGACCGGCAGGCGGATGGAAGAATGAATATTCAGGTCGTGGGCACACGTCGATTCCGCATTGAGGAGTTGAACCGCGATCTGCCCTATCTCACGGGACGTGTACGGCATTTTCCGGTAGTCGATGGGGATACGAAACTGGCGGTCGAGCGCGCTCACAAGGTGCGCCCCAAGATCACGCGCTATGTCGAGCTGTTGACGAAGGCTACGGGCGTGCAACTGAAATTGGACCGTCTGCCGGAGGATGCTACCAGCCTGGCCTTTCTCACTGCCATCACTTTACAGGTGCGTCCTGAAGACAAGCACCGCATGCTGGCGCTACAGGGTGTGCCGCAGCTTCTGGAGCTGGGCAACTACTATCTGGGGCGGGAACTACAGCTGCTTGACCACATGATCAGCAGTCAGGAAATGCTGCCGGCAATGACCATTGGCCCCACCGGGCAGTTGTTCGCCAATTGAGAAGATGACCGGCCCGGGTGGCTGCTGACGGCATTCGGGCTGATTTTCCTCGGCCAATCACACTCGATAAATCCCAAAAACATACAAGTTAAAGCCGTCTCATCAGACAGCCGCGAAAGGAAAGAGGTATGGCTACTCATCAGTTCGAGCCGGACCATTATTTCAGTACGATCGGTTCGCATCCGCCTGTGTTGCGTGTGCAGCCGGGTGACAGCGTTGAAACAACGACGGTCGACGCCAGAGGGCAGGACAGCAGCGGTCAGCAGGTAACGTCAGGGGGCAACCCGATGACGGGGCCGTTCTATGTGGAGGGGGCGGAACCGGGGGACACGCTGGTAGTGCATTTGGACAAGCTGTTGTGCAACCGCCCTTACGGGTGGACGCGGACGATGGTGGCGCCAAATGTGGTCGATCCGGAGCAGGTGCCCAATATGCCGTGGCCGGCGGAGGGGCAGGAGCTGGCCAGTTGGCGTGTGGACAACGAGGCAGGCACGGTGACCCTGGAGGAACCGCAGACCAGCCTGGGTGCGCTGACGTTGCCGCTGGCGCCGATGCCGGGCTGCTTCGGGGTGGCGCCGGACCGGGGGGAAGCGATTTCGACTGCTACTTCCGGCCCTTTCGGCGGCAACATGGACTATCGCGGCTTTGTCGAAGGGGTGACCGTCTATCTTCCTGTTTTTGTGCCCGGGGCGCTCTTTCACATTGGCGACGGACATGCGGTGCAGGGGGATGGCGAGATCGTGGGCACCGGTGTGGAGATCTCTTTTGACGTGGGTTTTACAGTGGATGTGCAGAAGGGGCGGCGGATCTACTGGCCGCGAGGGGAAAACGAGGCGTATATCTTTGCAGCGGGCAACGCGCGTCCGCTGGACCAGGCTACGCAACATGCGACCACGGAGATGATCCGGTGGCTGGAAAAGGATCTGGGGATTGATGCGGTGGGCGCGCATATTCTGATGGGGCAGACGGTGGAATACGATCTGGGTAACATCTACGATCCGGCGTACACGATGGTCTGCAAGATGCCGAAAGGCGTGTTGCCGTAGGTGAGGAGTGAGTGAAGAGGAGAGAGGACACGGGCCAGATCGTTTTCTCTCACTTCACTTTTTATTTAGGTCGTGTTGACAATTTGGGAAGGCTGCTCAAAGTTCAGCAAGAACGGAACGCCGGCAGGCCTGATAGGGATTTTTTTCGCTTGGATGTTGCGAAAAGAACAGCAAATTGACCCGCGAAGTCACGCGAAGGGTCGCGAAGAACACCTTTTTGTCCGCGGAGGACGCGGAGAACAGCAAAGGTGTATCGGATTCTCTTCGTGTGACTGCGCCACCCTTCGATGATCAACCGCAATTGGCACCCGGAAGACGTTTTTCAGACACACGTCAACGAGCCCTAGTTACTTCGTTGGATGCCTCGCACTTTACGAGTGACAAGCTGCGAAAGAGACAGACCCGCCAGCAACAGGAACCCCACACCAAAGAGCGCGAGCCCGCGACGCCAGCTTGCGGGCGCGTACCAGAGTCGTACTTCCAGTTCTCCGTCGGGTAGAGGAAGAGCGCGGAAGGTGTAGTTGGCCCTCCAAACGGGGGTTGATTCGCCGTTTACGGTCGCGAGCCAACCCGGGAACCAAACTTCGCTGAGAACGAGATAGCCAGGCCTTTCAGCATGGGCGGCCAGCATGATCTCATTTGGGCTGTATGCGAGGACCGATACGAGTCCTGACGTGCTTGATGGGATTGACTCGTCCGTGGTTGCGGGAATGGACGGGCTGTCATGGGGCTGCGCCAGTAGGACGGTGTGCAGCGGTTCGAACGACGGCTGTTTTATGGCAGAGAGAACGTCTTCTTCATCGGGGAGGACCCGGGCTGCGGGAACCAGCCAGGCGCGGGGCAGTGGATCGGGGTTTTCGTAGACGGCGAGGGGGCCGGGGGCGTCGTAGGCGAGTGTATATTGATCATCCAAGGGCGTACCGTCGCGTACGATGACGAAACGCACGTTGTACATATCGTAGATCCGCGTGTGGCGCCCGGGATTGTTATTCCATAGCCCTTGCCAGTGCGTCAAGACCAGGGGGTTGTATATCCCCCACACATCCTGCAGCCCGAAAAGCGCGGCGGTATTCGGCTGCCACAGATCGTAGATGCCAGTACGGACGTCGATGCGGAAAGGGTCAGGATTGGGGAAGGCCTGAGGGGACGTGGAGCGGGTGGAGTCTGTGGCGACGGCCGCGGTGCCGCCGGCCTGTCGTTGTAAGAAGGCGAGAATCTCAGGCTGGGCAAAACTGTGTGAGGGATCGTTTTTGCTGATATCGATGTCTGCGCCGGCGAAGAACAGCTCCAGCAGCAACAGTGGGAGCAGCAGCCGGACCACTGTGTTGACAGCCAGACGACTACGTTGATAGATCACCAACAGAAGCCAAATGACCAACCAGACGACGGTAACCAGAAGCAGAGCCCTGCCGGCTATAGACGCCCGTTGCAGGGCGACAGGGTCGCCGTCGAGCACGCGGGTCGCGGTGAAGATCAGTGGGATGAGGACAAGGAGGACGACGGGACCACCCACACGGATGAACGAGAGATAAGGTGTGGTAAAGGAAGATCGTGGATTCTCCTGTTCAACTGCTCTTCCTGCCAAGAGTGCATCGATCCCGAAGGCCCCCAGGATGGACAGTGCTAGGGACCACAGGACGATTATTCTGGCCGGGGCGCGAAAGCTGCCATATACGGGGAGGATCTGTGTGAGCCAGCCGTGGACCGGTGTGTTGCCGCCGAGGGCTACGACGAAGCCGAACAGGGCCAGGGCCAACAAGGGAAGAAGCCGGCGCCACTTTTCCGGGATCGGCAGCAGGAACGCTCCGGCAGCAAGGAGGAGTGTCACCAGGCCGGTATAGGGCAGTTCGACTCTATCCCACGAACCCCAGTAGTCCTGTGGTCCTCGTCCGAAGAAGCCGGGTGTCAGCAGGCCGATGAAGGCGGGTCCGGGGGCAAGGGAGTAAGAGACGGTTTCCTGGAATTCGAATTGCCCTCTTTCGGTGTAGGGGAGCATTTCGAATGAGGGGAGTATGACCGGTGCGGAAAGGAGCGCTGCCAGGATGAAAAGTGCGGCCGGGTAACGCAGGTCGGCCAGCGCTTGCCGCAGGGCGGTCGCGTGGGACGCCAGGGAGAGCTGGCCCCAGTACTGGACTGCCAGCAGGCCAAGGGAATAGATCCCCATTGCCATGCCGAGGAAGTAGCTGCTCTGGGCGTGGCCGGCGTAGTTGGCTACGGCGAAGAGGGCAGCGGCGAGGCCGGCCCAGGTGAGGCTGCGGCGGGTCAGGGCGCGGTGGCAGGCGGCGAGGATCCAGCCGCTCCACGAGAGGACGGCGATGAGATTGAGATTGCCGAGATGGATGAAGAGGATGTCGCAGAGGCCGAAGGCGAGACCGGCGAGGAGTGCGGCAGGCCGGCTGCAGCCGAGGGTGCGAGCCAGTGTGTAGACGCCCAGCGCAGCCCACCAGAGATGGCCGATACTTAGCAGCTGCATCCAGCGGTAGGCAAAGTATGGGTTGATGAGAAAGAGAAGAAGGTTGGGCGGATAGAGAAAACCGGCCTGAACGTCGGTTATGAAGGGTGCGCCGCCGTAGAGGTGAGGATTCCAGAGGGGCAGGCTGCCCTGACTGAGGGTGCGGGCGGCGAATCGGTATATGGGGAAGAGGAAGCTTACGAGATCGCCGCCGTCGGCCGGCCGGTAGGCAGTTCCGCTTATGGTGCGCCAGAAGAAGGCCGCAATCATAGCTGCGAGCAGGGCAGCGCACAGGACATCCCAGCGCCGGTCGTCACGGCGAATCGTCAGCCATGCACCTGATCCGGCGAACAGGACGAGGATGAGAAGTCCGATGGTGACGGGTAGAGAGCCCGTTGGTGTGCTCATGAAGCGGGTCGAGGCTGCGAGCCGGCGAAAGGAAGTTGTAAGGCCGCGATTGTACGCGGGAGAGCACCCATTAGCTGTTCCGTTCAGGCGCAGTCTCTATTGCAGAAAATCTTTCCGGCCGTGAAATTTTACAGTGGCACGCAGGCGGCTGTATGGTATAACAGAAGAAGGGCGAACAAAAGGATTTGATGGCACGAACGGAGTAGGCGAGCAGCATTTCGGGACAGTTTTCGGTTGGAGGAGCCTGTGCAAGCGGATCTGACACTGTACAACGGAAATATCCACACGATGGACGCGGGGCGGCCTCGGGTGTCGGCGGCGGCGATTGCGGGCGATCGCTTTCTGGCTACAGGCAGCGACAGTGATATGCGGGCGCTGTTGGCGCCGGGCGGGAGGGAAGTTGACTTACGGGGCGCGACGGTCGTGCCCGGATTCATTGACGCCCACATCCACTTTCTTTCCTACGGGATGAGTCTGCGGGAGATCAATCTGAGCGGCGCGGGGACGTTGTCGTCGGCTTTGGAGCGGGTCAGGCGACGGGCTGCGCAAACGGCGCCGGGTCAGTGGCTGATGGGCCAGGGCTGGGACCAGTCGGTGTGGGAGGGCGGCGCGTTTCCTGCGGCTGCGCAGTTGGACGCGGTGACGTCGGAGCATCCGGTCTACCTGGCGCGCAAATGCGGACACGCGGCGTGGGTGAACAGTATGGCGTTGGAACGAGCGGGGATCACGGCCCATACGAAAGACCCGGACGGCGGCGAAATTGTGCGCGATGGGGCGGGTAAGCCGACGGGCATTCTGCTTGAAAGGGCGATGGAGCTGGCGTTTCCATGCATGGCCGAGCCTGCGGACGGGGAGGCGGTGGCGGCGGTGCGACAGGCACAGGACGTGGTCAACCGCATGGGGATCGTGGGTGTGCACACT
This sequence comes from Caldilineaceae bacterium, assembly GCA_011523365.1. GTDB lineage: Bacteria > Chloroflexota > Anaerolineae > Caldilineales > Caldilineaceae > Bin5. Next base: position 19,180 of record WTGY01000175.1, read on the forward strand.
AAGGAGGCGGCGGCCTCTTTGCGGGCCTTTCAGCAGCTGCGGGCAGAGGGGGATCTCACGCTGCGCACGGTGGCGCAGATCCCGGTGGCAGAGTTGGACAGCGCAATCGGGTTGGGGCTGCGGACGGGGCTTGGCGATGAGTTTCTGCGCATTGGCGGGGTGAAGGTCTTCAGCGACGGTGCGCTGGGACCGAGGACTGCGTGGATGCTGGCGCCGTACGACGAGGAGCCTGAGAATACCGGTATCGCGGTGACCAGGGCTGAGGAGATGGCGGACATTATTGCCAGGGCAACGGAAGCAGGGCTGGCGGTGGTCACCCACGCGATTGGCGACAGGGCCAACCGAATGGTGTTGGACGCGCTGGAGACGAGCCGCCGGGCCGATCGGGGGTTGCATTTACGGCACCGGATCGAGCACGCACAGGTGCTGGCTGTGGAGGACATTGCCCGTTTTGCGGAGCTGGATATCATCGCGTCGGTGCAGCCGATCCACGCCACGCAGGATATGCTCCTAGCCGACAGGTATTGGGGGGAGCGGAGCCGTTACGCCTACGCTTTTCGCAGCCTGTGGGACAGCGGGGCGAAGCTGGCCTTCGGTTCGGACGCGCCGGTGGAGACGCCGGACGTGATCCAGGGGATTCATGCGGCGGTTACTCGGATGCGTGCGGACGGAAGCCCCGGTGGTGAGGGCTGGTATCCGGAGGAACGGTTGACCGTTGAGGAGGCGGTGTGGGCGTATACGGTTGGGGCGGCTTACGCGGGCGGCGCGGAGAGCAGCCAGGGCAGTATTGTGCCGGGCAAGCTGGCAGACCTTGTGGTGCTGTCACAGGATATTTTCACGATTCATCCGATGGCGATTCTGGAGACGGACGTGGAGGCTACTCTGTTTGGCGGCGCGTTTGTGTGGGGGGAACCGGCTTTCTGAGCGAGTTTGGTTTGGCATCGACAATGCGAGGGTGTGACGGAAACGACGGACTTTCTTCTGATTCGGCGCTGTAGAGAATGGCGTTTATCCCCGGCCTGGAATTGAGCAGACGCTTCTATTGGGAGGCGGTGCGGCCTGTGCTCGACAGGTCATGGCCCGGCCTGACGCATGCCGCTGCCTTGATTGGGGCCGGCTCGGAGACGCTGGGGTTCGACGACGAGATGTCGACGGACCATGGTTGGGGGCCGCGGCTGCAGCTCTTTCTGCGGCCGGACGATAGGGAGTCTCACGCCGAAGATATCGACGCGGCGTTGCGTGATGGACTGCCGCACAGTTTTCTGGGCTACCCGACGAATTTCAGTGATCCGAACCCCGACGACAATGGGGTCCAGCTGCTGGAGGCCATGGATAGCGGGCCGGTCAATCACAGGGTTGAAACGCAGACGGTTGGTGGGTTTTTCTACGCGTACCTGAATTTTGACGTCAGCAGAGAGATAGTGACTGCGGACTGGCTGACTTTTCCCCAGCAGAAGCTGCGGACGATCACGGCAGGCGGAGTTTTTCACGACGGTATCGGGCTGGAGAGCGTGCGGACGCGGTTCAGATGGTATCCGCCTGATGTGTGGCGTTATCTGCTGGCTGCGGGTTGGGCTCGCATCGGGCAGGAGGAGCATCTGATGGGG
>WTGY01000028.1 GCA_011523365.1 Caldilineaceae bacterium
CAAGAGCAATCGCACATTAGCTCTTTCTCGTTACTTAAGGCTTAGTAGTTACCTAGCAACTAAAAACTAAAAACTGCTTTTCCGGGCGGTCGGGCCTATTCGGCCCTCCCTTGTGCGGGGGCTCCGCCCCCGCAACGCCCCCCCTAAACCTCCCGCCGCAGCGAGTGTGTGCTAATTCGACCTTGGCGCCCCGCGGCGACCGGGCTTCCCCCCGTTCTGCCTCCTGGCTGGTTCCGACTATGTGCCGGCGCCGGCAAGGCACCCTTCAACTGGGCCCGACCTGCACCACTATGACCATCAAGAGCCCGCCACAATAGTAGGGGCACCCCTCGTGGGTGCCCCTCTTGCGGGCCCTTCGCGGATCAAAGAAAGGTGTTCTCCGTGTCCTCCGTGGACCAAAAGGTGTTGACGTTGCCGTTGCAGTTCTTCGCGCTCCTTCGCGTCCCTTCGCGGATAAAGGTGTTGGTGTTGCCGTTCTCCCTTCTCACTCCTCTCTCCTCGCAGTTAGCCGTTCTTGCTGAAATCCGAGCGGCCTTCCCAAAATGTCAAGGGAGCCGGAACACAGAACATGGCCTGGCACTTACCAAAGCAGGATAAAGTTGCGGCTCCCCGTCGGAATCTGGTACTGTATGTTGATCTGTACACGCTGAAGCAGATTCCGTCTGATACCAGGACTTCCCAAGCGGGCTACGCAATACGCATTACGCAAAAACCCGGCTTTCAAATTGAACACACACTAAGCTGAATCTCCCCTGCCACCGCAACTACCCTCAATGACCGCAAATACCACCACCGAAACCGCCGTCAGCTACTCCGACCTCCTCCGCAACAACCGCAACTTCCGCTACCTCTGGTTCGGTCAGATCGTCAGCCTCCTCGGCGACTGGTTCAACCTTGTCGCCTCCGCCGCCCTCGTCGGCATGCTCACCCAGTCCGGGCTCGCCATCGGCTCCCTCTTCGTCGTGCGCATGCTCGCGCCCTTCCTCGTCAGCCCCATCGCCGGCGTCGTCGCCGACCGCTACAACCGCAAACACGTCCTCATCGCCGCCGACCTCATCCGCGCCGCCGTCGTCCTCGCCTTCCTGCTCGTCCGTAACCCCGGCGACGTCTGGCTCCTCTACGCTCTGACCGCCGTGCAAATGGCCATGAGCGGATTCTTCGATCCCGCCCATACCGCCATCCTGCCCGACATCTCCAACCCGCGCGAGCTCGGCGCCGTCAACGCCCTCAGCTCCGCCACCTGGTCCGTAATGCTCGCCCTCGGCGCCGCCCTCGGCGGCCTCTTCTCCGGCACCTTCGGCATGTACCCCGCCTTCGTGCTCGACACCTTCACCTTCCTGCTCTCGGCCCTGCTGCTCGCCCAGATCCGCATGCCCGCCAATCTCGCATCCGCCGCCGCCGACAGGACCGTCGCCGCCGCCTTCGGCCAGTACCTCCGCGGCCTGCGCTATCTGCGCGCCCATCTCGACGTCCTCGTCGTCGCACTCCAGAAGGCCGTCATGGCCCTCTTCTTTGCAACCGCCTTCCAGGTCCTCCAGGTCGCCATCGCCCAGCAGGTCTTTACCGTCGGCCAGGGCGGCGGCACCAGCCTCGGGCTCATGTTCGGCCTCACCGGCGTCGGCTCCGGCCTCGGCCCCATCCTCGCCCGCAAACTCACCGGCGAAGATCCCCGCTCCTTGAAAGAGGCCATCGCCTACGGCTATGTCCTCGCCATCGCCGGCATCATCGTCACCGCCCCCCTCCTCAGCCTGCCCATCGTGCTCCTCGGCTCCTTCGTCCGCTCCATCGGCAGCGGCATTATCTGGGTCTTCTCGACCCACCTCCTCCTCCAAATGGTCCCCGACGAAGTCCGCGGCCGCGTCTTCGCCAGCGACTTCATGTTCTTCTACCTCGGCAGCGCCCTCGCCTCCAGCCTCGTCGGCGCCGCCCTCGACACCACCCTCACCATCCCCAACATCATCTGGACCATGGCCGCCATCGGTGTCGTCCCCACGATCCTCTGGACCCTGTGGGTCGTGCGCAGCAGGCAGTCCTCGGCCTGAGATCGGTTCTGGTGCGGAGTCAGCTAAGGTCCGAAAACGGGATTTGACTTTACAGCTGAGAAGCCTATAATTACTGAGCTGTTTACTGGTGCCGTAAACGCAACGATCGGGAGCTTGTTTCTCTGATGAATATCGGAGCAAGCGTTAGTCTGGGCGCTATCGATGTGATATCGGACGCGCTCCGTCTGGCCCTCGGTGTACAACCTCTCAACGAATGTGAAACCCCGGATAGGGGTGCCTCAACTGTCCCTGGAATCGAAAACAGTTGCGAACCCAAATCGTTGGGTGCTGGGAGCGCGCCAAGCGTCGTGTGCTTGCCCCTTCGACATTCGTTATGCGTAAAGCGGCAAGGAACGCTTTCCGGAACTTCCAGTAGTTCCCGTCTGCCTTGACCTGCTACACGTCGCACAGCCATACTTCCGTCCTGCGACTGTGAAATCAGCTTGACAAGGGAGCCAGTTTGCCGTTTCCATCTTGGAAAACTGTACCGCGGCCGGCCTGAATCTGACCGGCCCCTGTCGGGCCATTCGGCCTTGGAAAAGCTGAAATATGTCGCCACTGCCGAACCAGTCCTCTTTCTCCGTCGGTCAGCGCGTGTGGCTGGCGGTAGCACTGTTAACCCTTACCGCCATCCTCTCCCTTCCCAACCTGGCCTCCGCGCAACAGGATTCGACCGCATCAACGCTTGCTACGCCGACGCTGTCCGCTCAGCCCGGCGAGAACGGCGTCGACCTGAGCTGGACCGCCGTGCAGGGCGCAACGCGTTATGACCTGTGGGCCTGGACCAGCGCCGGCGGCTGGCAGGAAATTGGTGGGGACAGCCTGACAGGCACCTCATTTACACACACGGCCGCCGCAGAAGGCATAACCTACCACTACTCCGTCCGCGCAGTGAACGCCGATAGTGAGACAAGTGCTTGGTCCGACTACGCGTCCGCAACCTTGCCGTCATCCTCTGCGCCGTCACTGACAGCACAGGCAACCGGGAACGGAATAGAACTGAGTTGGACAGCAGTGACCGGCGCTGTGCGCTACGAGCTGTGGGAGTGGGACAGCGTCAACGACTGGCAGCAGATCGGCGGCGACAACCTGACCGGCACCACCTATACGCGCACGGGCGGCACCGCTGGAACAACCTACTACTACGCCGTCCGCGCAGTCGACGCCGAAGGTGAGAAAAGCGGCTGGTCGCAGTACGTCCGCGCAACCGCGCTCCAGGAACAGCAGGGCCCCCAACACACAGCTACACCGTCAGCCACGCCCTCTTCGACCCCAACAGTCACGCCGACAGCCACACATACCCTGGAGCCGTCCTCGCTACGACAGCCCGGGGACCCGAAACACACGGCCACGCCAACCGCCACGCCGACATCTACACCGACTGCCACACATACCACGCAGCCTCCCTCGCCGCGACAACCTGAGGACCCGCCCTTCACAGCCACGCTTACATCTACATCTACACCAACAGCTACCGCCACATCCACACCGACGGCGACCGCCACACCCCCCGCTGTACCGCTATTGGCGGCGGCCGTATCACCAAGTAGTGTGAGTCTGAGCTGGTCGTCCGTAACAGGCGCAGCCCGTTACGACCTCTGGGTATGGGACAGCGTCAACGAGTGGCAGCAGATCGGCGGCGACAGCCTGACCGATACGACCTTCACCCATTACAACGTCACTGCCGGCACCACCTACTCCTACGCCGTCCGCTCCGTGGGCGCCTCGGGAGTAGCCAGCGCCTGGTCAAGGTATGCCACTGTGACGATTCCTTCACAGAGTGATCCACCCACAGCTACACCCACACTGCAGCCCCAGCAGTCCCAACAACAGCAGCTCGAGCCAACGGCGACGCCCACACCCACAGCCACGCCGACACCGACGGCCACAGCCACGCCAACGGCGACGCCCACGACCCAACCACGGTACTCCACTGTACCAGATGTCCCGGATCCTCCGACTGTCGTCGTTCTGGGTGCCGGCCATGTCAGCGTCGACTGGGACGATGTGGCTCGCGCCACATACTATGATCTGTGGTACTGGTCATACCCCTACTGGAGGTCGGTGAAAGAAGAGGGGCCAAGGCGGGGAATTTCATTCAGCTTTAACGGCTCGAGCGCTGTCTTGACCAACATGCCCACTAACTTCCCATCCTACTATTTCAGGGTCTTGGCCGAGAACTCTGTAGGACTGAGAATCTCAACATCTGGCAGCGCGGAGAACCCGGAGGAGTATCGTCTCTTACCCACGCCCACGCCGACCGTTACGCCGACCATCACGCCCACACCTGAAGGTTGGCCTTCCGCACCCAACAAACCCACCGCCAGACTGATTGGCGTAGGCAGCGTGGCAATCGACTGGGACCCCGTGCCAGAGGAGGCATCCTATGACGTATATCTTTATCACTACATTGTATTTGGTTTCCTGAGAAGGTGGGTGAGACTGCCTTACAACGGCGTCGATGTTGACATCGATGGCTATGTTCGGGAAGACATAAGAATCTCCATGAACGGAACGAGCGCAACCATCACCAACCTTCCCTACAAATCACAATACTCCTTCAGCGTGCGCGCCCATAACGATGTAGGAAGTTCCTTCTCCCCCTCCGTAACTGTGGACAATCCACCGACTTCTACGCCCACCCCAACCTCCACCGCTACGTCTACCCCGACGTCAACACCCACTTCTACAGCCACGCCCACGCCCACACCGACCACAGAGGGCTGAGTGCCTGCCGCATCGATCTCGAAACGCTCCATGACAGACGGAGTAAGCGAGTCAGTTCTAGGGCCATGTAGACTGTGCAAATGCCGGCATGTTGTTCCAAGACCGGCGCCGCCAGGACCATCGGCACCGAAAAAACCAGGGTTCGTTTACACTTCCTTCCAACCAGCCATCACCCCGTAGGGGCACCCCTTGTGGGTGCCCAGGCCGTCCGCAACAGCGCCAATCCACCAAGATCCCCGTAGGGGCACCCCCTGTGGGTGCTCTCGTGGTAACCTCAACCTCAAGGACGATTCGTGAAACTCTATGTCCTTCGTGGATGGACAACTTGATCGGTTCCCAAATGCCAGGTCAGACAAACGTCAACGACACCTGGAACTTCAGCGGCCCGCGCTTCCTGCCCGCCCATCTCGCCGCCCTCGGCGCCGCCCTCGATACCACCCCTCACCATCCCCACAATCATCTGGGCCCTGGCCGCCCTCAGCGCCTTCCCCACCGCGCTGAGGACCCTGTGGGTGATGAAGAGTAGGCGCGAGGAAGTTTGAGTTGCCTGCTAGTTAAGTTTACTGCTCATTTGTGCTACAATATCGCTTGAGCTATGCCGAAATTTGATCCAAGAGAGGGACCATCTTTCTGGAGCGACCGGCGCCGAAGACGATTCTATCCTGTGGTAACAGAATCGCGGAGAATTAGCGTGGGATTCGTCTCGCAGTAACTCGACGACGACTGTGGAGGTGACGGAGTGACTTTGGACATAAGTTTGAAGAATCTTGGAATACTGAAGCAGGCCAAATTCACGCTAGGTGATTTAACCATTATCTGTGGCAAAAATAACACGGGCAAGACCTACGCAACCTATGCCCTATTCGGGTTCTTGTGGGGTTGGAAAAACTTCCTGAGTGTCGAAATTCCATACCAGATGACTGAGGCACTGTTTAGAGACGGAGTTTGTCGGATCGATGTTGCATCGTACGCTAGGAATTCGGCCAAACTTTTGGAACAGGGCTGTCAGTTCTATACAGAGCAATTGCCGAGAATTCTTGCATCAAAGGCGAGCTATTTCAAAGATACTTTCTTTCAGGTAAGTGTCGGACCGGTATCACCGCCGGCAATGGCTAAAGGAACACTTCAACGTAGAATTCGTTTTGGCGAGGATGACTTACTCTCTCTTTCCAAGGCTGAAGACGACGAAGAAATAGTGATTACACTGCTTATGGGAGAGACAAGCTCAAGCCCACCTGCTCACATCATCCAGGAAATACTTTCTGCTCACATCATAGAGCTGCTTTTCGAAAGGTTCTTCCCCCATCCCTTTATTGCCAGCGCAGAGCGCACTGGGGCAGCGATTTTTCGCAAGGAACTTAATTTCGCTCGTAACCGCCTACTTGAGGAAATGAGTCGAACGGACAAAAACATCGATCCAATGGAACTGCTGTTCAAGTCCTACCAGGACTACCCGCTTCCGGTCAAAGTCAATGTCGATTTTATACGGAATCTTGAGGACGTTTCCAAAGAGGACAGTTTTCTTGTTAAGGACCATCCCCGCATTATGAACGATTTTGCCGATATTATTGGAGGTGAATATGTCGCGGGCAGTGACGACACGATTTATTTCAGGCCGTCCCGCCAACGACTCAAGTTGACAATGGACGAGAGTTCTAGCGCGGCGCGTTCTCTGTTGGACATTGGCTTCTTCCTCCGCCATGTTGCAGCGCCTGGTCAGATCTTGATGGTGGATGAGCCGGAATTGAATCTTCACCCTGAAAATCAGCGTCGCGTCGCCAGACTTCTGGCTCGCCTTGTAAATGTGGGCATAAAAGTGTTTATAACGACTCACAGTGACTACATTATAAGAGAGCTAAACACTCTAATAATGCTAAACCACGATAGGCCCCACCTTCAGAGAATTGCCTTGGACGGCGGTTACGAAGCGACCGAATTGATTTCATCTGATCAAGTTAAGGTGTATATGGCGCAAGAAGGGCTGATGCCATTGGAAAAAGATCAGAAGAGACGTAGAAGGGGCCATATGCTTGTGCCCGCTGACGTTGATCCTCAGCTTGGGATTGAAGCCAGCAGTTTTGACAAGACCATTGACCATATGAATAACATTCTTGAAGATATTGTGTGGGGAGCGGAGTAGGGTCTGTGAATGAGATTGAGATATTGCAGACAATGCTTGTATCCAATGCGCAGATTCCGTTGCAACCAGGTCCAGGTAGACCTTCTGTAACACTGACTGATAAGCAGGCACAGACAACTGTAGAGATTAAGGGGGTACCTCACGATACGGTTGTTGTCAGGGCAGAGGAATTCGAAGCTCCTCTGGACATCTTCAACGGTTCAAGGGGCGAGCGCCGGAGGGCAGACTTTGTAATAGTTTCCGACGATGGGAAAAGAAAGTGGATTATCTGTATTGAAACACAAGCGGGGAATACCAAGACTCGTTCCCATGTCGAACAGCAACTGAAGGGCGCGACCTGCTTTATGAGCTACTGCAAATGTATAGGAAAACTGTTCTGGGAATCGAATGAGTTTCTTGATGACTACCAGTACCGATACGTCAGTATGGTTGATATCCATGCAAACAAGGAGATAAGGAGGACACGTCACTACCCCTACCGCGCTCAATCCGATGGGGGATTACACGACACGCCTGCAGATTTTCTGAAGTTCTATCGGAGTAAATCCCTCTATTTTAGCAAGCTGATTTCGTAGTGATATGGTAGTACTCCAGTCTGACTTCCCACGCTCTCCTCTTACCCTGTGGGATCCCCCTGTCGGCCGACCGCCGGCCTTTGAATAGCCTTTGAAGGTTTCAAATTGACAAGCACCTTCCGCCCCTGAGGAAATGGCGCCGCAAAGTCAACGATACACTACAGAATGCCTCTCCTGATTCAGCCTACGTCAACGAAGAGAACGCACAATCCTCACAACATGCGTCAGCCCCATCCTAGCCAACACCCGCCGCCCTCACTAACCACTGACCACTGGGGTTATCCATGAAAATCACCGACATCAAACTCCACACCTTCCAACACCCAACCCTCACCCAGAGCCGCCACCGCCTCATCCAGGTTCCCGGCCTGCGCCGCATCCAGTACACCCACACCGGCCGGCCCATCGACGTGCCCATGCAATCGCACATCCTCGAGGTCGAAACCGACGAGGGCATCACAGGCCGCATCGCCCCCACCTCCATCAACAAATACCAGCTCGACATCCTCAAGACCCACGCCGTCGGCGAAAGCCCCTTCGCCCGTGAACGCCTCTTCCAGATGCTCCACAAAGGCACCCGCTGGGTCTACCAGGAACCCGGCTGGTTCGGCGAATTCGACAACTGCCTCTGGGACATCCTGGGCAAGACCGCCGGCCGCCCCGTCTACGACCTCATCGGCCGCGTCCGCGACCGCCTCCCCGTCTACCTCACCGCCGGCGACATGGACCTCCAGGGCTACCTCGACCACATCGACGGCGGCCGCACTTTCGGCGTCAACGCCTACAAGCTGCACACCTACAAGGGCGGCAAAGCCGACATCCCTCTCCTCACCGACGTACGCAAAGCCGTCGGCGATGACTACGACCTGCTCAACGATCCCGTCTGCTCCTACAACCTGCGCGAAGCCATCGAAGTCGGCAGGGCTATGGAAGAGCTCGACTACATCTGGCTCGAAGAGCCCATGCACGAACAGAAAATGAACCAGTACCAGGAGCTCTGCAGCACCCTCACCATCCCCATTATGGCCACCGAGCGCCTCATGCACGACATGGACCTCACCGCCCAGTGGCTCATCCAGGGTGCCACCGACCGCCTGCGCGCCCGCGCCACCTTCGGCCTTACCCAGGTCCTCAAACTCGCCCACTTCGCCGAAATGCACGGCGCCAACATAGAAATGAACGGCCCCGGCGGCCTCTACGGACTCGTACACGCCCATGCCGGCTGCTGCATCGACAACACCGACTTCTACGAGCTCCTCGGCCCGGCCGACCCAAAGCGTCTACGATCCGAAGGCGAAGAGTGGGGCCTCCTCAACGCCCCCCTCATCGAAGACGGCCAAATCGCACCCCCCGACGGCCCCGGCTGGGGCGCTGTCTGGGACGAAGACCGCATCCGCTCGCTCACCATCGCCACCGACTGATCGATGCCAACGCCGGGAACAATGGAAGGTTTTCTGCGAGAGTAATAACCTGACTACCAGGGCTCGTTGACGATTGCCTGAACCGGGATTTTCAGGGGCAAAACCTGGGTTTTTCCACAAAGGACCCCAAGACAAACCGTATGTCGTTCTGGATTGCCCACCGCCAGCCTGGATTCCGAAGCTTGTGTCGAAAACTATAAACTGCACCCCAGTGAAACACAGAGAACATCTACTAACCGGGAAGTCCGCATGCATTCTGGTTCTGGTCGCCATTCTTGCGGCGCTGGCGCCCCGTTCCCTCCACTCAATAACAGTTTCGCATGCAAAAACCAAAACCTTGGTCGTCTCGGATACGCCGACTCTGAAACAGGATGCCTTTGGAGCGAACGTAGGTGAGCTCAGTTGGACTTCGGCCTCCAATGCTGTCGGATACGAACTCTGGCTATCACGGGACAATGGTGCTAACGGTAGGCAACGCTTTGATGATGACCTGACAGGTACGTCCTACGCGCACGGCAGATGTATGTTCGGCGTTATCTGCCACTTTGCTATCCGCGCAATCGACGCCAAAGAGGGGAAAAGTCGGTGGCCGCAATTGGCGCATCAGGTATCCTCGACACTGCCCGGACCACTTACCTTGACAGTGGCCGAAGGCGAAACCCGGAAGTCAAGCTCCGCCGAGGAGAGCGCCGCGTTGGTCGCTCTTTACAGGACAACCGACGGCGCCAACTGGATGCACAGCGACAACTGGCTGACCGAACTGCCAATCTCCACTTGGTACGGGGTCTATACGGACGCGAGCGGCCGCGTTATAGCATTGGATCTGTCAAGTAACGGGCTGCATGGACCACTCCCGGATCTGAGTGCTCTCACCAACCTGGAGTGGCTGTCCCTCAGCAACAATCGGCTGACTGGGCCGATTCCGGATCTGAGTGCTCTCACCGGACTGTATGGTCTGGACCTCAGCACGAACAAACTGAGCGGGCCGGTCCCGGATCTGAGCGCTCTCACCAACCTGGAGTGGCTGTTCCTCGACAACAACCGCCTGACTGGGCCGATTCCGGATTTGAGCGCCCTCACCGGACTATATAGTCTCGACCTCAGCACGAACAAGCTGAGCGGGCTGGTCCCCGATCTGAGCGCCCTCACCAACCTGAATGCCCTGTCACTCCATACCAACCAGTTGGTCGGGGAAATTCCGGATCTGAGTGCCCTCACCAACCTGGAGTGGATGGCCCTCAGCAACAACCGCCTGACGGGGCCGGTCCCGGATCTGAACGCCCTCACTAAACTGACGACTCTGGACCTCTGGGGCAATCAATTGTGCCTGTCCGAAAAGGTGAGCTCTCCCGATTCAAATGCTGTTGTCACCGCCCACCTGAAGAGCCTTGATCTGCCATCCTGCACATCCGCAGCGATCGAGGAGAGGGCCGCGTTGGTCGCGCTTTACGAGACAACGGACGGCGCCAACTGGAAGCGCAGCGACAACTGGCTGACCGAGGCGCCGGTCTCCACCTGGTACGGCGTCACTACTGACGCCAGCGGCCGCGTGACTGAACTGCTCCTTTCACGTAATGGGTTGCGTGGACCATTTCCTGATTTGAGCGCCCTTACTGCCCTGACTAAGCTTTACCTCGCCTCAAACCAGTTGACAGGACGAATCCCACCGATGGACGCCCTCACCAGCTTGGAGTGGCTGTCCCTTAGCCAAAATCAGTTGACCGGGCCAATCCCGGACCTGAGCTTTCTCACCCAACTGACAATGCTGAATCTCAGCCACAACCGCCTAACCGGGCCAATCCCGGACCTGACCTCTCTCACCAGCCTTAAGAAACTGTCCCTCAGTCACAATGAGCTGACCGGACGAATCCCGGATCTGAGCTTTCTCACTAAACTGACAAGGCTGGACCTCCGTAACAACGAACTGACCGGGCCAATCCTCGATCTGAACCTCCTTCCCAGGCTGAATGCACTGTACCTCAGTGAAAACCAGCTGACCGGGCCAGCCCCGGATCTGAGCGCTTTCTCCAACTTGACGGTCATGCGTCTCACAGATAATCAGTTATGCCTGTCCCCAGGCTTCGCCCCCTCCGGTCCAAATGCCGAGGGGGCCTTTCACCTGAAGAAGCTCAATCTGGCGACTTGCACGGACGCCGAACTTTCGGCCACGCCCGCCTCGCCGTCTAACTTGACTCCGAATATCGGCGTCGGCCAGGTCACGCTCACATGGGATAGGGAAGAGAAAGCTGCCTCCTACGAGCTGCGAGCGTGGGACAGCCTCCACCGCCAATGGGGCCCCATTGGCGGTGTCCTGACCGGCACGTCGTTCACGCACTCTGTACTGGCGGACGGCAGAAACTATTACTATCAGGTCCGGTCGCGGGACGCCGATGGCGTGCGCAGCGCGTGGTCCGAGCGTGGGTATGCGGCCGTTGTCCCGCCGCTCTTTCCACCTCCCCCCGAGCCGCTCGGCCTTGACATGTTCTATCAGAAATACTTCGACGCTGGCGGCGTGGTCGTGGTCGCCCCAAGTGAGGTGTCTGACAAGAAAATGGTCCAGGCCCAGGAGATCCTTACCGGTCTGCTCCCCCATTTGCCGGGCCTGCTCGAAACATTGGTCGCCAACCGTGCCCGGGTCGCCATATTTGAGTATAAAGAGGGGGTCGGGGGCGTCATTCAATTACCGGAATTCAGGCATCTCTCGCAAGATCCGACAGGAATGGCCTTGAGAAGTCCTACAGGTTGGGTGGCAGCTGTACCGGAAAGCGACTATTATTGTGGGTTATTCGTCCACGAGTTTGCACACCTGGTACACTTCGCAATCGAGGGACAACTCAATAGCGGCGAGTACATTTCGCGGTTCATTGACGCCTACAATGCTGCAATGAACGCAGGTCTGTGGCAGGGCGCGTACGCCAGCACAAATTTCGAGGAGTACTTCGCCGAAACGGTTACGTTCTGGCTTTGGGGTTCGCTGCCGGAATCGTTGGCGTCGTACAATTCTGAGTTGGAAGACTACGATCCGGAAGCCGCCAAGCTGGTTAATGAACTGTTCGGCGAAGCGACCGTTCCATGGTACTGTAAACCCTGACCTTCCACGCTTAAAGGACTCCACACGGGCCGGATCGGCAGTTCCCTTTCGGGATCTCAGTTGCTTCGCCCCTTTGTCCTGGACCGCTCATCTTATCTACCTTCAAGCACCCGCAGTCCCCCAAAACGCGCGCAACCATCGCAGTTCACTAGAAACGAAAAACTAACCACTAAAAACTGCCGTTCCATGAAAATCACCGACATCAAACGCCACACCCTCCAACACCCGACCCTCACCCAGCCCACCTACCGCCTCAAACAGGTCCCCGGCCTGCGCCGCATCCAGTACACCCACACACCCCTCTCCGCCGCCACACCCGCGCAGATGCAGATCCTCGACGTCGAGACCGACGAAGGCATCACCGGCCGCATCGCACCCGTCTCCATCACCAACCACCAACTCGACATCCTCAAAACCCACGCCGTCGGCGAAAACCCCTTCGCCCGCGAACGCCTCTTCCAGATGCTCCACAAGGGCACCCGCTGGGTCTACCAGGATCCCGGCTGGTTCGGCGAATTCGACAACTGCCTCTGGGACATCGCCGGCAAAGCCGCCGGCTTCCCCGTCCACGCCCTCATCGGCCGCGTCCGTGACCGCCTGCCCGTCTACCTCACCGACCACGAGCTGACCCCGCAGGGCTATCTCGATCACATCGAGCGCGGCCGCACCTTCGGCGTCAACGCCTACAAACTGCACACCTACAGGGGCGGCAGGGCCGACATTCCCCTGCTGACCGGTATTCGCAAAGAGGTGGGCGACGACTACGACCTGCTCAACGATCCCGTCTGCTCATACAACCTGCGCGAAGCCATCGAAGTGGGGAGGGCGATGGAGGAGTTGGACTACGTCTGGCTCGAAGAGCCGATGCACGAACAGAAGATGAACCAGTACCAGGAGCTCTGCCGCACGCTAACCATCCCCGTCATGGCCACCGAACGGCTCTGCCACGACATGGACCTCTCCGCCCAGTGGCTCATCCAGGGCGCCACCGACCGCCTGCGCGCACGCACCAGCCATGGGCTCACCCAGGTCCTCAAACTGGCCCGTTTCGCCGAACTGCACGGCACAAACGTCGAGCTCCACGGTCCCGGCAGCCTCTACGGGCTCGGACATGCCCACGCCGGCTGCTGCATCGATAACACCGACTTTTTCGAATTCTTTGGCGGATCCGGCCCCCGCGACCTGCGCACCGAAGGCGAAGAGTGGGGCCTCCTCACAGCCCCCCTCATCGAAGACGGCCACATCGCGCCCCCCGACGGCCCCGGCTGGGGCGCCGTCTGGGACGAAGACCGCGTGCGCTCACTCACAGTGGCTACCGACTGAGCGAACGCTGGCGCAACGACACTGCAACCAACTACCCACTCAAATGCGGCAGCACCGTCGCCGCAAACAAATACGACCCCTCAACCCGCGGCGCATCCGCAATATTGACCGTAATCCGCTGCGCCCCCTGTTCCACAATCTGCAAGAGCGCATCCGTCACCTGTGCCGGCGTACCCTCAATCGTGCCCTCGCTCGAAGGCCGCACGTCCGGGTCCTCCCGCAGCCGCTGCAGCTCACTTTCATTCTCGGCGATCAGAACACTAACGTGCATCATCTGCAGTATTTCGTCGTACTCCCGCCCCACCGCGCGACAATGCTCCTTCAGCACCGACTGCTTGTGCGCATACGTCTCCACGTCCGAGTACACCCAGTTCCACCAGTCCGCATGCTCCGCCACCACCCGCAGCAGGTACCTCTCCCCGCCGCCGCCAACCATCACCGGCGGCACAATTTCCGGCTTTGGCTCGCAATACGCGTTCTCCAGCTGGTAATGCTTGCCCGCGAAGTTCACCGGCGTATCCGTCCACATCAGCCGCATTATCTGGATCGCCTCCGCCAGCTGCTCGATGCGCACCCGCGCCCGTGGGAACGGCCAGCCGTAGCCCAAATACTCCTCCTCATTCCAGCCCGCCCCGATCCCGATCACCACCCGTCCGCCGGAAAACGCCTGCGCCGTCGCCGCCATCTTAGCCAGATGCCCCGGGTTGCGAAAACTGTTGCATAGCACGGCGTGGCCCACTAGCTTGTCCGGGTAGCGCGCCAGCGCCCACACCGCCATCGTCCAGCCCTCCGCCACATTGTGCCCGTTGTACTGCACGTGATCCGGTAACCACAGCGAATCAAATGGATGGATGACCTGGTCGAGATAAGGGAAAAGTCCCGTCACGTGACGGGACCACGTGTTGATGCCTACACGGACGCCCATACTGCCCTCCTCTGAGATGAATCGCACGCCGCACTGGTACCGCAATAGGCGCGCGTTGGACCGGGTGAACTGGCCGCAGCCGGCAGCACTCCTGCCCAACCGGCTTGCATTTCATATACCATTCAACGACAATCATACCAGAAGCGCCGCAAAGCAAAACAGCGCATAAGGCGGCCGGCCCGCCTTGGCCAGAGCCGGGATCGGCCCCCCGAACCGGCCCTTGCCAGACCAACCCACCACAGGAGCGAACCCCATGCCCTTCGAAGTCTATGATTTCCGCGAAGTCAACAAAAACGTACTCACAACCCCGGAAATCCGCGCCCGCCTCTATCACATGGAACCGGGCCAGGTCGACAGACTCCACAGCCATGACCTCGGCCACGAAATCTTCCTCACCCTCGAAGGCAAGGCCGAATTCATGATCGCCGGCCACACCGAAGTGCTCGAAGCCGGCCAGCTGTGCATTGCCCTCGCCGACGAAATCCACCAGGTGCGCAACCTGCTCCCCGACCGCCGCACCGTCATGTTCCTGTCCGTAACCCCCCACATCCAGCCAACCCACACCGGCCGCGACCCCGACGGCTCCGTCCATCCGCCCCAGTTCCGCACCAACACTTTCTACGACGACGTCGACGACACCGGCCCCATCGCAAACCTCCTCGACGCCTTCGTCAGCGGCGCCGAAGCCCTCGCTGACGAGGCCCGCCAGGCCGCCGCAACCCACGCCCAACAGGCCGAAAACTGGCGCAATGCCCACGCCGCTGACGACAAGGACGCAACCGTAGCCGCCCGCAACGCCATGTGGAACGCCGTCCGCAGCCTCCACAACAAACTCTTCAAACTCGACCTGACCTGGAACAGACTTGCCCCAAGAGCCGACGAAAACGCAGATAGCTGACCCCTTCCCCCTCATCAGGCACTTGCACCATCGCCTCTGCCTCCTGCGCATGGGACCGTCGCCTCGCCCCTGTATGCCTTCGCCTCTTCCCGATTCATTTTGCTCCCCCCTTATCTTCTCTCTTCTCCTACCTCAAGTCTACCTCCCTTCCGCCTCCCAAAAAATCCGGGATGCACACCTGGCATAGCGCCCTACTGGTGATAGGCGAGACGAAAAAGCGAAGCGTCCGCGTTATAGGGCGGACGCTTTCGCGACATTTCACCTGGCGGACTTTGTCGACGAACCGATGCGAGGGTCAACTGCTCTTGACTTCGACTGCCGCCAGCGCAAGGCGGGCAGCACCGGCCTCCGCAACCACGGCACAATCTTCCCGATGACGGTTCGTGTGTGCGTTTGCGGCCTGCGTGGAAGGACCATGTGTGGGTCTACGACTTCGTGCACCTGAGGCTCCATGACGGCACAGGAATACGGTTGCTGACCGTCATCGACGAATACAGCAGGGCGTGTCTGGCGATCCGGGCTGCGCGCAGCATACGGTCTGCCGATGTGATAGAGGCGCTGGCCGATTTGATGGTGACGAGAGGCGTGCCCGACCATATTCGCTCGGACAACGTGCCGGAGTTTACAGCCCGGGCTGTGCGTGAGTGGCTTGGACGGGTGGGAGCCAGGACGCTCTACATCGAACCTGGGTCGCCGTGGGAGAACGGCGTGCGAGTTTCAACGGGAAGTTGAGGGACGAATTGCTGGACAGAGAGGTCTTCTATACGTTGCTGGAGGTGCGTGTGCTGACGGAGCGCTACAGGCGGACTTACAACCGGATCAGACCACACAGCTCTCTGGGCTATCGGCCGCCGGCCCCTGAGGCCCTCTTGCCTGCTGACCCTGTCCCAGTCCTTGCCGGACTAACATGACAAGTGGTACAAACATCGCGGGCAGGTCATGCAGGAACTATGAACCACAGATAGAATGGTTGATGGATGCAACAAGCCCTCCTCGTTCATTTATAGAATAATAGCCGGGTAAATTGAGCCAGCATTTCAGCAGGAGAACAGGTATGATGACAAAAGACGGAATAACAACCTTCGCCACAAGACCCGGCCTGGAGATCGACCCGGAGTTACGCTTATCGCTCACCTGGGTTATTGCCGTGCTGGTCTGCGTGGGGTCAGCTGTGACGTTCATGGGTGAACTGCTGGTTGAGCCGGTACAACGGTTGTCCCAAATACCCTTGGTATGTTTTGGCCTGGCTATGCTTATCTGGTGGCTGGATCGGTTGGGTGGGACTATGCTCAGCCGCTGGTTTACCCTCATCGGTCTGAGCATCCTCATCAACCTGGCATTCATCCGATTTGGGATATCCGACCTCTACCTATTGATGATCTTGTTGCCCCTTTTGGCGCTGGCGCTCATGACCTGGACTGCGGCGCTGCTCACGGCTTTACTGGAAACTATAGGGCTGCTATTCCTGTGGCCAACCATTGGCATAGACCCCATCTCCCTTGTTCTGACAATCGGGCTGATCTGGACGGTACTCGGCCTGATGTTGGCCATCATCGGCCCCCAGGTTCGGCGCTGCCAATGGTCATACGATCAGTTTCACCGAGCGCAGCAGCGCTTAGATGAAACGCGGGATCAAAAAGTCCTGTTGGCCCAAATGCAGGAGGATTTGAAATCGGCCTACCAGACCCAGGAACTGCTCAATCAGCGGTTGGTCGTCCTACGTCAGATTGCTGAGGAAGCTCATCAAGCCAAGGCCGCCTTTGTGGCCAAGATCAGCCACGAATTTCGGACGCCGTTGAATATAATTCTGGGTCTGATTGACACGATGCTGGAGGTACCTGAAGCCTATGGGAAATCGCTGCCACCCTTGCTCATGCAAGTTCTGGAGATCATACAGCGCAACAGCAATCATTTGGCCAGCATGATCAACGATGTCCTGGATCTCAGCCAGGCCGATGCAGGCCGGCTGAGACTGCATCGGGAATGGGCCGATTTGGCTGACGATATAAAAAATGCGGTGGTGATGGTGGTGCGTCCGCTGATTGAAAGGAAAGCACTCACTTTGCAGGTCAGCATTGATGACGATTTCCCCCAAGTTTACTGCGACAGAACCCGTATCCGCCAGGTGGTTCTCAACCTGGTGAGCAATGCGGCCCGCTATACGGAGACTGGCGGCATTATCGTCAAGGCAACGCGCCAGGGCAGTGACATTCTTATCAGCGTAACGGATACGGGTCCCGGTATCACCCCGCAAGAGCTGGACAGAATCTTTGAACCGTTTGCGCAGGCGGACCAAACGCGACCTGCTCAAGGCGGCAGTGGACTCGGCCTCAGCGTCAGCCAACAATTCATCGAACGTCATCAGGGTCGGATATGGGCCGAAAGTAAATTAGGCTTCGGCAGCACCTTCTCATTCACCCTGCCCATCGCCCCGCCGCTGCCGGACGGGGGCACGTCGGCCCCTGGCTTTGCCGAAGACTGGGTTTGGCATGAACGCACCACCTGGCCTCAATTGCCCGAAATGCCGCGCAAACAACGGATAATGGTTTGTGATGAAAGTGGCGATTTGGCCCCCCTGCTCAGCCGCCATACCGATGAGATTCACTTTACCGAGAGCCGTGATCTACCTGGCGCTCTCGAAGCGTTGCAAACCCATCCGACCCATATGCTGATCCTCAATGCAGCCGCTCCCCAACATTTGATCTTATTAATGGAAGAGGCCCGGCAAGCCATACCTGATATGCCCATTCTCGGGTGTGCCTTTCCGCCAAAAATCAATTATGCCTTAGAGGCCGGGGCTGTCGACTATTTGATCAAGCCGATCAGACAGCCGGATTTAGCCAAGGCCTTGAATACGCTTGACAAGCCGGTGAAGCGCATTTTGCTGGTGGACGACAATCCGGATATTCGCCAACTCTATACCCAGATGCTCTCTATCATTGACCCTGCGTTGGAGATTACCCCCACCGCCAGCGGGGCGGAAGCGTTGGCCGAGCTACACCATCGGGTCCGGGGCAGTGAGGCTCCGGATTTGGTCCTACTGGACATTCTTCTGCCCGATATGCCCGGTTGGCAGGTTTTGGCGGAAAAGAATCAAGACGCGGCGATTCGTGACATTCCGGTGATCGCAATCTCCGGCGAAGAGCTTGTGGCCTGGCCAACACGCAGTAGCGTACTGTTGGCAACGATGGGAGCGGGGGTACCGATTAACAAGCTGCTGCCCTGTTCGCACCGGCTTGCGGCGCTGTTAATGAAGGCAGATGGGGAATTTGAGTGAGTAAATGTCACTCTACCCTCTGCAAAAGCGAACGCTAAAAGCTCCTCATCCGATGCCCCGAGCATATTTGCCTCAGGTACGCTGAGAACCTCTATCCCTCGTTCACGAAGTCCCCGGATAGCGGCTCTTGAAACATGTTCATCCGTATAACATCGAATTCTACTCACGGCCGTGTTTCTTCAGCTTCTCTTGTAATGGTGATGAAGATTGATGTAGCAACGCCTTTATAAATACTTCATCTCACCCCGCAACCCGACTATATGCTTCATCCAGCGCCTCGATAAACTCCCGCCGCCGCACCGGCTTTGGCAAAAAAAGCGACGCGCCCAGCGCCAAAGCCAGCTCTTCCCGGCGGATGACAGAGCAGACAATGATGGGAATGGCCCGGGTATCAGGATGCTCATGCAGATAGGCCAGCAGTTCCCAGCCATCCATACCGGGCAGGAGCACGTCCAGGATGATTAGGTTTGGTTTTGTGACGGCAATGGTTTCAAAAAGGCGTTCGCCATCGGCCAGATGGATGATCTGATAGGGGGTATTGGTGACAGAAATCCGGAAGAAGGTTACCAAATCAGCGTTATCATCCACCACAAGTACGGAAATGGGGTCACCGGCAGATGGCAGCCTGAACCGAAAGACAATGGTTTCAGCGGCCCGCCGGATATTGAGCGTATCGCCTTGATCGCCCAGAAGCTCTTGGATGAGGTCGCTGCTGGGCAGCGGGGCGCTGTCGGGTAGCGTATCGGTGACGATCGGGCCACCTGTCACGGTGAGGGTGATGATATCCCCTGCCATTTCAGCCAGCAGGACAATTTCGCCCGACGCCATGAGTTGCGCCAACTTCTCGATGGCGGTTAGTAATATTTGCCGCAGCGCCGAAGGCTGAATCACCGCGGTAAGATTTTTTGGGATGGGGTCAACCCTTAATTGAATATTGTGTTTGGCCGTTAGCACCTGGCCGACCTGCACCACCCTGGCGATGACGGCGGCCACCTCGCTCTTGGTCTCCGGCACGTTCTGCTGCAAGATGGCTAACTCTTGCTGCACCTGAGAACGCCACGGGTCGGTTTCAATGTTGCCGCCATCTGTTGATGGTGTGCCAGCGACTGCTGGCGTATCTGTCCTCCTTTGGCCCCACAGCCATTGCGCCAAATTATGGATGGCTCGCTTCTGTTCGCGACGAATCTGGCGAATCGACAATTTCATGCGATCACTCGTTTCTTCTTGCGTCAGACCTTGCCGATAGCGCAAATATAAGAGTTCGTATATTCGCTGACTGTGGGCATAGGGTGCAACATCGGGGGCGGGTTTCAAAGCCTCAATGGCTTTGATGAGCGCAGACTGCATCTCCTTGACGCCCTGCTGCTGTGGCACCCCTAACACCTGCCACAATAGCACCGGTGGCTGGTAAACGGGGTCGTTGAGATGGGGTAATGCTTCGTATAAGGCCTGTTCGAGGACTTCAATCGTTTCCAAATCTTGGTTTTTCGGTTCTGTCATTGTCTTCGCCACACCCTTGTGATATCCATACGCTAGCCGACATTCCCAAAAACTTTTCGAGCCGTTTGGATGCGCCGCTGCACATGCTCAATCTCCGCCAGTGCGTCACGAATACGAACAGCCAATTGGTGAAGTTGACTATTCACAAAACCACGCCATCACGTTCAATAATGGCCCTCAGACCAGGACGACACGTATCAGGATCTATCAAATCAACCTTAGTGTCAGCGCAACTACTATGCCTCATTCAGTGCGTGACGCCGGACGAGGCCAGCGCAGTTATCTCTCTCCTCTCTCCTCTACCCTCTCTCCTCGATTTTCTGGGCGGTCGGGCCTATTCGGCCCTCCCTTGTGCGGGG
>WTGY01000200.1 GCA_011523365.1 Caldilineaceae bacterium
AGTAGGTGAAGCGCCTCCTCTGACCACTGACCACTGACCACTAACCACTGCAGTTGGGCGGTCGGGCCTATTCGGCCCTCCCTTGTGCGGGGGCTCCGCCCCCGCAACGCCCCCTCTCCTACAACATGCCTCGCCGAACCTGGTGTCTACGTTGGGACGGGTGCCTACACGAGAGGGGTTCGCCGCACTACGTGCCTTCAGCCCCGTCAGTTCCCTGTAGGTGCCGGCCTTGTGCCTGCCCTCGCACCCTCCCAGACGACGGACCTCACCGTACGCCCCGGCTTGGCGTCTGCCCTGCATCCCTCCCGGAGCTGGTGAGCAATTCCAGCCGCCGCCGGCATGGAATCCCCGCTGGACCGTTCACTACCCAAACCTTAGGTGAACTTGAGCCCGCGGCAGCCTGTCTGCTATGGACTCTCGGAGTTGTCAACGCGTCTGAACACCATCCGTTCGCCCACGAAACCCTCGCGCCATATGCTCTCACACGCTTCCGCCAGGCCCTCCAGGTTTTCGGTAACGGTGGCAAACAGATTGCCCGGCATGTAACCGGCCGGGCCGAGCAGGAAGTTGTTGCGGCCATAAAACAACGCGATGTCAATGAACGGTGCGCCGGTACGCCTTTCTGGCGGAATATCTATCGAGGCTGCGTCGACCTCGAAATACAGCAGGTCCCCGCCAATCGGCATGATCGTCGCGTTCTCCTTGCCCGGATCCGCCCCCAGAGGCGGCACCAGCGTGTAAACCTCGCGGCCCGCCCAGCGGGCGTGATACGCGTCCCCCTCCAACGGCAACGCGTTCCACACCGCATCGCACGTAAGCGGCGCCTCCTCGTCAAGTAAGGTCGCAACCCCTCGTACGTTCCGTTTCGTGAAAAAAATCTCAATCTGGCGTGCCATAAATGGTGGCTCCTGGGCCGTCCCACCTGTAGGGGCACCCCTTGTGGGTGCCCTCGTGCGTGTACCCTCTTGGGAACTTCATGAATCTCTCAGTCCCCCGTAGACTGACTACACTCTAGGCCTGCAAACTTCAGGTCCGAAAATAGTCAGCGGCTCCTGGATTTCGTTTGAGGCATAACGGCTCTTCCTCTTGCAGGCGCCTTTATGCGCCAGTCCCTATCCGGACCTGCACTGAGGTAACTTAACACAGTTCTTCAGAACGTTAAAGACCGAACCTGTGAACTGATTCTCCTGCACGAACGAGAAGCGAAACGAAGGACAGCCTCTTGAATTCTTCGCATAGTCAAGAATAGTCCTTCGCGGACAAAAAGGTGTTCTTCGCGCACTTTCGCGTAACTTCGCGGATAAACAGGTGTTCTTCGCGCCCCTTCGCGTGCCTTCGCGGATAAAGCCGTTCTGGGGTCTTTTCCCAAAGTGTCAGCCGAAACTACGCACCGCGCACATCAAACCGCGGCCTCACCCCCGGATTGAGCAGGTTTAGCGGCAACTCGCCTCCCAACACACGCCCAACCTCCTCCACCGCCTTCACCCGCACGTCCCGGAATGCCTGCTCCGAATACCACGCCACGTGCGCCGTCACCAGAATCCGCTCCGTACAGTACAGCGGGTGGTCCGGCGCCGGCGGCTCCTCATCGACCACATCCAGCGCCGCCCCCGCAATCTGCCCTGACTCGACCGCCTGCACCAGCGCAGCCGAATCGACGATGCCTCCCCGCGCCGTGTTCACCAGGAATGCCGACGTCTTCATCTTCGCCAGCGCGTTCGCGTCGATCATCCCTTCCGTCTCCTCCGTCAACGGCAGATGCAAGGTGACCATATCAGACTGCGCCAGCAGCGTTTCAAAGTCAACCGGTTCCGCGTTCCTGCTTCGTATCTCGTCGTCACTGACGTAAGGGTCCCACGCCAGCAGACGCCAGTCAAAACCGGCCGCCTTCCTTGCAACCGACTGGCCGATGCGGCCGAACCCAATGATACCCAGCGTTCGCCCTGCGCTGCGCCAGATAGGGTAAGGGGGTTTGGGCTGCCAGCTTCCAGCGCGCACTTTGGCCGCTTCTGCGTCGATATATCGGATCGCATTCAACAGCAACGCCATCGCGTGCGTAGCCACCTCGTCCGTCCCATAGTCGGGCACATTCGCAACGCAGACGCCCGCCGCCGTCGCGGCCTCCAGGTCGATGTTGTCCACGCCCACCGAGGGCTTCACAATCGCCAGACATTGGGGCAAATGTGCAAGCACCCCAGCATCGATCCGCACATTGCCGACAATGAGTGCAGTGGCATCCTTGCCGGCCGCGGCCAACTCATCCTGGCTCCGGCACGGGATCTTTTCCAGTTCCACGTTGTGCTGCCCTAACACACCCTGTTCAACCTCCAGCCCCGGAAAGATATTGGCAGTAACTACGACCCTTCGCTTTTCACTCATCTGCTTGACTCCGCAACGCCCAGATAGACGAGGATGGCATGAATGTAGACCTTCGTGGCCCGCACGACCTGGGCCAGTTCAACCCGCTCGAGTTCCGAATGTGCCGTCAGATAGCTCGCGCCATAGTACAGCGCGGGTACATGCGCCAAATGCACAAAATGTGGAACGTTGGCCGCCGCCCTCGTCCCTGCCAGCGGGAGCTCGCTGCCCGTAACCAGCTCGTGCCCTTTTCGCAGCACCTGTGCCAGCCGCTCGTTTTCGTCGACGCTGTAGCCCTCGATCCCATCCAGCCAGACCTCGACTTCCGCACCGCTCTCCGCCTGCACTCGTGCCGCCAGTCCCGCAAACTCTTCGCGTATCTCGTCCAGACTGCACCCCGGCCCAAACCGTCGCGTGCCACCGATAACGCACCCCGCCGGCATTCGGTTAAAGTAGTCCCCGCCTTGAAACCGCCCGATGAAGATCGACTCCGCTCCCAAATACGGGTGCCGTATCTCGGCCAGTTCTGCCGCTTTCTCCTGCAACAGCTGCACAGCCCGGTACCCCGCCATCACCGCATGAGGAGCCTCCGCCTCGGCCACAGTTTCGTGTATTCCCTCTTCGTCCCCGGCAATGCTGAGCTCCCAAAATACGAGGCCCATCCCTGTAATCGGCAGGTCCTTTCCGCCCAGCTCGGTAACGATTACCGCGTCGCCGTGTACGCCCTTTCCGATCAGCGAAATCAGCGTCTCATTCGTAGCGCTCTCATGACGCCCGTGCGCCGTCAACAACAGGTCCCCTTCCAACTGAACGCCCGCATCGCATAGAATCCGCGCAGCCTCCGCCATCGCCGCCAGGGACGCCTTCATATCCTCCGAACCCCGCCCGTGAATATACCCGCCCTCAAATCGCGGCTCCGGCCCGGGCAAATCAACCGTATCCGTATGCCCGTCCAGTTGCAGCGTGGGCCCGCCATTTCCTCCCCGCAACCACGCCACGACACTGGGGCTGTCGGGATACTCATCGTCCATCTCCACTTCCAGTCCCGCCGCCCGCAGTTCATCAGCATAGAACTCGGAGACCGCCCGCTCCTCCCCCGGCGGACTCGGAATGCGCACCATATCCAAAGTGAGTTGCAGGATCCGCTGCGGATTCACCTTCTCGGCCAGGGATGCCGCCAGACGATCTGTGTTCACTCAGCCCTCCACCCAGTGTTCGAACAGCGGCTGTACAGCCGCAGGCAGCCCGGCAAACACTTCAGGCTTAACAGCCTCTACCTCATTCTCCGTCAGCCCCGTTGCCTCCATCTGTCTCGCCCGCTCTCTCGACCCCGGCCTCAGCCCGTTCAGATTCAGCCACCACGGCGCAAACCGGATCGCAATCGCCACCCGCGCGCTGTCGGTCCGGTTTGCCCCCGCCGCGTGCCACATGCGGCTATCCATCACCAGCACGCTGCCCGCCTCGCCGGTCGCCCGAATCTCCGTCGGGTAAGGCGTATCCTCATCGTGGCTGCAACCCGCCGCGCTCGGGTTCGTCTCCATCCGGTGGCTGCCCGGCACGATGATCGTCGCCCCGTTCTCCACACTGAAAGGCGACAGCATCCACAACGTCGTGAAATGGGCCACAATATCCGGATACGGAGCCGGAATGTGCCCCGCATTCCGCTGGTTAAACGGCCAGTCAGAGTGCAAGCCCCCGCGCTCGTTGCCCGGATAATTGATCATCGCCGTCGTATAGGATACGCGCACGTTCGTACCCAACGCCGCCCTGATCAATCCGATGAAACCGGGTCTCACCAAATAGGGCGCAAAAGACTGATCGTAATTGATCAATCCCGAACGATGGCCGATGTTCGCCGGCGCGTCCGGCCGCTGGTGCCGCAGCGTCGCCGCCGCCACACTTTCACGCACCGCCGCCACCTCTTCCCCGGGAATCACATCCTCCACAACGCACCACCCGTCCAGCTTCAAATGCAGGAGTTGCTCTTCAAGAGTCTTGTCCAGTGGCATCGCTTTGTCCTCTTTGGGAAGGATGGGTTCGCTCGAATCGCGGTGTTTGGCCCCCGAGTTCCGGCAGCAAGTCATCTGATCCAAGCCAAGTGCCAGCGACGACAATTATACCACCGCAAGACCGAAAACGTGGAGAGTGTCTCGACAAAAGTCCCGCCCTTCACCGCAATCCAACCGCAGGAAACAAACAAGGCCTGTCCCCCCTCGCACCAACCCGTAGGGGCACCCCTTGTGCGTGCCCTTTTTTGATGCCCATGCGAACCTCGAATCCCCCCGTAGGGGCACCCCTTGTGGGTGCCCTTTTTCGGAGCCCATGCGAACCTCGAATCCCCCCGGTAGGGGCACCCCTTGTGCGTGCCCTTGTGGATCCTCGCAAATCTCAGTTCATCGAATCACTAATGCCCCCCAACTCTCGAAACTCGAACCCAATAATCACGCACAATTGCCGTCAAAACGGCAGCCTTTCTGTGTTACAATGTGACTGAATGAACGACCCGGGAATGAACTCTGTTCGACAACCGGCAGTTACAAGCAAAGACACAATCGCGCCGCCGACTCCACGCCCACATCATCCACTTGTCGCCCACCCAAGCTTGTCCCGAAATTCGGCACAGTGGTCTGCGCGAGTTTTGCGTCCGTAGTTCCCTTTGCGGCTACCCAGTCCAAGAATCGCCCCCGATGAGGGGCGGGAGACGCCAAATGCACTCCCGAATATCCAGATTACAGGAGCCAATCTGACTCAACCCGACATGAACCCTACATTTCCCGCCATGACCCGACTTTTGCAGACGAGACCCGACATGAATCGACCAAACCCGCCAATTCACGACATACTGCACCCCAAAGGCACGGTAATCGACGTGCTTCTGCCTCCGAGAAGGCCCCAAAGAGGCGGCCGGAACCGGGAATCGACTCCGGAAACGGTCAAGCCTGTGCAAAATCGCACCGTTGAATTTGACGGAACACAATTTAAAACACCCGACTTTGCCCGACTTTTGCCGACATGACCCGACATGACCCGACTTTTCTTCTCCAAACGCGCACAAACAACTATACACCTGAAAACATTCGTAAAGCTCTCGTACAACTCTCCCAAACCCCTGCCCAACCAATCCCGCCCCGGGAGAATCCCGCAAATCCTGATTCAGACAATCTCGCCAGCCCACAACGCACACCGCAAAAAGGTTGCCTTTACCTGCCGTATCCGATAGAATTACGCACGCTGAGGGTATGCGACGCTGGGGCCTGTTCCCCGAAGGCTTCCATGCGGACCAGAACTGATGACCCTGAACTCTTCCATAGCTCTGCCCGGCCAAATGACTAGTCCTCCGACTGCTTGGCAGACGACAAACTGTTGCTGTCTCCACCAACAGGACCATACCTGCCTGTTCGCACATGCCGACTGCCACGATTCCAGGTCCGCAGCATCCTTCAAAGAGCTCTCGAAATCTTCGCCTACAGTCCCCACCGACACAGGAGGATCAATGGCTTGAACCGAAGCGAGAAAATACCCCAACAATCAGCATTTTCAGTCAATCTGCATCGCAAAGGAGAGTAAAACTAAAATGGCCAGAGTCACTACCGAAGAAACGACAAATGTCCGGACCGCCGTCAGCCGCCGCAGCTTTCTGAAGGGCACCGCCGCAGCGGCCGGCCTCACCCTCGCCGCCTGCGTCGCCCCCGGCCCTGAAGCAGCCAGCGACATGGCGGCGCCCGCCGACGAACCGGTAAACATCCAAATCTGGTGGCGCATCAACCCCACCACCGAGGGCGTTATCCAGGTCTTCCAGGAACAGCACCCCGACATCACCATCTCGCTCGGCGACCTCGGCGAAGCCGTCTACGGCACGCCCAAGTACGTCACTGCCGTCGCTGCCGGTAAGGGACCCGATGTCTCCTACCAGAACCGTCACACCTTCCGTCAGTTTGCCAGCCGCAACCTCTACCGCCCTATCGAAGACCTCCTGGAACGGGACAACCTCGACAAGGGTAACTTCATGGCCGGCCCCATCGCCGACCTCACCTGGCAGGGCACCCTCTACGGCCTGCCCCATACCGCCGGCACCCGCTACTTCTTCTGGAATCGCACCCACTTCGAAGAAGCCGGCCTCGACCCCGATGTCGGCCCCGAAACCTGGGACGACATCATGGAGATGGCGCCGCAGCTCAATAAGATGGAAGGCGATAAGATCGTCCGCTACGGCTTCCTTCCCCACTTCCCGCCCGGCCTCTCCGATCAGCTGCTCATCTACGCCATGGAAAACGGCGGCGTTAGCCAGTCCGAAGACGGCCGCACTAACCTTATCAACACTGATCCATGGGTCGAAGCCCTGGAGTGGTGCGTGCACATGATCGACGAGTTCGGCGGTGGCAACGCCGCAGCCTCCTCCTTCATGGAAGGCTTCGCCGGCCAGCCCGTCGATCCCTTCGCCCAGGGCCAGGTCTCCATGTGCTCCTACGGCAACTGGATGATCGGCCGCTACGCCAAATTCCCCGACCTCGACTACGACGGCACCGGCCTCATGCCTGTTTCACCCTCAAATGAAGGCGCGCAGGTCAACTGGTCCTGCGGCTGGACCTTCGTCATCGACCCCAATACCGAGCTCGTCGAACAGGGTTGGGAATTCCTCAAGTGGGTGATCAGCGAGAAATATGTGCGTGCCGCTGGGACCGTCGGCCTTGAGCTCGAAAAGGCCGAGTGGGCCCGTCAGCAGCTGCCCGGCGAACCCATCTTCGCCCCCACACCGCCCGTCTACCAGCCCGCAATGCAGTTCATGCTGGACGAGTACTACTCCGTCCTGCCCGAACGCCAGAAGATCATGATGCAGAGATACCTCGATTCCGAGACCTTCTCTGTGGGCTGTGGCCAGATCGCCGGCCTCGCCGCCGCCGAACTCTGGATCGGATTCAAGAACGCCTGGGAGTCCGCTCTCACCAAGAAGCAGACGCCCCAGGAAGCGCTGGACGCCTCCCACGCCGACGTCCAGAAAGCGCTGGACGCCGCTTGGGAGAATCTCGAGTCCGCCTAAACGCTATCGGGAACTGGTAGAGCCGGACGGCCTTCCGTCGTTCCGGTTCTGCCACTTCCTCTGGCCGCGCCACCTACCGGGACAGCCGCTATGACCACTGCCCAACCCAAACCTCGGCTCACCAACGCCGCCCGCGAGGCCTTGACCTGCTACCTCTTTCTCCTCCCCTGGGGCATCGGCTTCCTCGCCTTCGTGATCGGCCCGGTCGTCGCCTCCTTCGTGTTGGGCTTCATGGACTATGAAATCGTGACCCCCGCCCGCTGGGTTGGTCTGGCCAACTACATTGAGCTCTTTACCGACGACAGCCGCTTCGGAATGTCGATGGGCAACACGCTTTACTATGTCCTCGTCTTCGTGCCGCTTCACGTCATCGTCGCCACGCTGCTCGCTCTCCTGCTCAACCAGAAAGCGCGCGGCATCGCCGTCTACCGCACCCTCTTCTATGTACCGTCAATCGTGCCCATCGTCGCCGGCGCCATCCTTTGGGTCTGGATTCTGCAGCCCGAGTGGGGCCTAATCAACTCGACCCTGGCAATGGTTGGCATCGAAGGACCGCTCTGGCTCGCGTCGCTAACCTGGTCCAAACCGGCCCTTATTCTCATGGCGCTCTGGGGCTCCGGCGCCGCCATGATCATCGTCCTCGCCGGCCTCCAGGGCGTCCCCCAGCATCTCTACGAAGCCGCCGAAATCGACGGCGCCAACCGCTGGCAGCGCTTCCAACACGTCACCATTCCCATGCTCAGCCCCACTCTCTTCTTCATACTCGTTCTCAGCGTCATCGCCTCCTTCCAGGTCTTCACCACTGCCTACGTCATGACCGGCGGCGGCCCGGCTGAATCGACCCTCTTCTACATGCTCTACCTCTACCGTCGCGCCTTCGTCCTCCTCGACATGGGCTACGCCGCCAGCATGGCCTGGATCCTCTTTGTAGCCGTTCTTGCCCTTACCCTGGTCCAGTTCAAGCTGGCCAGCCGTTGGGTCTACTACGAAGCGGAGCAAAGTTAGCGCCATGTTACGCGACCAGGCCGTCGGCCCCCAACCCGCCCGCGAAATCCATCCCGGCGCAAGAGGGCAACCTCTTCGCCGCCTGCTCGAACGCGGCGGCACACAACTGCTTCTCGTATTCGGCGCAATTATTTTTGCGCTCCCCTTTGTCTGGATGGTCAGCACCTCGCTCAAGGCCGACCGCCAGATCTTCGCCTTCCCGCCAATCTGGGTGCCCGATCCCTTCATCTGGGGCAACTTTCCCGCCGTCTTCATCTATGCCCCAATGCACCTCTACTTCTTCAACACCCTGGTCATCGCCCTGGCCCACGTCTTCGGCGCCGTCTTCACCTGCTCGCTCGCCGCCTACGCCTTCTCCCGGCTGCGCGCCCCCGGCCGCGACCTCATATTCATGGTCATGGTCAGCCAGATGATGATCCCCTATATCGTCATGCTTGTGCCCCTCTATCTCCTCTTCGCAGAGCTCGAGTGGATCGACACCTTCTACCCGCTCACAATCCCCGCCATGCTCGGCACACCCTTCTACATCTTCATGCTCCGGCAGTTCTTCCTCACCATCCCCATGGAGCTTGAAGAGGCCGCCATCATCGACGGCGCCTCCCGCCTGCGCATCTGGTGGACCATCATCCTGCCCCTCGCCAAGCCTGCCCTCGCAACCGTCGCCATCTTCAGCTTCATGTTCGCCTGGAACGACTTCACCGGCCCCCTGATCTTCCTCAACACCCGCGAAAAGTTCACCCTCTCCCTCGGCCTCCAGGCCTTCATGTTCGAGCGCCGCACCATGTGGGGCCCCCTAATGGCCGCCTCAACCATGATGATCGTACCCATCCTCATCGTCTTCTTCCTCGCCCAGAAACACTTCATCCAAGGAATCGCGTTGACTGGAATTAAGGCATAGGAAATAGCGGGAGCCAACGTGTACTCTGGGCTGGTCCTACCATCTATGAGCTACCTAGAGATCTGCGTGTTCAGTGGCTTGATACATTTGCCGACTCTTCCTTGACTTTGTAAAGGTCGCACAGACCCTCAGGAAATAGGCGTCTCCTGATCTGGAGTTTGAATAGTGAACATCACCCAATTCACAATCGAGGAGGTACGCTGCTTTGCCAACCGCCAGCATTTCAACATTCGCCCCCTAACCTTTCTGGTCGGGGAAAACAGCACTGGCAAGACTACGGCACTGGCCTGCTTCCAAGTGTTGGCGGATTTCATTGATAAAGGGGTAGTTGACTTTAACGCACCACCGTACTCACTCGGAGTCTTTGACGATATTGTAAGGAGAAGCAGGAAGCCCGAAAAGGAATTCGCCCTGGGATTCTCGTTCGACGGAGAAAGAGATTCCGTCGAGCTTGTGGCAAAGTTTGTAGAAAAGGCAGAAGGACTAGAACCTGACATTGGAACTGTGACAATTAAGTTTCACGACGGAGTCATTGTCTTCGAGAATCGGGATAGTTCGAAAGGGACGACAAAGGCAAATTCCAATGACGAAGAGCCGGAAACTACAAGAATCAACGTGAGATCGTCGCTGTTTGACGTATTCCCTCCATTCTCCTTCTTAGGTGCACTGGCTAGTGGAAGAATTGATGGTCAGATTTCAGAAGAAGTGTCACTTGCGGCATTCTTGGGAGACAAGTATGCCGAGAATAAAGGTTTGTTCAGGTTAGGTGTCAGAGGCAATACGTCTGCATTCAGTACTTCCCCGGTCAGGTCCAGTCCAAAAAGGACTTACGATCCGACAAGGGAGTTTTTGAACCCTGAAGGAAGCGACGTTCCTATGTTTCTGATGCGGTTGGCGGCAACGAGGAAAACTGAGTGGGAGAGTCTTAGGCAGCAACTTACCGATTTCGGTAGAGCCTCAGGGCTTTTTGAAAAGATTGAAGTAAGGAAGCTTGGACCTGAAGCAGGTGCGCCGTTCCAGCTAAAAATAAGGGTGCGTGGTCCAAATGCCAACATAGTTGATGTCGGCTATGGTGTAAGCCAGGTATTACCCTTGCTTGTACACGCAATGGTCTCTCCTCTATCCCCAGTCGGCAACGAAACTGATCCAGCAATGAGATATTTTCTAATGCAACAGCCAGAAGTCCATTTGCACCCTAAAGCCCAAGCGGAACTTTCATCACTGCTGGCCCGCCTTGCCAGTCAAGGAGGAAAGTCGTTTATCGTTGAAACACATAGCGACTATTTGGTCGACCGCGCCCGCATCGAAATCAGGAGAGGAAACATCACAGCGGAAGACGTATCTCTCATCTACTTGGAGCCCAAGAAAAACGTCGTCAAAGTGCACAACATCTCTTTCGACAAAATGGGAAATATGATTGGCGTTCCACCCCATTTTAGAGAGTTTTTCCTTCTTGAGTCAGAACGACTCATGGGCTTCGAGGACTAGAAAGTGTGCATTGTTTTGGACGCCAACTGCTTCGCAAGTTTCCGTGACAGAGCAAATCAAGACATGCAACCCATTCGCAGATGGCTGGCACAGAAAAACGGAAAAATCGCGTATTCCAACACTTCGAAGTTTCGGGACGAGTGGAAGAGTAGCGGTCTTGACTTGCAGGCGTTGAATCGCGCCGGGCAGCTAAAACTAATACCGAAGGACGATGTCCTTAGCAAACAAATTGAAATAGAAGAAGATCTTGAATCCGATGATCCCCACGTAATCGCGTTGGCCATGGTTGCAAGAATCAAGGTACTTGTTGTCCAACGTCAGCCTGATGAACCTCTTAGGGGCAGTAGACGTAGAGCTAGAGGTGAAGACACGGCTTTACAGAGGGACTTCAAAAGGCTGGCTCGCGGAAGTGTTTATATTGATGCATCCCATGAACACTTGCTTACCAAAGACCTTTGCCCTTGATATTGAATAGCTGAAAAGCGGGAGAATTCCCCTCGCGACGCGACAGCAGATGAATTCAGACAGCCGACGAGATCGAAGAATCTCAACGCGGCAACAGAGCCCTTAATGAACAGCGACTTAGGAACCTCCCAAATGGAACACTCCTCCGGAAAGCAACTCTTCATCGACGACTACTTCATCGAATCCATGACCGGCGCCCGCCGCGTCCTCAACCGGCCCCGCAAACTCACCCCCGACTCGCCCCTGTCCATCCCCTTCGACCAACCCTGGGACGCAAACAACGCCCAGCCCGGACGCGTAATCTACGACGAAAGCACAGGTCGCTTCCGCATGTACTACCGCGCTTGGACCGGGGATCAGACCTTTTACTGCGCACTCGACTCAGACGACGGGCTGAACTGGGAACGTCCCGTCCTTGAACTCGTCGAGTTCGACGGCTCCACGCGCAACAACATCACCACCGGCAGCGCCGACCATCTCATTACCATTCTCGACACCCGAGAACCGGACGAAAACCGCCGCTGGAAACAGATCGACAACAAGCCCAGCGGCATCAGCGAAACCGGAGACCCGCGCTGGCTCGCCCGCTACTCCGCCGACGGCTACGACTGGCATCTCTACCCCGAAGGCCCCCACAGCCTGCAGAAAATGCGGTTCAACTTCGGCTCCCCCCATGAGACCTTCGGCGGCGTCATCGACCCCGACGCGCCCTACGTCTACTACTCCCAGCGCGGCTCCAACCGCCGCACCCGCGTCCTCGGCCGCCGTGACAGCCAGGACTTTCTCAGCTGGTCCGGCCTCCGCACCGTCATCGATCAGGACCTCCAGGATCCCCCCGGAACCGAATTCTATTCCGCCGGCTTCGACCCCGTCGCCTGCACCAACGGCGGCCTCCACATTATTACGCTCCAGGCCTTTCAGACCGACCTGACCGAACCCTACGAAATCGAAGATGCCGCCAGCTACTGGGGCGACGAGAAGGGCGGGAACGCCTTGGCCGCCCGCGTAGACGGCTTCGTCGAGAGTCAGCTGGCGGTCAGCCGCGACACCGTCGCCTGGACGCGCTGGCGCGAACCCTTCATCGCCCGCGGCGAACCGGGCGCATGGGACTACGGCATGGTCTACGCCGACGGCCCCATCCTCCACGACGACCAGCTCTGGTTCTTCTACATGGCCGGCAACCTGACTCACAACGGCTACAGCGCCCAGCCCTGGCAGGGCCCGTACTCAACGCCCAACCGCCGCGGCAAAGGCGTCGCCGTCCTCCGCCCCGACGGCTACGTCAGCGTCGAAGC
Organism: Caldilineaceae bacterium; assembly: GCA_011523365.1. Taxonomy (GTDB): domain Bacteria; phylum Chloroflexota; class Anaerolineae; order Caldilineales; family Caldilineaceae; genus Bin5. The sequence continues at coordinate 12,548 of WTGY01000200.1, forward strand.
CGAGTCCTACGCGCCCGGCATTCTAACAACCCATCGGTTCCGCCAGGAGCAGGGCGGCCACATCAGAGTCAATGTCGACGCCGGCGCCGGCGAGCTCCGCTACGAGCTCCTCGAAGACACCGGCCACCCGATACCGGGATATACCGCCGCCGACTGCGATCCGATTCGCGAAGACACCCTTGACGGCCCGCTTTCCTGGAACGGCAAACCAGGCTGGCCCGGAGTCGGCGATGACCGCATCGCACGCCTTCCCCAGCTGAACCATTCGGAGTTCTACGTGAAACTGCGCTTTTACATTTCGCCCGGAACCAAACTGTACTCCCTCACCATCGACCCGCCCGAAGTGACGGAATGGCTCGTCAGACTCAGGACGCGCATTGACTAGGCCTAACGATTTGGACCAACTGACAAGACCAATCTTGGAAAAAAGGCTTGCCGGAACCGCACAGCACCCCGTTCTAAAGTAGAAGAGCTTGAGCAATCCGTTCAGACGGACGCTCGTACAGATTGGAGAACAGAATGTCCGATACACTCTCAAACGAACAATGGCGACAGTTCGAAGCGCGAGGATTCTTGCGCCTGGGCAAAATTCTGAACCACGAGGAACTGAACGCTCTCCAGTTGCGTATGGATGACATCATGCTGGGGCGGGCGCCGCTCGACTATGACCGGATCGCGATGCAGCTCGACCGCGAACCGGGCACAGGGAAGCCAGGTCCCCAGACAAAGGGCCACAAAGGCGCCACGCTCAGCTACCGCAAGATCCAGGACCTCGAATACGACCCCCTGTTCCTCGCCTATATGCAGAAGCCGCTCTTCCGCCACATCTGTGCGCGCGCCTACGGAGAAGAGACCACCGTAGCCTGTTACCGCGCAATGTTCATGAACAAGCCGGCCCGCGAGGGAACACCCCTCATCTGGCACCAGGACCGCTGGAGATACCTCGATCGCGATCCCCTGATCACAATCTGGACGGCCCTGGATCCCGCCACAATCGCCAACGGCTGCGTTCAAATCGTACCCGGTGCCCACCACACCCTGATAAACCCGACCAGCGGATCCGGCTTTCTGACACCGGAGCAGGCCGAGGAACTGACTCGCGACGCCGAAACAGTCTTTCTGGAGATGGAAGCGGGCGAGAGCGTCCTGCTTCACAATCATCTGCCCCACAGCTCCAATATCAACAACACCGACATTCCCAGGCGCGCCTTCAGCGCCTGTTACATGGACGCGGTGACCAAGGCAGAAAACGGGGAGACTTTCAACGTTGTCTTTGGGGAAGGCGCGCTGCAGCCTGAAATGGTCTGAAAATCTGGCAGTGTCGAAGGCCCGCTAACCCTTCGACTGCCAGCCTTTACCCAAAAGTCTGTTCAGGAGCCTTGGATGCACATTCACAACGGCGGGCCCCGCCAACAGCTGGACGAGATCGTCCTCTTTCCCTTCGACGACCACAGCCTCCCGCTCCAGTGCGGCGTCGAGCTCCACCTTAACGGCCACATGACGCCCTGCGGGCGCACCCGCATCGTAGTCGATCTGGGAGAAGAAGGCGCCCCCGACAGCGAGCGCGTTGTCTACTACGGCACCGTCCACCGCGTCGGCGACGAGCTCTGGATGTGGTACCTCGGCCAGGGCAAGGATCCCGGCTGGTTCGAGCGCGTCTGCTTCGCCACCAGCAACGACGGCTACAACTGGCACAAACCCAATCTCGGCTTGATCGAATACAAAGGCAGCCGCAACAACAACCTCGTCGACCTGAATCAAGGCGCCCACCACGTCCAAAGCTGCGTGGTTTACTACGACCCCGACGATCCCGACCCCGATCGCAAGTTCAAAATGCTCTTCCAGTCGCGCAAGTACGACAGCAGCTTCGCCGCCGCATTCAGCGCCGACGGTCTGTCATGGCGAGAGGCTTCGAACAATCCAGTCGGTTCCTGGCTGGAGATGGCAGGGGGAACGCGTCACAGCGGCTGCTACTACGTCTGCGGCCAAGGCGGCACGCACGCCGGGGGTGTTCGCCAGCTGGTCTCCCACATCTCCTATGACTTCGAGAACTGGTCTCAGGCTTCATGCATGGGCATGCGCCGTTCCAACGTTTCACCCCGCTCTCCGGTAACGGGCAGCAGTGCAGGTGAACAGATTCACCTAGGCGCCAGCCTCTGGAACCGCGGCAACGTCATCGTCGGCTTCTACGGCATGTGGAACGGCCACCCTTCCAATGACCGCCGGCTCGTCACCATGGACCTCGGCCTCGCCGTCAGCAACGACGCCCTCCACTACCGCGAGCCCATTCCCGACTACCCCATCGTCTCTGCCGCCGAAGACGGCTGGCAGGAACTGCCCCACGGCAACACACTCGTAAACTATCCCGCCCTCATCCAGGGACAGGGCTTCGAACAGGTCGGCGACGAGACCCTCTTCTGGTACGCACCCTGGCCCGAGCAGAGCAGCGACGGCGTCCGCGTCGCCAGTTGGCCCCGCGACCGCCTCGGCTACATGCAGCCATTTCCAGCCAGCCGCATGCGCCCCGGACAGTGCCCGCACATCATTTCAGCGCCAATCGACCTGGAAGGTAGACCCGCCCAGTTGGCCTTGAACATTGACGGCCTGGGCGCCTACAGCGATGTGACCGCCGAAATCATTACCGAACAGCTGGAGCCAGTACCTGGCTACGGCGCCGCCGATTGCATCCCTCCCACTGCGTCAGGTTTCTCCCAGCCCGTCACCTGGCATGCTCACGACACTGTGCAACATGACGACGGTTCCATTCGCCTCCGTCTCAACTTCTCAGGCATCCGCGCCGAAGACATCAAGCTGTATTCCGTCTATATGAACTCGATGAAAGTTTGAGTCGACTCGGCAATACGATGAGTCCGGAAGGAAATTGACATGTACGAAAAAGTAGAAGTAGCCGCCATCTCATACCGACCGGTCAAATGGGACAAAGCCGCCAACGCCGACCGCATGGAGGAGCTGTTCGTCCAGGCCGCCCAGGAAAATCCCCGCATGATCCTCACCACCGAGGGCGCGCTCGAAGGCTACATTGTGATGGAAATCGTTGAGGGTCGTGCTCCCGCTGAGTCCATGCTCGAAGTAGCCGAACCGATCGACGGCCCCTATATCCGCCGCTTCCGGACGCTGGCCCGCTCCCTCAACACCTGCCTCGCGTTTGGTTTCGCCGAGCGCATCGGCGACGAAGCCTACAACTGCGCCATCTTCCTCGACGAGCAGGGCGACATCTGCGGCCGCTATCACAAGGTCCAACTGGCCGAAGGCACGCACGCCTCCTGGAGTTTCAATCGAATAGGGAAAAAGCTGCGTGCCTTCGACACGCCGATTGGTCGCGCCGGCTTTGTCATCTGCAACGACCGCTGGAACCCCGACATCGTACGCGCCCTCGTTTTGGACGGCGCCCGCATCATCCTCATCCCCTCCTACGGCAGCAAGACCAAAAACCAGAATCAAGCCGTTCTCGCCAGGGCAAGGGAGAATGGCGTCCCCATCGTCGAGGCCAACGTCGGCATGAACCTGATCATCAGCAAAGGCGAAATCTGCGCCTACCAGTGGGGCAACGACCTGATCACACACGGCGTAATCGAAGTCCCCGCCGCCCCCTGTGAAGAAACCGCCCGCCAGGCCGAACAGGACTATCTCGCCGCGCAAACGCCCGAAATGGAGCGCCGTTACCAGAGGACTCTAGAGAGAGTGGAACGGCTGCCCAGCGCCTAGCTACCACAGATAACTCTTCGACGACCAGGGCTCATCGGAGGATACTTCCTTGTACGATTTCGTCATTACAGGTGGAACGGTTATAGATGGCCACCGCGCGCCGCGTCGCCGCGGCGATGTAGGCATCCAGGGCGATCGCATCGCTGCCGTCGGCGACCTCGCAGGCGCCGAAGCTGCCCAGGTTATCGACGCCGCCGGCAAGATCGTCGCGCCCGGCTTCGTCGACCTGCACAATCACTCCGATGGCTGGTTCCTGAGAAAGGAACACCAGGTCAGCAAGACCAGCCAGGGCTTCACCACCGAGCTCATCATGGCCGACGGCATCTCCTACGCCCCCGTCAGCCGCCAGACCGCCCACGAGTGGATCTACTACATGCGCGGCCTCAACGCCCTGCGCATGCAGGACTACACCGGCTGGGAGACCCTCGCCGATTACATGGCCCTCCTCGACCGCCGCAACGTCCAGAACGTGATCACTCAGATCCCATACGCCAATGTTCGAACCCTCATCTGCGGCTGGGGCCCCGCCCCGCCGGACGACTTACAGTTGAAACTGATTCAGATGCAGGTCGAGCAGGGCATGGACGAAGGCGCCTGCGGGCTATCGACCGGTCTGGACTACCCGGCCCAATGCTTCGCTTCCACCGAAGAGCTGGCAGCCGCCTGCCTCCCCATGGCCGCATCCCAGGGCCCCTACGTCACCCATATGCGCTACAAAATAGGGACACTCGCTGCGCTGAAGGAAGCCGTCGAGATCGGGCGGCGCGCCGGCGTTCCCGTGCATATTTCCCACCTCAAAGCCGCCAGCGAAGCCGACACCGAGGCCATCCTCACCTACGTGGATCAGGTCGCCGTCAACGAGGTTGACTTCTCCTTCGACGTATACCCCTATTTGCCCGGGTCGACAACGCTCAGCTACCTGCTGCCTTATGAAGTCTGGCAAGACGGCCCTCTGGCCGCCTTGCCCAAACTGCGCGATCCCGCGATTCGCGCCCAGGTCGACCGCGGCCTGGGAATCTATGCATCCGATCTCGAAGCAATCAGAATGGCCTGGCTGCCAGGTAAGGAGAATAGCAGTTACCTGGGTAAGACCCTCGCCGAATATGTGGATGAAGTGGGAAAGTCTCCGGCGGACGCACTCTGTGATCTCCTCATCGAGGAAAACATGGCCGTGCTCCTCGTCTTCTTCCAGGGCGACGACCGTTTCGTTGACCCGTTCCTCGCCCATGAAAAATACATGATGGGCACCGACGGCGTCTTCCATGAAGACGGCGTAATCCATCCCCGCCAGTACGGATCAGCCGCGCGGCTCTTAGGCCCTTGCGTGCGCAGAGGACTGTTTTCTCTTGAAGACGCTGTGTGGAAGCTTTGCGGTGCCCCTGCCACGCGCTTTGGGCTCAAAGACAGGGGTCGGGTTGAGGAAGGCGCTTACGCTGATCTGGTGGTCTTTGATCCGGAATCAATCCAGGATCATGCCACCTTCACTGAACCGCATCAAATGTCCAGCGGCATCTCTGAAGTACTCGTCAACGGTGTTCCCATCATGCGTGACGGTACCCCGGTTGAAGACCTGGAGAGGCCCTTGCCGGGTAGGGCACTGCGCTTCAACCAGTAAGTCACACTTCCCTGATCTCTGCGACCAGTACACTACCCGCAAACCTGACGCCGGGAGCTGTGCCTAGGTCCTGAGCGTGCGGAGTGCGGCCTTGGGCCTATGGTGTAACCACAGGCACGTTTTCTGCGTCTGTTGCCGTAACAAATTCGGCATATAACCACCCGGTCTGGCCTTCAAAGTCGATCTGCCACCACTCGCCGTCCGCACTCTTCCCGGTGATCGCAAACTCTTCGCCTGAAGTGGCCCCGCCAATCCTGGCGTAGTCGGTACCCGGACCATCACGTACGTTCAAGTCTCCCCCGACCGTCGCCACTGCTTCTCCCGGAGTCTGTACTGACGAGCCCCCGACGGTGGGTACGTTTTCCGCGTTGGTAGCTGTCACAAAGGGCGCGTACACCCAACCCGCCTCTCCGTCAAAGTCAATCAGCCACCATTCTCCGTCTGCACTCTTTCCGGTAATGGAGTACGCCTCGCCCTCAAAGGCCCCGCCAATTCTGGAAAATCCGGTCCCCGGTCCTTCCCGAACATTCATGTCGTCGGCAATCGTCGCCACCGCGCCCCCAGCCTCCGGCGCCGCTTTCTCAGTCGCCTCCGCTGGCGTCGGTGTATCTGCCATCGAGTCGCCCACGATCGGCACATTCTCCGCGTTGGTGGCGGTCGTAAATGGCGCATAGATCCACCCGGTCTGATCATCAAAGTCGATCTGCCACCACTCTCCATCCTCGTTCCTGCCGGTGATGACGAACTCTTCTCCGTCTAGGGCGCCACCGATCCTGTCGTACTCCTCCCCGGGTCCACTGCGTACGTTCAGATCGCCGCCCGCTGTCACTATCGGCGCCTCAGCCGCCGGCACTGTATCTGTCGTCTCCTCCTCCGCAACCGGGGTCTCCGCCATCGCAGTATCTACGACGGGCACCTCCTCCGCTTCGGCAGCGACTACAAAGGGCGCATAGATCCACCCGGCTTCGCCTTGAAAGTCAATCTGCCACCAATTGCCATCTGCGTTCTTTCCGGTGATGGCAAACTCTTCACCAGCAACGGCTTCGCCGACGACTTCATAGCCTGTGCCGGGACCACCGCGAATGTTCATCTCCCCTAGGACCGTAACCTTGGCATCGCTGGTTGGCGGAGCAATCTCAGTTGGCGCCGCGTCCGTAGCAGTGACTGCAGGCGTTGCTGTGGCTGCCGGCGTTTCAGTGGGTACGGCAGGCGGTGGGTTCGTTGACGTCGGCATCGGTGTAAAAGTAACGACCGCAGGCAGAGGCGTGGTCGTACTCGTCGGCCCTGGTTCTGGGGCAGGACCCTCCTCCTCCTCTCCTTGGCCGCACGCCCCCAGAAGTGCAATGCCCAATACCAGGACGAATAGTACTACCGTGCGCCGGCGGAAGAATGGAATGCCGTTTCCCCCAACCCTCTCTGTCAGTTGAAACGCAGTCGGATGCCGGCCGCGCAGCTCTTTTTCACTCATAGGTGCTCCTCTCAGTCCGGCCGGGCTGTTCGCGCCGCATGTACAATCAGCGCCACCGCCGTTGCCTCGGGGATGCGGCCCGTGTCCAACATTAAGTGATAGTGCCGGCTGTTCTTCCAATCTGCACTGGTAAAGAATCTCTGATACCAGTTGCGGCGCTGCTCGTCTGCCAACCCTATAATGCGCTCGGCTGTCCCGATCTCGGCCATACCCCGGCGCCGCTGTATTCGGCGTGCCCTGACCTCCGGCGCTGCATAGAGATGTACGTGAAGAGCCGTCGGATGTTCTTCAAGGATCAACTGCGAACCCCGCCCGATGAGGACAACATTCCCTCGCTCCGCCAGAGCCCGGATGGCGCTTGACATCCCCTCCACATACGTCGCCTGATCCATCGGCCTGTTATGCCGGTTAGGATCTGCCGAAAAGAGCGAACGCATCTCCTGGCTCACTACACCGGCGCGCGACATCAGTTTCTCCTCCGCCTCCACAATGACTTCGACCTCCACGCCGGCCTGGCGGGCCATCTCAGCCAGGACCTCCTTATCGATGCAAGTCGAGTCCAACTCGTGGCCTACAGCCTCGGCAATTCGTGTGCCTCGCGAGCCCAGTTCACGCGAAATCGTAACGACAGTCATCTTTGCCTCCCTTATAGAGGTCACCTGCACTCACGCCTTGGATGCATCAACAGATCACATCCAGGAATCCAGATCATGGCAAGTCAGCGACTGCACCTTTATTCGGAATACACGCCGTAGTCGAACTGTTCGGCCTCCTATAGGAACGTTCCGCGCTACTTCTATTGCAACGACTAAGCCATAGCCTCTCCGCGCCCAACACTGGTGCAGGGGAAGCGCTCTCTCCGACCACTGGTCACTAACCAATGACCACTGCAGTTATGGGC
>WTGY01000159.1 GCA_011523365.1 Caldilineaceae bacterium
GCTCCCACACACGCTGCCTGTGCAGTTCCGCCAACGCCAGGATGCGCGCGTCCTCCCTGTCCGGGTAGTAGCGCCGCCGATACCCGACCTCCTCGAAACCGGCCCTCCGATAAAGACGCAGTGCAATCCCGTTGCTGACCCGCACCTCCAGCGTCGCCGTATGCGCGCCCTCCTCACGCCCCAGCGCCAGCAGCGCCAGCAGCAGCCACTCCCCTATCGACCGCCCGCGCCAGTCCGGCTGCACCGCAATCGTAACAATGTGCATCTCCGCGCCGAACAGCATGAAGCCCCCCTGCGCGATCAGCGCCGGCACTGCAGCCCCCGTCGCCCGAACCCCCGGGCCTGGCGCCGGCCCAACCTTCAGATAGCGGCTGCGGCTGTTGCGCGTCAGTTCGCTGTGGTAGGTGGCGAGCGTCCAGGGGCTGGGAAAGCTGACCTTCTCCAGCTCCATCACACTCTCCAGATCGGTCAGCGTCAGAGGCCCAATCACCAGCGGGCAGGTCCGCGGGCCAACCCGATCGCGCGCAATGGGCTGTTTCTTCTTCCAGTTCAGAAAGTTAGCCATCGGACACTGGCATACACCAACGGCGCCGGGCGCTGCCTGCTGCCCGGCTCCTGTTCACTGGTTTCTGCCTACTGAGGTGGACGTAAATAGAGAGGCTGCAGCTGCGCACTGCATGCAGGTGAACCGGCGCACAGGTGGCGCATCGCCAGTTGCGCCAACCCCTCGCCCCGGGTCTCTGTCAAGCCGGCCCGCTCGGCTTCCGCGCCGTTCTGGAGACGGGTGGCATTCTTGTACGCCCCCGGCAGATCGAAATCCGCGGCCGGATCGATGCAGCGGACATGGTCCAGCCCCTCCAAATCCTGCCGCAGGGCACTGCTCAACTCGCCCACCAGCCACACAGGACGCCCCACCGCCCGCAGCGCCGCAACCAGCGCCTCGGCCTGCCCCGCCCGGTGTTCATCAACGTCCGGCAGCCACAGCGGATCATCAGCCGGCGCCGCGGCCCAGTTGAAGCGCCCCCGCCCCGCCTGCAGAACAGCCCAAACATCCGCACCCGGGCCCGCCAGCGGCACAAACCGCGCCGCAACTACGCTCAACACCGGCAGACCGATCAACTCGGGCGGTTCCGATAGCCCCAGGGCAATCCCCTTCACAACGCTGATACCAATCCGCACGCCCGTAAAGCTGCCCGGCCCCGTCGTAACCGCCAAAATCCGGACGTCGTCCACCACCGCGCCGGCCCCCTTCAGAACCTCCGCCACCGCCGGCAGCGTCTCCTCCGTCTGCCGCCGCCGCGACCGCCAAACCTTCTCAGCCAGCACTGCGTCCCTACCCGGGTCAAACAACGCCACCGTACAAATTGAGGAACCTACATCAAGAGCAAGCAGCATATACCTATGGCTGGGAGGAGGAGATTCGTAACTCGCGGCGCAGATCGGTTGCCGGGTCACTAACCACTGACAACTGACCACTGACTACTGACTACTGACTACTGCCTTTCTCAATCGGCAAGTCCCTGATCGTCCCCCGCATCCCGCCCCAGGACCGGCATCGGCCTGTGGTAGGCAACAGGCGTAACGATCCCGTCAACCAGTTCACGCGTGCCGACGACATTCAACTTCTCATAGAAGAAGGCATAGTGCTCTTCCACACCCGCAAAGATCGCCTCCACCCGCTCACGCGGCAGCGCCCACAGCTCCGGTTTGAACGGCCCCAGCGCCTTCTTGCGCGTCTTCAGATGAAAAACGAGATCGGAATCATTCGCCCCGCGCTCGTCCGCGTGATGCGCCTCCAGATGCGCGTACATCTCCTGACGTAACGACTCGGGCAGACTGGGATGGTCCAGGAAAGTGTTCGTAAAACCCGTAGCCAGGTGGATCTCAATCGTCTGCGTCTCTGGAAACTTGCTGAACAGCTCTTCCGGCAGCGTGCTCGCCCCATGCTGGACCGCCCCGCCCGAGCCGTGGAACCGCGCGCGCTCGCCCAGGTCCTCGAGCGTATCGAAATCCACCGCCACATCGGCCTGCGTACCGTCCGGCAGCAGTATCCCCCCGTGGGCCGTGCCCGTGGCCACACTGATCTTGCTCAACCCCGCGTAGTCGCCCAGCTCGCCCAGCGCAGCCTTGTAGCCGTCGATATACGCATCCAGCTCCGGCACCGTCGAGTTCTTTTCCCCCACTTCGCCGATCTCGCCGCCCAGGCTGATCGTCACGCCCTCAGGCTCCAGATCGCGGATGAACTTGGTCAGCATCGCCGAGCGCAGGTAGTTGTCCCGCTGCTGCTCGTCCAGCGACGCCGGCTCCAGCGTCACCAGTGTGCTCGTGTCGATGTCAATGTTCCAGTAACCGGCCGCCACCGCCTTCTTTGCCAGCGCCTTCACCTCGTTAAGCGCGCCGTCCGGGTCCGACCTGTACTTCTTGCCGTCCACCTGAAAATGATCGCCCTGGATGAAGATCGGCCCCCGGTATCCCTCCTTGATGGCCGCCGCGATCAGGACAGCCGAAAACTCCGCCGGTTCCTGGAACGTGTAACCCATTTCGCTGCGCGCGATCTCAAAAATGAACGCCCCCGTCCGCGTACGCTGCGCCGCCCGGTACGCCGCCCGCCCCGCCTCGTACGTGTAAAAACGCATGTTCATCGCCGGTACGGTCCGGTTCGTCCATGCGTTATCCGCCCTCGCCAGGTAAAACTCGTGAATGCTGGCCGGGCACGCGCCCATCACCTGGCCCAGTTCCCAGATCAGCCAACGGCTGAACATCTTCACCGGCAACGTCCCGAAGACCGCATCCCGCACCAGCGTGTCGATCAGATCCGCGCGCACCCTCTCCCCATCCAGCAGTTCCACGCGCCTGCCGTCGTCAATGCCCACCGCGCCCTTCAGATCCCGGCGCAGTTCGTAGACCGATTCATGTATCACAGCTGTTCCCCTCGTAATAGTACCTGCGCACCCACAGTCAATCCGAACCAGTGCATTACAGCCTCACCCCGGGCTCCACCGTGTCTCCTCCCCTATCTGCCGTCCCAGCCCACTGACCACTGCAGTTCGCGCCCCATCAACGCGCCACGCACTCAACGTGCGCGCATCGGCACAGTGCCCACGCCAATCGTAATCGCGCCCCTTGTGAGAGCACTAAAAACTAGAAACTAGAAACTAAAAACTGATTTTGACCGCAAATGAACGCATCCGGTAGAATAGCAGAAACCAGATGAGAGCGAAAGATCTGTTTCCGGTTTTCAGTTTCGTATCGGCGCCGGGCCTCATCGTCGCCGCTGAAAGCCAGTATTCCGCTACCAAGTACCCCTCCCGGAGGCATCTCATGTCAGGACTCAAACTCGGCGCGCACATGTCGATCGCAGGCGGCGTCAGCAACGCGCTCGACGCGGCCGCCGACGTACAAAGCAACGCCGTCCAGGTCTTTATGAAGAGCAACCGCCAGTGGAAAGGTCCGCAGATCAAGGAAGAGGACGTCTCCCGTTGGAACGAGCAGATGCCCGCCTTGGGCGTCGCCTACGCCGTCAGCCACGCCTCCTATCTCATCAACCTCGCCTCGCCCAAAGACGACCTGTGGGAAAAGAGCGTCGCCGCCTTTGCCGATGAATTGGAGCGCGCCCACGCCTACGACATCCGCCACGTCGTTCTCCATCCCGGCGCCCACGTCGGCAGCGGCGAAGAAGCCGGCATGCAGCGCATCGCCGACGCCCTCAACCGCATCCACGCCCAGCTCCCCCAATGCAGCGGCGTCATCACCCTGCTCGAACTCATGGCCGGGCAGGGCACCACCTTGGGCTACACCTTCGACCAGCTGGCCCGCATCATCGAACTGGTCGAGGACAAAGAGCGCGTCGGCGTCTGTCTCGACACCTGCCACGCCCTCGCCGCCGGCTACGACTTTCGCACCGCCGAGGGCTACGAGGCCATGATGACCGAGCTCGAAGAGACTGTCGGCATCGACAGCGTCGGCTGCTGGCACTTCAACGACAGCTCAAATGATCACGGCAGCCGCAAAGACCGCCACGAGCACATCGGCGAAGGCTTCGTCGGCGTAGAAGGCTTCCGCCACATCCTCAACGACCTCCGCTGGGACGGCGTCCCCATGCTCCTCGAGACCCCCAAGAAAGAAGACGGCGACGGCAAAGACGAGCAGAACCTCCGCGCCCTCGCCGCCCTCGTAACCGACCCCACCCGCCTCC
>WTGY01000194.1 GCA_011523365.1 Caldilineaceae bacterium
ACAAGGGAGGGCCGAATAGGCCCGACCGCCCAGAACTGCAGTAGTTAGTAGTCAGCATATAGTAGTCAGAGACGGCGCTTAATCTGGCGGAAACTGGGATGGGAACTGACCATGGCCTGGGTGTCTCCAGTGGTATAGAAATGTCCGCCCCCATTTTGGGATGCACCCTTCAATGGCAAGGACTATCGGCGCGCAAAGGGTTCATGTTATCATGAATGGTGTCACCCCTTCCGCGCGCAGGGGCTGAGAGTTCCGAGGAATATCGTAATGTCGCAAACAGGCCCCGCCAAACAGATCTTGGTCGTAGACGACGAACCGCGCATGGTACGGTTCGTGAAGATGAATTTGGACCTGGAAGGCTATCAGACGCTGGAAGCCAATGACGGCTTCCAGGCGCTGGAAAAGATCCGCGAGTATGAACCCAATCTCGTTCTTCTGGACGTTGAAATGCCGGGTCTGGACGGCTTCGAAACACTCAAACGGCTGCGCGAAATAAGCGACATTCCAGCCATTATGCTTACTGTGCGCTCCGACGAGGGCGACCGCATCAAAGGGCTGGACCTGGGCGCGGATGACTATATAACAAAGCCGTTCAGCCCGCGCGAGCTGTCCAGTCGCATACGTGCGGTGCTGCGTCGCTTTGAAGTGACCAGTGCCCGGCCGGAGGACCAGATCATCAAGATAGATGACCGGTTGCAGGTGGACCTGCAGCGGCGTGATGTGATTGTCAATGGGGAGCGACAGAGTTTGCGCCCAACCGAATATCGGCTCCTCCACCAGCTCATCCAGAATGCAGGATGGGTGGTCCCCCATGAGGTGCTGTTGACGAAAGTATGGGGGCACGAATACGTAAACGACAATCATCTGTTACGTCTGTATGTCACCTATCTCCGTAAGAAGATCGAAATGGATCCATCGAAGCCGCGCTACATCTTCACCGAACGGGGTCTGGGCTATCGATTCCGCGACTTCAAGGACTCAGAACAGTCCTGACCCGTGTCAGAACCGGTTAACGATCTCCCGCGGGCTATTTTTGGACTCAGCGCCAACTATGTTAACATTCACAGTCGGTCTGTGATGGCTGCACACTATCGACAGAACAGATCGAGTTACTATCCATTCAACACGTCCTGGGACTGAGGAATGGGGTGCCGCCAAGACGCGGTCATTCCCAGCGTGAACAGGGCGGAAGCGAAACCCTGGAGGTTCTTGTGGCATCAGTCGTAACCATGAAAGAGCTGCTGGAGGCCGGCGTACACTTCGGGCACAGGACCCGGCGCTGGAACCCGAAAATGCGTCCGTATATCTTTACGGAGCGCAGTGGGATCCATATCATCGATCTGCACCAGACGATGACACGCATCAATGAATACTATGAAATGGTGCGTCGTCTGGTCGCCGATGGCGGCACAATCCTGTTTGTCGGCACGAAGAGACAGGCACAGGGCACCGTCGAACTGGAGGCGACCCGTTGCGGTATGCCCTACATCCACAATCGCTGGCTGGGGGGCACGCTGACAAATTGGGCCACGATCAAACAGCGAATCGACTATCTGAACCGCCAGGAACGACGTAAGTCCAATGGCGAATTCCAGTCGCTTCCCAAGATCGAGCAACTGGTCATCGATCGTGAACTCGCCAAACTGAACCGTCGTATCGGCGGGATCAAGACGCTCACCGAAATGCCCAATCTGATCTTCGTGATCGATACGCAACGGGAAGAGCTGGCCGTCAAGGAATCAAACAAGATTGGCATCCCCCTGATCGCAGTGGCGGATACCAACTCCGACCCGGATGAGATCACATATGTCATACCTGGCAATGATGATGCGATCCGAGCCGTTAAACTGATTACACGGATTATCGCCGACGCAGTTGAAGAGGGACGCCGCTTCCGTGAAGTGGAAATGGTAGAGACCGGACAGGTTTCTGACGACGAACTGGCGGAATTGGAGCAGTACCTCGGGCCGAGCACACTGGCCAAATTGCAAGGCATGGAAGACGAGGACGAAGGGAGCGAACCCGCAGCACAGACCGCTGACGTCTCCGAGGCAGAGAATACAGCGGCTGTCGCTGAGTCAGAACCTATGCAGGCGGGCGATGAAGCGCCCCCTGAACAGGCGGAGCCCGAGCCGGCGGAAACTCAGCCGGTCGGTGAAGAAGGGTAGAGCCGCCGCTGCTGTGCGCTGGCCTGTTTCGTACACCGGCCGCAGCGCACAGCGTAGATCAGCAGCAATGTCATGTCGAAAAGGCGCCGCAGAGAACACTGCGCGCCGGAATCGGACAATCAGACGTAATCGTCCGCACGGCTGCGAAGGCGAAACATTTGCGCAGTGCGGACGATTACGCGGATAGAGCAGGCACGCGTTGATGCGTGATTGACTGTGCAGCAAGGCAAAAAAGCAGCAAGGCAATCAGGAGGAGGAGTATGGCTGCGATCACAGCACAGATGGTGAAAGAGTTGCGAGGCGCGACGGGGGCCGGCATTCTCGACTGCAAGACAGCGCTGAACGAAAATAACGGCGATTTTGACAAAGCCGTGGAATATCTGCGCGAAAAAGGGCTGGCTGCCGCGGCCAAGAAGGCCGACCGTGACGCCCATGAAGGTATCATCGGTACCTATGTTCACCACGGCAGCAAGGTCGCCGCGATGGTCGAACTCAACTGCGAGACCGATTTCGTAGCCCGCACCGAGCAGTTCCAGGAACTGGCACGAGATCTCGCGATGCACATCGTGGCGTCCAATCCCGAATACGTGGCCCGGGAAGAGGTCCCTGCTGATGTTATGGAAAGGGAAATAGCCATCTACAAAGCCCAGGCGCAGGGAACCGGCAAGCCCGAAAATATCCTTGAGCGCATCGCTCAAGGCAAGCTGGAAAAGTGGTACGGCGATGTCTGCCTGATGGAGCAGGAGTACTTCAAGGACTCTGACAAAAACGTCAAGGACGTTCTCGTCGAAAACATCGCCAGCCTTGGCGAAAATATCCAGATTCGTCGTTTTAGCCGCCTGCAGATCGGCTAACCGCCTTGTGAGTCCAGCCCAGCCTTCTTTTGGCTGGGCTTTTTTGCGTCATCGCCGGCGCCCCGCCAGGAGGAGGCGCCCAATCACAGGAGTTGCTGTAATGGATGGTCTCAAATACCGCCGGGTTCTACTCAAAATGGGAGGCGAGGCGCTAGCCGGCGAGGGCGGTTTCGGCATCGACCCCAGACGGGCTGAAGAAGCAGCCCAGAAGATCCTGGCGATCGTCAACCTGGGTGCAGAGGTGGCCCTGGTTATCGGCGGCGGCAACATGTGGCGGGGTAAGGAGGACGGCCTCGATCATGGCATGGAGCGGGTGACCGCCGACCACATCGGCATGCTGGCGACGGTGATGAACGCGCTCGCGCTGCAGGACGCCCTCGAGCGCGCCGCTCTGCCCACCCGTGTCATGACAGGCATCGAAATACGGGCCGTGGCCGAACCTTACATTCAGCGCCGGGCCATTCGCCATCTGGAAAAGGGCCGCGTTGTCATCTTCGGCGCCGGCACCGGTAACCCCTACTTCACCACCGATACGGCTGCCAGCCTGCGTGCTATGGAGATCGACGCCGAAATCCTGATCAAAGCTACAAAGGTGGACGCAGTCTATGACAAAGACCCGAAGCAAAACAGTGATGCCCGCCGCTTCAAACAGCTCTCCTATATCGACGCCCTCAACATGCGTATTGGCGTAATGGACAGTACCGCGATCGCCATGTGCATGGACAACAACCTGCCCATCTCGGTGGTCAACGTCTGGACCGAAGATGCTCTCGTAAAGGTCGTCAAGGGTGAGCCTGTCGGCACCGTCTTCTCCGGCTAGGCCCCAGCCTGACAACGTTGGCGCCCACGGGGTAACATACATCGTTTTTCGTTTGTTCTGCACCTCTGCTAAAATATCAAGATAACTAAAGAACTGAGTGAAGTGAAAGTACTCTATCCAGAAATTCCGATTGAGCCGTTCCTTCGTATCTTGAATTTCCGGCGATAGCCCGCGAGTTCAGTTTCAGCCGACGACCCACCCCCCTGGCAAAATGGGCCATGTCGCCAATGCCAACCGGAAGTGCCCAATTGGCCTCAGGACTGCGAACAAGCCCCTCGCGCCGCTGACGTGGAAGGAGTGCCGTTGTGATTGAAGACATTTTGGATGAAACACGCGATCGCATGAACAAGGCGATCAACAGTTTACAGTCAGACCTGATGGCAATCCGCACAGGTCGGGCCAGCCCAGCGCTTGTTGAGCGCCTCAGCGTCGACTATCACGGCGTCCCCACCCCACTGATGCAGATCGCATCAATCTCTGTTCCGGAGGCACAAACTCTCCAGATTCGCCCCTATACGCCAACCGACATCGGGGCGATCGAGCGTGCCATCGCCATGTCCGACATTGGCCTGACACCCAGCAACGATGGCAAGCAGATCCATCTGACAATTCCGCCGTTGACCGAAGAGCGCCGCCGTGACCTGACAAAACAGGTAGGCCGGCGCGCCGAGGAGGCCCGCGTCGCAATTCGCAATATCAGGCGGGACGCGATCAAAGACATGCGCTCCTTTGAGGACGAGAGCCTGATCACCGAGGATGATCTGCGTGACGGCCAGGACCAGGCCCAAGAAGTCACCAATGACTTCGTGGCCAGCGTGGACGAAATTGCACGCGACAAAGAAACTGAAATCATGACCATCTGACCGACAAGGAGTCAGTGTTCCATTGAGCAGTCCCGATGCAGTTCGGCAGAGCCCGGATAACCTGATCTCAGACGCTTTCCCCCCACTCGCCAAGGTTCCCTACCATGTAGGGATTATCATGGACGGTAATGGCCGCTGGGCCACGGAAAGAGGTCTGATTCGATATATCGGACATCGCGCCGGTGTCGATAATATTCAACCGGTCCTTGAGGCCTCTGTCGAATTCGGCATCAAAGTCCTGACCATCTATGCCTTTTCTACCGAGAACTGGTCCCGCCCCATCGAAGAGGTGTCGGGGCTCATGCGTCTGCTGGGATTCACGTTGCGCAACCGGCTGCAGGAACTCCACGAAAACGGTGTGCAGATCCGACATAGCGGACGCCTGGACGGCATCAGCGAAGAACTGCAGAAACAGATTCTGCACGCACTCGATTACACCAAGCACAACGACAGAATTATCCTGAATGTGGCCTTCAACTACGGCGGGCGCGGGGAGATCCTGGATGCGACCCGCCGCATTATCAGAGATGGAATCGACCCCGATTCTCTGAGCGAAGAGACCTTCAGCCGCTACCTGTATACAAACGGCCTGCCGGATCCGGATCTGATAATCCGCACCGGCGGAGATTGGCGGATGAGCAATTTCCTCATCTGGCAGTCAGTCTATGCCGAGTACTATTCAACCCCGACATACTGGCCGACTTTCGACAAGGCGGAGTTATACAAAGCGCTGCTCGAGTTCAATCGTCGCGACCGCCGTTTCGGCGGCGTGCCCGATGCGGAATAGACTCTTCCGCCCTGCAGAGCGTCCCAATCCTCTTCTCCCCCCTGAGCACTGAAGTCCTGTAATCGGACATCGATAACGGTGAAACGACGAGTCATCGCCGGCCTGATTGCGCTGGTTCCGGTCCTGCTTGCGCTCTGGTACGGCGGTCTGTGGTGGGTCCTTCTGCTCACCTTCTTCACATCGCTAGGGGCATATGAATACTATGTCCTGATCGAGAGGAGCGGCTACAGGCCGGCCCGCTGGTACGGCTTTGCCTGGACGCTGGCGTTGATGTTCTCCTTTTGGTCGCTCGTCCCTATCGAGCCGCAGCTTGTCCTCACATTCGGATTCATCATCGTTTTCATCCGCATCCTGCTGTCTCAACAGGGCTCCCCCCCACACGAGGGCAGCAGCCGCCCCGACAGCCCGGGCGCAAGCGACCCGCTTCAACCCGAATCCGAGACAGCGGCCCAAGAGCTGGGCCACAAGCCATTTCGCAACTGGGCGCTCACCGTTGCCGGCGCCAGCTACATCGGCCTCATGATGGGGCAGGCCCTGGCCCTGCGTCTCCTTCCAAACGGTCTCTACTGGATGCTGCTCGGGCTTGGCATCACGATGGTCAACGACAGCGCTGCCTACTTTGTCGGCGTCACGATGGGCCGCAACCGCATTCTGCCCGCGCTCAGCCCTAAGAAGAGTTGGGAAGGGACGGTCGGCGGCTGGATTGCGGCGACACTTACCGGTGCCGCCGTCGCCTTCTGGTCACCGCTCGAACTCGCGGTCTGGCTTGGCGCGTTCATAGGGCTGGTGGGCGGAATCCTTGCCCTTTTCGGGGACCTGGCCATCAGCATGCTCAAACGGCAGATCGGCGTCAAGGACAGCGGTGTCTTCCTACCCGGCCACGGTGGGTTCCTCGACCGGCTCGACAGCATCATGTTCGTGCTGCCGTTCGTCTATCAGATGGCCCTGCTTCTCGGCACAGGCTAGCTCCTATTCCGCCCCGTCCGAGCCGCGACCCTCCCACAGGCTGCGCATCTCCGCGCAGCGTTCCAGCAACGGTTCCAACCGGCCGGCATCCTCCACGCGGCCCGACTTGAGCACAACGATCTGGTCCGCCCGCTGTAGCAGACGCCGTCGATGGGAAACAACCAGATAGGTGGCATCCTGGCGCGCGAAGAGCCGCTCCCACAACTGCTGCTCAGTCTCCACGTCCAGCGCGCTGGACAAGTCGTCGCACACCAGCAACTCCGTCTGACGGATGAACATGCGCGCCGCCGCGGCCCGCTGTCTCTGGCCGCCGGACAGCTTCACGCCTCGCGGCCCTACCACCGTCTCCAGTCCGTTCTCAAGCTGCTCGAGATCGGTATCCAGCGCCGCAGCCCGCACTGCCTGTGCCACCTCCGCATCATCCGCTTCCAGGCCGAGCAGGATATTCTCCCGCAACGACTCGCTGAACAGGCTTGGGGTCTGCGATATGTACGCGCTTACCGGCGGCACAAAGAAAGTTGCCGGTTCGTCGATTCGCCGTCCGTTCCACTGTATTTCGCCCGTTTCGGCCGGTAGCAGTCCCAGCAGGACCCGCAGCAGCGTCGATTTGCCCGCGCCGATCCGGCCCGTTACGACCGTAAAACTGCCCCGTTCCAAACGCAGATCGACACTGACGATGCCCTTCTCTGAACCGGGAAAACGATAGGTCAGGCCGGAGACCGAGAGAGTATGCAGCGGTTTGGCCTGGACGGGTGAAACGTCCTGCGTGGAAGGAAAGGCCCCGCTCAGATAGATAGGCGTTTTACGCACCAAGGCAGAGGGTTGCGCTCCCTGCAACAGCCGCTCCATGCGCCCGATCGAGACCCCTGCCTGTTTCCAGCGCGCGAAAAATGTCCCGATTGTGGAGATCATGTTGGTGACGAAAGTCAGGTAGTAGGCAAACAGGGAGAAATCGCCGATCGTGAACGAGCCATCCCGCAGCGCCGAGCCGACCAGCAGCAGGATCAGCCCCATACCGATGTTGACAACATTGTGAAAGGTCGAGTTGAGGACCTCGTTGAAGAGACGATCGCGCAGGGCGTTCTTGCGGCGACTTTCGTTCAACTCTTCAAAGTGCCCAAGCATACTCTCTTCCGCATTGGCTACCTGCACCGCCTGCACGTGCTCAAACATCTCACCGATAAAACCGGCCACATTGCCGGCCGCGAACCGGTTGGCCTCACGGTATTGCTGGACTCTGACTCTCGCCAGATTGGCCACCGCTACCACAATCAGCAGCGGCAGGAAGGCGAAGACCGTGACGCGCAGATTGATGCGCGCCATGGTGAACAGAGCGACCACACCAAAGCCGCCCGTCGCCAGCAAAAAGAGCGCCCACACTGTGAAGTTGCCCACCTCGTCCGCATCCTCGCGGAAGCGGCTGATCGCCTCGCTGGTAGAGCTGGGCAACGAGCGCGCGCCAGGCATGCTGAGAATATGCTCCAAGAGATTCTTGCGCATCGTGGCCGCGGTGCTGAATGTCCACCGAAAGAAGACGTACATATCGGTGAATATCAGCCCGTTGCGTAGAAGCGCGACGGCCAGTACTACCGCAGCCCAGGCGTTCGGCCCCCAGGCCAGCGGAGCCGAGCCCGTCAGCGAATCAAAGTAATAGCGAATAATCAGCCCGTTTGCCTGGAAAACCCCGACAAAGATAAATATCCGCAGGGCCGTTGTCAGGGCATACAGGCCGGGAAAACAGCGAATCAGGCCCCACCAGGCGCTGACAACCGAAATCGGCGGACGCTCGGAGATCTGCGTCATCCAACCAACTCCTCTGCACCCATTTCCTCTATACCCAATTGCAAAAGACGATAGTAATGGGAGGTAGGATCCGATGCCAACGCGCCGCGGTCCCCTTGCTCTCGGATCTCGCCGTTCTTCAGGATCAGGATTCTGTCGGCCCGCTGCACCGTGGAGAGCCGGTGCGCGATCAGAATGCCCGTCCGGTTGCTGAGCAGACGCGCCACCGCCCTTTCCAGGAAGGCCTCGGTTGCCGGGTCTAGCAGGGAAGAAGCTTCGTCCAGTACGATGACTCCAGGATCCCTTAAGAATATACGCGTAAAGGCCACGAGTTGCGACTCCCCCGCAGACAGCCCGCCGCTGCCGATCTGCAGCGGCGCGTCCAGGCCCTCCCCCAGAGAGGCATACCACTCTGTCAGCCCCAATGTTTCGATGGCTTCCCAAATGCGCGCATCCGGCACGCTCCTGTCAAAGAAGGTCAGGTTGTCCCGAACTGAGGCCTGAAATAGCTGTACGTTCTGGGTGACCATAGCCACCTGCGCGCGCAGCTGCTGCAGAGGCCACTGGCGTACATCCCTCCCAGCCACCAGCACACGGCCGCTGTCCACGTCATAAAGACGCAGCAACAGCCGCGCCAGCGTCGTCTTGCCGCTGCCCGTGCGCCCCAGCAGTCCCAACACCTCGTTTGGCTCCAGCCGCAGCTGGAACCCGTCCAGCGTGAACTTACCGTTTCTGGAAGTTGCTTCCTCCGGCGGCGCATCCATCGGGTAGGCAAAACGTACCTGCTCGAACTCCACAGCCAGGGCGCCTGTCTGCCCCGCGTCACCGCTCTCTGGCAGCGGGGTTGCCTCCATAGCGTTCGCGGGCGTCTCGGCCAGACGGCTTTCCGTCGCGAACAGTTCCTGAATGCGGGCGATGCCCGCCCCGGCGCGTTGAAACTGCTCAAATTCCCGCGCGATCCGTTCAATTGGCTGCGAGATCAGATTTGTATAGTGAAAGATGAGATAGACTGTGCCGATCGTGAGCGCGCCGCTGAAATAAAGAGACGCGCCGACGACAAAGGCAATGGCAGCCCCGACCGAAAAGAGAAACCAGGCGATGTTGATCATCGAAAAACCCAGCAACTCCGCCCGTATCGTCGTCTGCCACAATGTGCGCAGGAGCTGATAGAAACGGAAGAGCGTGAACACGCGCGCATTGCTTGCGCGGATGTCCTCGGTGCCGGCCAGGCGCTCCTCGACGAATCCGAAGAAGCGGGCGCTCGCCTCGCGCGAGCGTTGCCAGTGGGGCACGGCCAGGTTGCGCAGCCGACCCAACACCAGAAGCGTGACGACGACAAAGACCCCGATCGCTGCGCCAACCCGCATGTCTTCGCGCAGCAGAACCACCATCACACCGATCAGCAGTAGGCCGTTGCCGAAAAGCTGTACCACCAGTTGCGCGAAAAATCGTGTCAGCGCGTCAATGTCGCCGTCAATGCGCTCGATCATTTCGCCCGGCGTACGCTGCTGGTGAAACGTGAGATCCAGGTGCAGACAGTGCCGGGCCAGGTCGCGTCGCAGCGCGTTGGTCGCCCGCCAGCCCACATTTTCCGCCAGGACTGTGCTGCTGACCGCCGCGACCTGTTGAACGGCAGCAATGCCGATGAACAGCAGTGCCAGGCGCGTAAGGAGTTCCATCGAACCCCCGGCCATCGCCGAATCCAGAAAACGACGCATGATCAGAGGGTTGGTCAGTTGCAAGAGGATATTGATGCAGAGGACGAACAGAAGCAGCAGCGTCTGCCCCAGCTGCGGGCGCAGATAGCGGGTCAGCAGACGCACATATAGCTGTAGGGACGGACGCATCGCGTGCCTCCAGGGGGACACAGAGGAACGTCAGTGCGGCTTGCGAACTGTGATCCGGATCTGTTTCGCCCGCGGCCTCAGGCGGAGGAAGCGCTGCAAGCATCCCGCAGCGCGGTCAGGTTTTCACCAACACTCTTGTCCGTGTTGAAGACGGCGCTGCCGACAACGATTACATTGGCGCCGTTGCGCAGCACGTCCCGGATATTGCCGGCACCAATGCCGCCGTCCACTTCCAGATCACAGGTGGGGTTGTACTCATCCAACAGCTTGCGCGTGCGCCGGAGTTTGCTGGTCATGGTCTGGATGAAACGCTGGCCGCCGAAGCCGGGATTGACACTCATGACCAGCACCTGGTCGACAAAGGGCGCGATCTCGCGCACACTCTCGATCGGGGTGGAGGGATTCACAGCCACGCCAACCTGGCATCCCAGATCGACGATCTGCTGAACGGCTCGATGAAGATGAACACACGCTTCCAGGTGGATGGTGATGATATTGGCGCCGGCCTGGGCGAACGCATCCAAATGCCGCTCCGGCTCTTCGATCATCAGGTGAACGTCGAGGGGCAGCTGCGTGACCCGGTTGGCCGTCTCCACAACCAGCGGTCCGAAGGTGATATTGGGCACAAATCTCCCATCCATGACATCCAGATGCAGCAGGTCGGCGCCACCCTCTTCTGCCGCCTGGATCTGCTCCTCCAGACGACCGAAATCAGCGGTAAGAATCGATGGTGCCAGTTTGATCGCATGCGCCACCATCGCAAGCACCTCCTCAATTTATGTCGAGAGTGGACCGGGCTTCGGGCGCGGAGGCCGCCGTCGGGCTGCCGGGTCCTCTTGAGATTGTATCCTCTCGTTCCTTGGCCGCGCCCATCACCTGAATCAGTTCACTGATGTCGTCCAGCGTAATCAGCCCCAGAAACTGGTCCCCATCCTGGACGATAATGACCCGGCTCCCCCGTTCCAGCATCTGCTCCCATACGTCAGCCAGAGTCGTATCACCGGAGGTGACGGGCACCCGCGAACGGGGGATCATCACATCGACGACGCGCCCATCCTGCCCCTGCCCGCGCAGCGTTGCCACGAGGCGCGGACGCGTGAGCACCCCGACCAGATTATTGCCCAGATCGTGCACTGGAAAATCTCCCTGGTAGGTCGTCATAATGTAGTCGACCGCCCGGCTGATCGGTTCACTTGTATACAGCACAAGCGCGTCCTTGTTCACCGCCTGGCGGGCGTTGAAATCCTTCAGAACGTAGCGGCTCTGCACCGCCTCCAACTCGCCGCGGCCGCCCACATAGACAAAAAACGCCACCAGCAGCAGAAAGATCCCGCCGCCAAAAATGCCCCAGATCGCGAACAGTATCGCCATGCCCCGCCCAATCAGAACGGCGATGCGCGTCGCCGGTATATACCGCAGCCGCAACGCCAGCAGAGCGCGCAGAATGCGTCCGCCATCCATCGGAAACGCCGGCAACAGATTGAAAATGCCCAGCACGAGATTCGTCCCTGCCAGCGTAAGCAACAGACCGCCCAGGCTCATCGACTGCGCGGCGCGCATCAGCGACCAAATCAACGCCCCCATCGTGCCCGTGCGCATATTCATCGACACAACCAGCAGCGCCACCGGCAGCAGCAATGCGGCCAGCAAGAAGTTGACCGCCGGCCCGGCGATCGCGATCAGAAACTCCTGCATTGGCTTACGGGGCATGCGCTCCAACTGGGCCACCCCGCCGATAGGCAGCAGTGTGATATACGGCACATTCACGCCGAAATACTTCGCCGTTATCGCGTGGCCGAACTCATGCAAAACCACACAGACAAAGAGCAGCAGGATAACGACGACACCGTATATTGCGCCGGTCAGCACATCTCTGGTGTTGCGGCTGAAAAGATACGCACCGTAAACGAGAATCAGGACAAAGGACCAGTGGGCCTGGATCTCGATCCCCCAAATGCGCGCTATCTTCAGTGAACTACCCATCTGTATGCCTCTCATCTTCGGCTTATTCCCATGCTGTTTGGCGCTAGCCATGCTACTCTGCGGGGGGTCGCCCCGTGTCGGTACGGCCGGCCAAGCGGCACTCTGTCATTTCGACAACGCCGCTCAACTGCCGAGCAAGTCGCCCGGCTCGCCCTGGTTGCAGGCCGGGCATGGACACGATGCCCGCAAAGAGGAGAAGCCGTAGATGCCATTACCGTGGCCATCGGCCCAAGTAAAGCGGATTGCGTAGTTGCCCACCAGCTCTGCGCCGTCGACCTTCGGATCGGGCGGCGGGCCCACGGCCAACCGCAGTGGGTCCGCCTCGGCCTGACGCCTGTCCTCCCGGCAGGATGCGCACGGACAGACGCTTCGCATCCACGCCAGGCGGTACACGCTGCTATGCCCATCCGCCCACTCGACGGTAAACTCTCCCGCCGACGTGTCAACGGTCAGGTCGGTCGGTTGACAGGCATCCCGAGTCTGCGCCAGGCTCATCTGCCATTCCCGCCCCTGCTCATCAGGGCCTCCATCAATTCAATCGGCAATGGGAAGACAAGCGTGCTGTTGTGTTCGGCGCTGATCTCCGTCAGCGTCTGCAGGTAGCGCAGCTGCAGCGCGCCGGCCTGACTGGACATGACCTCTGCCGCCCCGGCCAGCGTCTGAGAAGCCTGCAGTTCACCCTCTGCGTGGATGATCTTGGCGCGCTTTTCCCGCTCCGCCTCGGCCTGACGGGCCATTGCCCGCTGCATCGACTGCGGCAGTTCCACATCTTTCACCTCGACGACACTGACCTTAACGCCCCAAGGCTCGGTCTGCTCGTCGATGATCTGCTGAAGCTGTTGGTTGATCTGGTCCCGCTCCGACAGCAGTTCATCCAACTCACTCTGCCCCAGAACAGAGCGCAGCGTCGTCTGGGCTATCTGCTGGGTCGCCAGCAAATAGTTGGCCACGTTGATGACAGCATCCTCGGGGGACAACACCCGAAAATAGCAGACGGCATTGACTTTGACAGTCACATTGTCCTTGGTAATGGCCTCCTGTGTCGGCACATCCAACGTGACGACCCGCAGATCGACCGGCCGCATCTGATCGATAAACGGGATCAACCAGAACAGGCCGGGCCCTTTGGCGCCCGTCACCCGACCCAATCGGAAAATAACCCCCCGCTCGTACTCCTTGACAATGCGCAATGAAGCCCGCAAAAGCCAGACCAGCAGCAGTGCGGCGACGATATAAACCGGAATGTTTGTGAGTAGGCCTTCCATCGATAGGCTCCTGTCGGCAGGTCACGCCAGTGCGTGACAGCGTCCCCGTTGTCATTATATCTTCTACCACACCAGGCGGCAACTGGTCTGGAACCATCCTCCTTTCTGTCCCTTTTGCGGACTTTCTCGCTGAAATTGAGTTACCGTTCCTATGCCGCCTCTTCCAACCATCCACGAACCGACGCTCACTGCAGTTTCCCCCGTAGACGGGTGCATCCCAGTTTTGGAGCGGGAACAGCCCGGCGGGGAATCCATGCCAGCGGTGGCGGGAATCGTTTAGGCGCTCTTGGAGAAACGCAGGGCAGGCACGCGGGCGAGGAGAGAGTGCCGCAGTGTTGTCTGCGGGGGACTGGCGGGACGTGGTCTGGCTGGACACTTTCGATTAGGCACCCGTCACCAATGTCGCCACCCGGTCGACGAGGCATGTTGTAGGAGAGGGGGCGTTGCGGGGGCGGAGCCCCCGCACAAGGGAGGCCGCTTGCGGCCGACCGCCCAGAAAAGCAGTAGACAGTGGTCAGAGAAGGCGCTTATTCTGGCGGAAACTGGAATGGGAACTGATCGTGGCATGGTTGCCTCCAGAGGTATGCGGCTGTTCACTCCCATTTTGGGATGGACCCCCGTATACTCGCGAATTGACGCAGCCTCATACAGCCGATATGATTTATTCGCAGAAGGGCGCGCGGCGCGCCTGAGGAAATCCGCAGAGGAAAACTGTTATGGCTCAAGATCCTCGTCCACCACTGTCGGGGAACTGGCTGCGGCTTGCCATCGCTGCGGCCGCACTGGCAATCATCGCAGTAATCGCTTACATCGGCAGCCTGCTCCTGTTTGGCCAATCTCTGTCTATCGCCTCCCTGCTGGGGTGGAATCCCGGCGGTGGCCCCAATGTCGTGGTCGAAGCGGTCGCCACCGAGCCCGTCGCCGCCCAAACGCTGCAGGTGGTCGCCACCTTTACGCCCGCGCCCCAGTCCACGCCAACCCATACACCCATTCCCGCACCGACGAACACGCCCACACCGGCCTACCCCGAGGCCGTCGTACTCACCGAGACGCTGAACCTGCGCGCCGGTCCGGGTACCGTTTACGGCATCGTCGGTCAGGTCTTGGCGGGGCAGCGCTTTCGCATCTCAGGCCGCAACGAGGCCGGCGGCTGGCTGAAGATCTGCTGCCCGGCCGGAGAAAATCGAGAAAGCTGGATCAGCGCCGACTTTGCCCAGAGCAACCTGCCGGCTTCGAGCCTGCCGGTCGCCCAGGCCCCGCCGACGCCCACGCCGACCGCCACGATCGACGCGCCCAATCTCGACGAGGTCGATCTCAGCCTGCCCGCCCCGGGCGGATTTGGCTCACCCGGCAGTACCAATCCCCTCACGGGCCAGCCCTTGGATCCCGCACGCTTTGGGTTGCGTCCGGTCATTGTCTGCATCAACAACGACATCGCCGCCCGTCCGCAGTTCGGCATCGGCCAGGCCGATGTGATGTATGAATTTCTGATGGAAGGGCTCAGTCTGACACGGTTCAGCGCGGTCTACTACGGCGCCGACAGCGAGGAGATCGGGCCTGTGCGCAGCGCTCGCCTATTCAACTACTTTCTGGGCGCGCTCTATGACGCGGGCGTGTTTTGCTCCGGGGCCAGTGACGGTGTCCGCTATCAGCTCAAGAACAACAATCAGCTTTTCCCCTACCTGGACCTGGATCTGGACGATCCGGAGAGTACCCGTTACGCCCGCTCCGTTGGCAACGACTATCGCACCCGTCTGCGCACCAGCAACGAGATGCTTCGCCTCTGGCTCGCGGATTGGGCCGTTGAGCGGGCCCCCTCCATCCAGGGATTTACCTTTGGCGGCCCGGCTCCCGGCGGCGCATCTGCCGGTTCGATCCGGATCCCCTATCCTTCCGTCACCGCGAGCCAGGTAGCCTATCGCTACGACGCCGGCAGCGGGCGCTATCTGCGCTCCCTGGGGGGCGCTGCACATCGGGACAGCACCAGCGGCCGGCAGATCGCGGTCGAAAACGTTATCGTTCAGTACATGCCCCACGCCCCCGTGAATATAATCGAAGACGCCTACGGCAACCTGAGCCTTCTCATCAATCCCTTCGGCGCCGGCAGGGCCATCATCTTCCGCGACGGTCTCGCCTATGAAGGGACCTGGCGCAACGAAAGGAGTGGGGAGCTGCCCCGTTTCTTCGCGGCCGACGGCGTCGAGATTCCCCTCAAGGCGGGCAAGTCGTGGATCAGTATCGTGCCGCTGTCATACGAAGTCGCCTACGAGTAAACGTCGCACGGCAACGCTTCGGCGGTCCGGCTGCCGCGCCGAAATGGTAGCAGAGGCTCAGTCAAATTCATAGCGGTGCAGCAGATATGTTTCCCGGCTCGAAAGTCCCACCGCTTTCAGGAAACCCGACCCGGCCCGTGCCGTTGAGGGCAGCGGCCCTGCCGTCACCGTCTCCCAGCCGTTAGCGGGGCCCGCCGACAGCATCTGCTGCCACAACTGCCTGCCTATACCCCGCCGCCGGTAGTCGGGATCCATCCCCATAAAAAGCATGCGCACCGAACGCGGCTGCCGCAGTTCCAGGCACTGTAACAGCAGCCGTCCCAGCAGCGAGCGTCCGCCGCGGGTGCGACGCAGCGGGCCGCTGCCGTCCGGTTGCGCCAGAAGAAAGCCTACCGCCTTGCCATCGACCTTCGCTATCCATGCCAGTACTGGACGGCGCAGGATCCACCAGAGCAAAAACTGTGCCTCCTCCCTATCAGGAAGTGGAAAATCTGCCCATGCCGGCACCGACTGGACAAAAAGCGGCAGCAGGTCGTCTGCCAGCCGGTTCGGGTCCAGGGAATGTATAGCCGCCGGGCCCGCCGCCGGCCCATTCTTGTATGCGCCCGCTTTCATCGTGTAGAGCAGACTGCGCCCCAACGGCCGGCAGACCGTCGAAAACAGTTCTGGCACATAGGGCGGGGCATAGGGCGCGTGCAATGGCGGCTCGCGGTGGAAGTGATTCTGTAGCACACCGGTGCCCAGGTAGGGAGACAGCCCAACCGGCAGAATCAGCCGGCGAATCCCCTCATGCCCGACCTGTTCCTGCACCGCGTGCAAAAGACGCTCCAGGCTCTCGCGGTTGTTGGCTGCGTGCAGCATAGCCAGATGCGCCGTGCTGTCTTTGCGGCGCGGGTCGATCAAAACAACCGCGGCCGCAACCGGTTCCTCTATCATTAAGCCTTGGTTGATGTTCGGGAACGATTGATTGCTGACATTCGCCTGTTGGCGCCGCGGGAGAGCTTCAACCACCACATATTGGGGTCGGCTGCGTTCCAGGTGGGCGAACTGCTTCGACACCACCGCCTGCCGCAGCCGGTGCCACGCCGGGGGCGCCCAGCGCGAGTCGTCGGCGTAAATGCGCCACCATTTGCGCAGAAAACCTGCGCGGCCCCAATATCCTTCCGCCGACTCAACCCGGAAATTGAAATACTGGGCCATATCCTATACCGCCGAAGCCTGAGAACTGGGGAAAATCATGGGGATAACTTTCGGCAATTCGGGATAACTTCTGCAATGTTGCGGATAACTCTACTGTTCGTCTACAAACCGAATCTGGTTTCTCTACTCGCCGCGTAATTTCAAAACGTATTGAACCCGTCTGTGTCGCAGAAATTCGCCTATATTGAACAATCTTCCTGTCTGGCGCTATATATAGTAACAGGCAAGCGCCAACTGAATGTTTCACGGGCAGATTGGACAAGCCTTTCATCCTCATTGCGATTGTCTGCCACTGCCGGATTTGATACACTACTTATTCATATAAGTGTAGCGAAGAGGCATTGCAAGCGTTTGATCGATGCAGACTCCAGCGGTCCGGGAGCCAGCCGGACAGGTTGGTGTCTGTCTTGCGACTGCCCCCACCGGCAGCCAGACTGAATTGCTTGTCGTTTCGTCTATCCCTCGCCCTCCCTTTCGCCTGTTTTTCTGAGTCTGCGCGAACAAAAATCCCTTGCGCTTCGTCTTGATTGCAGAACAGGAAAGTGAAAAGGAGTTGTCTTGAATACAGACTGGCAATCCGTATCCCCATCACGTCGCAGCGGCAATCCACTGTACGAGCGCGGCCAGAATTCTTCGGCTTCGTCCCGGTCGAAGGAAACATCACCGGGAGATCAGGAGACGGCAGAGCAATCCGAAACACGGGCGGAAGCTGCCTCCGTTGATAGTCAGCCCCAGGCGGCTGATGACGCTCTGGATCCCAAGGATATCTGGCAGAAAACGCTGCACGAACTCGCGCTGCAGATGCCTGCAACCACCTTTGAAACCTGGGTACGCGACACTTCGATCATTGGTTACGCAGAAGGCGAATTCGTCGTCGGCGCGCCCCATGCCTGGGCTCGAGACTGGCTGCAGAACCGTCTGCGCAAGAAGATCAAAGACATTCTTAACCAGTTGACCGGTCGTTCAGTGCAGGTCTTCTTTGAGGTACGCCCCCAACCGCAGAAGCATCCGGATTCGCCGGAGTCGGCGCCCCTGTATGCGAATATTCCGCCCACAGCGCCCGAAACTGAGCCGGCCGAAGTCGATTCTGCCCCCCCACCGGTAAGCCGTACGCCGCCGCGCCACCACGACACCGTTCGGACGCCGGCTGCGGCTGCTGCGATCAGGTCAGACGCAGTCCTTCAGAGCGGCGTGTTCAACCCCCGCTATACCTTCGACTCATTTGTAGTCGGAAACCACAACCGTCTGGCCCACGCCGCGGCCCAGTCCATCGTGGAGCAGCCCGGTCATCGCTTCAACCCGCTCTTTGTCTATGGAGGTGTCGGTTTGGGGAAGACACATCTTCTCCACGCGATCGGCCATGCCATGTCCAGGCAGGGAATGCAGGTTCTTTACTGTTCGTCTGAACAGTTCACAAATGACCTCATCAGCGCCATTCGCCAGCAGAACACCGAAGAATATCGCAATAAGTACCGGCAGGTGGACCTACTTCTGATCGACGATATCCAGTTTATCGGCGGCAAAGAAAGTACGCAAGAGGAGTTCTTCCACACATTTAATCATCTCCACGCAGCCGGCCGTCAGGTAGTGATCAGCAGCGATCGACCCCCGAAGGAGATCGCGACCCTGGAAGCCCGGCTGCGCAGCCGGTTCGAAGGCGGCCTGCAGGCCGATATCTCGCAGCCGGATCTGGAGACCCGCGTCGCCATTCTGCAATCGAAGGCCCAGTCGATCGATCAGCCCGTATCGACCGATGTACTGATGCTGATCGCAGAACGGGTGGAGAGCAACATCCGCGAGTTGGAAGGCGCGCTCAACCGCCTCATCATTCAGGCCCCCTTCCACGACAGGCAGTTGGACCGGTCCGTGGCCGAAGAAATACTGGACACCCTCGTCCCGCAGCGGCGGCCTCGCGAAGCCGCCAGCGTCGTGCAGATCGTTGCCAGGCACTTCCACCTGACCACAGAGGACCTGCTTGGCCGGTCGCGCACCAAGGAGATCGCCAACGCCCGTCAACTGGCGATGTACCTCCTGCGCGAAGAGAACGGTCTGTCGCTGATCAACATCGGCGAAATTCTAGGCGGGCGCGATCACAGCACCGTTCGCCACGGCGTCGAGAAAATTTCCCAGGATATCGAACGCGATGAAGGCGCTCGTAGGGAAGTTGTGGCCCTGCGGGAGAAAATATACGAGCCGCCCGGCTCATGAAGGCCAGGCATAAGCAGTTGATCACGTACAGGTGACAACTTGATTGCCAGCCGGCGAAGGCCTGCGCCCGGCGAACCGCGCGGCCTCCCGCCAGCCACGCACGTCAACCCCTTCCGCTCAGCATCCGCATGGTCTGAACAAGGGTTGCCGTAAACATCCACCGAGCCCGGAGAACAGTCCTCCTCCCGGGTTCAACCCATACCGTTGCCCCCTGCGCTCTGCCCACCTGTCCCCTGCAAAAGGACCACCCCACAGGCAAGCACTTCATCGTCCGCCATCCCGAAAATCCTTGTCAATCCTGCAAATCCTGATTCAGACAACATCCTCCCACAAATCCGGGATGCACCACTTTTTTGAAGCGCTTGCATACTCCTTGCACATACAGTACACTTAAATACAGAATCAAATCTCTGCCACCGCGTAGCCAAGCCGCACATTTGGTTGCTATTGCTTGTTGCCTTTAGCCGGCGGTAAAGTGATACGACCGCCGACCCGGCCAAGCCCTGGCACGGTGGTATCAATCTTTTTTGGAACATCTAATCGGCTCCGGGCCGGTAGAGCAGTGGAGCTTGCGATGGCGGATACCGGTCGTCAGAAAGCATTGGATACAACCCTAGCCACTCTGAACAAGCGCTATGGCGAAGGGGTCATCATGCGGCTGGGGGAGGCAACCCGGCTGGACGTGGCCGCGATCC
>WTGY01000154.1 GCA_011523365.1 Caldilineaceae bacterium
CCTTGTGCGGGGGCTCCGCCCCCGCAACGCCCCCTCTCCTACAACATGCCTTATCCACCTGGTGCCGACATTCCACTAGGTGCCTATTCGACCGGGCTTCCACCCCCACTTGCAGCCCTTGGCCCCTGTCGCCAGCAGTCCCACTGCCGTCCCTGGACACCTCTCTACCCCTCTGATACACTGGAGCCCATCCCAACGCCGCCAGCAGCAGCGCACACAAAGGCCCCAACGTGAAGATCCTGGTAACCGGCGGCACAGGCCGGGTCGGCGCCAATCTGGTCACACTTCTCCTCGCCGCAGGCCACGACGTCCGCGCCCTCCTCTACCCCGGCGACGCCAGCCGCGCCCACAAGCTGGACGCCTTCACCGCTGTTGAAACCGTCACCGGCGACCTGCGCAACCTCGACGACGTCAGCCTGGCCGTCCGCGGCGTCGATGCTGTTTACCACCTGGCAGCCGCCTTCATGGCCCCCTTCGACAACCGCCAGTACCTGGCCATCAACGCCATGGGCACCCTCAACCTGCTCGAAAGCCTGCGCACCCACTGCCCCAATCTCCACCGCTTCGTCTATGCCAGCACAGTCGCCGTCTACCTGCGCCTCGAAGAAAATGGCCGCTACTTCGAAGAACCGGTACGCGAGGATATGACCGCCCGCTACCACCAGATGCCTTACTTCCTCACCAAGTGGATCGGCGAAGAGCTGACCATGGCCTACCACCACCAGTACGGCCTGCCCGCGACCTCCTTCCGCTTCTCCACCATCTTCGAACCCAGTGAGTTCCTCAACGACGCCGGCCTGCCCAAAGTCCTCGCCTTCAGCTCAGCCTACGAGCAGCACAGGTCCATGGAAAGCAACGACCCGGACACACGGGCCATGCTCGACAACCTCATCTCCCAGTGGACCGGCCAGGACCAACTCCTCCTCAGCCGCAACCCCAACGGTCTCCCCTACAAAGAGCACTTCAGCGATGTGCGCGACATCGCCCGCGGCCTCATCTTAGCCATTGAAAGGGAGGAAGCCGTCGGCGAAGAGTTCAACCTGGCCGGCAACGTCATCATCGACTGGGGCGAAGCTGTCCCTCTCCTCGCCGAACGCTTTGGCGTCAGCTACGCCGACGCCCGCCTGCCGACCCCAGTCCATTACACACTCGACCTGTCCAAAATCCGGACCCGCCTCGGCTTCGAACCGCAGCACGATCTCGACAGCGTCATCGCCACCGCCGAAGCCATCCGCCGCGGCGAAAAAACCGACGTGCTCCCCACCGGCATCCGCTACGGAAAAAGCTGAAGCCGCGTTCTCCGGCGCAACAAACGAACCAATCTGTCCCCGCTAAAGAATCGCCCCGAAGACATCCCTCCACCCTCCGCTATCCTGAAAATCCCCTTAAATCCCGCAAATCCTGATTCAGACAACGACACCAGCCACCAAGCCGACTCCCCGGTTTGGCAGGGAGATTCAGGTGCCGGATAATTAGCAATTGGTTGCCTGTCCTATACTCGTCAGAAAAACGCACCCGGAATGCAGCCGGTGCTCTTTACTCTCACCACCTCCTGAGAAACACGGAAACCTGAACCTGAGAATCCGAAAGGTCCCGCAATGAAAATCCTGGTAACCGGCGGCACCGGCCGCATCGGCGCCAATCTGGTCACCCGTCTCCTCGACAAAGGACACGACGTTCGCTCACTCGTCTATCCTGGCGACGCCAGCCGCGCACATAAATTGGATACCTACGCCAACGTCGAAACCGTCGCCGGCGACCTGCGCAACCTGGAGGACGTCCGCAATGCCGTCAAAGGGGTAGACGCCATCTACCACATCGCCGCAGCCTTCGGCGGCCCATTCGACAACCGCCAGTACCTTGACATCAACGCCATGGGCACGCTCAACCTGCTCGAAAGCGTTCGCACCGAATGCCCCAATCTCCACCGCTTCGTCTACGCCTGCACCGAGGCCGTCTACTGGAAGCTGGAGGACTACGGCCGCTACTTCGAAGAACCCGTAACCGAGGACATGGTCGCCCGTTACCACCATATGCCCTACTTCCTCACCAAGTGGATCGGCGAAGAGCTTGCCATGGCCTACTACTACCAGTACCAGGTCCCCTCGACCTCCTTTCGCTTCTCCACCGTGATCGAACCCAGCGAATTCTTCAACCAGGCCGGCATACCCATGCGCCTCGCCTTCAGCAGCGCATACGAGCGCTACAAATCGGACAACAGCGATGATCCGGACACGCAGGCCATGCTCGACGACCTCAGAGCCAAGTGGACCGGCGAAGACCAACTCCTTCTCAGCCGCAATCCCAACGGAGTCCCCCACAAACAGCACTTCTGCGACGTGCGCGACATCGCCCGCGGCCTCGTGTTGGGCATCGAAAAGGAGGAAGCCGTAGGCGAAGAGTTTACCCTGGGGGGCGCCGCAATCATCGACTGGGGAGTGGCCGTCCCCTGGCTGGCCGAACGCTACGGCCTCACCTACGCCGACGCCCGCGTGCCCGAGGCCAACTACTTTACCCTCGATCTGACCAAAATTCAGACGCGACTCGGCTTCCAACCCAAGCACGACCTCGTCAATATCGTCGAGACAGCCGAAGCCATCCGCCGCGGCGAGGATACAGATGTCGTTCCAACCGGCATTCGATACGGAGAAAGCTGAAGCATTTCCCTTGCCCTCCACCCCGTCGAGGTGTTCTCAAACCTGAATGAAGGAGGAAGACTTCAGATGAACAGTGCTACGATCTCCGCCATCGAATGGGGCACGCTCGTGGGCCAGCGCCCCCGACAGGCCGGCTGCAACTCTCGCGGGCCCGTTCACGGCAACGAAGTCCGGGTGCCCCTTGCCCGGATTACCACGTCCGATGCAACAACTGGATTCGGCGCCTGCGGGCGCTTGACCCGGCAGGAAGCCCACGCCTTTCTGGGCGAAAAGGTCGAAGACCTCATCGACGCCGCCAACGGCGTCGCGCCGCGCGCCGCTTCGCTCGAATTCCCGCTCTGGGATCTGCAAGGCCAGCGCACCGGCCTCCCGGTCTACCAGCTCCTTGCCCAATCGGCCGGCAAGACCGTTTCCGATCCCCCGCTCGTCCGCTGCTACGACACCTCCCTTTACATCGACGACCTGCACCTCGCCACCGACGAAGAAGGTGCCGCCCTCATCGCCTCCGAGGCCCGCTTTGGCTACGAGAACGGCCACCGCTCCTTCAAAATCAAGGTCGGCCGCGGCGCCCGTCACATGCCCCTCCTCGAAGGCAACCGCCGCGACGTGGCCGTGATCCGCGCCGTGCGCGCAGAGGTCGGCCCTGACGCTACCATCCTCATCGACGCCAATAACGGCTACAATCTGAACATCTCCAAACAGGTCCTCTCCGAAACCGCCGACTGCAACGTCTTCTGGCTCGAAGAAGCCTTCCACGAGGACGGCCTGCTCTACGAGGACCTCCATGACTGGATCGAGCGCGAAGGACTGTCCACCAACATCGCTGACGGCGAGGGCCTCGCCTCACCCATGCTTCTCGACTACGCCCGCGACGGCTTCGTCGATATCATCCAATACGACATCTTCAGTCACGGCATGACAAGCTGGCTCGAGACCGGCGCCCGCCTCGACGGTTGGAATGTAAAGACTGCGCCCCATCACTACGGGCGCCATATCGGCAACTATGTCTCCGGCCATCTCGCCGCCGCCGTCGACGGATTTCTCTTCATCGAGTGGGACGAGTGCACCACCCCCGGGCTCGACGGCTCCGCCTACCAGGTGGAAGAAGGACACGTACGCATGCCCGACGTGCCCGGCTTCGGGTTAAACCTGGATGAGCAACTCTTCCAGCAAGCTGTTGTTTCCAATGGCTTTGCCGTACGCTAGTAACGGGACCGGCCTGGACGACAACGGAAGGCTGCGCCGGCTTCACCGCGATTCCAGTGTCTCGCTGACACAAGAGGATCACAATATTGGCGCTGGCGCGCATTCTTTTCTACAATTCCCGGCAGTAGAGCGAAACGCTCAGGAGATCCGCAAGTGTCCGGCCCGCGCATTGCCTCAATTGAACTGGGAACTTTCGTAGGCCGGCGGCCCCGCTTGGCCGGTTACAACGCCCGCAAGAAAGACGATCACGGTTGGGAAGCCCCCGTTACGCTGGCCCGCATCACAACTGCCGACGGCGCTGCCGGCTTCGGTCTCAGCCATATCACCCGCCAGCAAGCCGAGTCATTTGTCGGTGCACCGTTGCACGACCTGATCACCGCTGAAAACGGCGTCGACCCCAAAGCCTTTGCCATCGAGACCCCCCTTTGGGACCTGTTCGGCCACAGCGCCGGCCGCCCCGTCTACCGGATCCTGGCCGACCGCGCCGGCAAGACGGTGACAGAGCCCCTGCGCGTGCCCTGCTACGACACTACCCTGCTCATCGACGACCTGCACCTCCCCACCCACGAAGAAGGCGCCGCCCTCATTGCCGCCGAAGCCCGCTTCGGCTACGAGCACGGGCATCGCGCCTTCAAGATCAAAGTAGGCCGCGGCGCCCGCCACATGCCTCTCGAAGAAGGCAACCGCCGCGACATCGCCGTCGTCCGCGCTGTCCGCGCCGCCGTCGGCCCCGATGCCGTCCTCCTTATCGACGCCAACAACGGCTATACCCTCAACATCGCCAAACACATCCTCAGCCAAACCGCCGGCTGCAACCTCTTCTGGCTGGAGGAGGCCTTCCACGAGGACGACGAGCTCTACGAGGACCTGCACGCCTGGATCGAGCGCGAGGGGCTGTCCGTCCTCATCGCCGACGGTGAAGGAGCGGCCTCCCCTCACCTCCTGGATTACGCCCGCAGGGGTATCATAGACGTTATCCAGTACGACATCTTCAGCTACGGCCTGACAAAATGGCTGCAAACCGCCCCCAAACTCGACGCCTGGAACGTACGCACCGCCCCCCACCATTACGGCCGCCATCTGGGCAACTTCGTTTCCGGCCACCTCGCCCCCGCCGTCGAAAACTTCGCCTTCGTCGAATGGGACGAGCTCTCCACGCCCGGCCTGGACAACTCCGCCTACGCCGTGGATGATGGACTTGTCACCTTGCCGGATGCGCCTGGCTTCGGCCTGAAATTGGACGAAAGCCTCTTCCACCACGCAGTGAAAGAAAATGGCTTTGTCGTCAAGAGCGACTAAAATAAAACGTCTCCCATCAAACGGGAACCACTACATTCAAGCCGCTACCATCGAGTTGAGCAATGCCTGATACCCCCTCAATGCAGGAAACGATCCGCCGTCTGCACCAATACTGGGCCGCGCACGGCTGCCAGATCTGGCAGCCACACAGCGAAAAACTGGGCGCCGGCACCATGAATCCCGCCACCGTCCTGCGCGTCCTCGGCCCCGAACCCTGGAACGTCGCCTACGTCGAGCCCTCCTTCCGCGCCGACGACGGCCGCTACGCCGAAAACCCCAACCGCATGCAGATGCACACCCAGTACCAGGTCATCCTTAAACCGGATCCGGGTAACCCCCAGGAACTCTATCTCAGCAGCCTCGAAGCCATCGGCCTGCAACGCGACCGCCACGACATCCGCTTCGTCGAGGACAACTGGGAATCCCCAGCCCTCGGTGCCTGGGGCCTCGGCTGGGAAGTCTGGCTCGACGGCCAGGAGATCACACAGTTCACCTACTTCCAACAGGCCGGCGGCGTCAGCCTCGACCCCGTCAGCGTCGAGATCACCTACGGGCTGGAGCGCATCGTCATGTATCTCCAGCAGCGCACCGAAGTCTGGTCCATCGACTTCGACGGCGTCCACACCTACGGCGAAATCTACCGCCAGCAGGAGATCGAACACTGCATCTATAACTTCGAGTTGGCTGACGTCGAGCGCCAGCGCACCCTGTGCGATCTCTACAACGCCGAGGCCGAAGCCTGCATCGAGCGCGGCCTCGTCGCCCCCGCCCACGACTACGTCCTGCGCCAGAGCCAGGCCTTTAACATCCTCGACACCCGCGGCGCCATCGGCGTCACCGAACGCGCCAAATTCTTCGCCGCCATGCGCAACCAGGCACGCCGCATCTCCGAACTCTACGTCGAGCAACGCCAGCGCGAGGAGTACCCCTGGCTCGATGACGGCCACGAGACCCAACTAGGCGGGCAGAAAAGCAACGGGACGCAAGACGCCGTTTCTTTCAAGGAATCCGAGCAAGCGTCCGAACCCCAGTCGCTGCTCATCGAGCTGGGCAGCGAAGAGCTGCCCGCCGGCGATGTACCCGTCGGCATCAACCAGATGGAGTTGCGGCTGGCCGAACTTCTGGATCAGGCCCGCCTGACATACGCAGACCTCTCCGTCACCGGCACGACCCGCCGCCTCGTGGCCCACGTACAGGATCTGAGCCCCCGTCAGCAAGACGAAATCGTCGAACGCCGCGGCCCCCCCGCCGACCGCGCCTTCGACGCCGCCGGCCAGCCCACCAGAGCCGCCACAGGCTTCGCCCGCGGTCAGGGTGTTCAATCCGCAGACCTCGTCGTGCGCGACAACTACGTCTACGCCGTGACCACACTGCAAGGCCAACCGGCCGCCGCCGTCCTGCCCCAGCTTATCGAAGACCTGCTCGACGCCATGCAGTGGGGCAGGACCATGCGCTGGAACAGCAGCAACAAGAGCTATCCCCGCCCCCTTCGCTGGATCGTCGCCCTCTACGGCTCCGAGGTCATACCCATGTCCTGGGCCCATGTCAGCAGTGGGCGCGACAGCCGCGGCCCCCGCTTCCGCGACGCCCAGGCACGCCTGCCCGCCGGCGAATTCACCACCTTCACCATCGCCGGCGCCGGCAGCTACTTCGACGCCGCCGCCGCCCAGGGCATCCAGCTCAACCGCCGCGACCGCCGAAGCCTAATCGCCGCCGCCGTGCACAAAGCAGCCGCCCACGCCCGCGAGCTCAAAACGGCAGGCGCCGAACCGCTCCCGCCCGGCGACTACCAGTGGGAGCCCGACGAGGAGCTTCTGGACGAAGTCACCGATCTGGTGGAGGCGCCCCAGGCCGTACTGGGCTCCTTTGAAACGCGCTACCTGAACCTGCCGCAGCCAATCCTCACCGCGGTCATGAAAAAGCACCAGCGCTACTTCCCTGTCGTCACCAATTCCTCGGACGAGGCCGCCGAACCCGCACTCGCGCCCCGCTTCGTCACCATAGCCAACGCCGACGCCCTGCAGCATCCAGACGTAGTCCGCCAGGGCAACGAAGGCGTCATCCGCGCCCGCTACGCCGACGCCGAATTCTTCTACAAGCAGGATACCGCCAGGCCCTTCGACACCTTTACCCAGCGGCTCGAAACCCTCACTTTTCACGCCAGGCTAGGGTCAATGCTCGAAAAGGTCGGCCGCCTCCAGGCCCTGGCCCCCCGCATCGCCCAGATGCTCCGCGCCGGCGAACAGGATGTGGAGACCGCAGGCCACGCCGCAGCGCTTTGCAAGACCGACCTGGTCACATCCATAGTCGTCGAAATGACCAGTCTGCAGGGGATAATGGGCGAAATCTACGCCCTCCGCAGCGGCGAACCGCCCGCCCTCGCCCAGGCCATCCGCGAGCACTACCTGCCCCGCTATGACGGCGACACCATTCCCGCCAGCAGTGCCGGCCTTGCCCTCAGCCTCGCCGACAGGCTGGACAGCCTCGTCGGCCTCTTCGGCGTCGGCGTCACCCCCAGCGGTAGCGCCGATCCATTCGGCCTCCGTCGTGCCGCCCTCGGCATCGTCAACGCGCTCACTCTCGGCAAACTCCCATTCGACCTGACCGCCGCCCTCGAGCAGGCTGCCGCCCAATACGGAACGCTTCTGTCGGACGATGCCGTCCCCAACGCCCGCGACTTCGTCATTCGCCGCCTCGAGAGGAAGCTCCGTGACCTCGGCCATCCGCCCGATGTCGTCGACGCCGTCCTCGCCGCCCGCGGCGACGACCCCTTCGCGGCAGTCGGCGCCGTCCACCATCTGGTCGCCGCCGTCTCCTCCCCCGACTGGGAAGAGACCCTGACCGCCTACGCCCGCTGTGCCCGCATCGTTCGCGGCCTCGACCGCGATCTGCCCCTGCACACCGCCGCCTACCGGGAGCAGGTGGAACACGACCTGCACAGCGCCTGCGACCGCGCCGCCGCCAAGCTGAACGGGGCCGCCGACACTGCCGAACTGCTGGCCCCCGTCCTCGCCGAACTGGCCGCACCCATCAACAGCTACTTCGACGCCGTGCTCGTGAACGCCGAAAATGAGGAACTGCGCCAGGCTCGCCAGGCCCTGATCCAGCGGATCGCCCGGCTCCCGGCGCCCGTCGCCGACCTCAGCCGTCTGCAAGGATTCTGATCGACTGAACGACCTCGCCTATCGCTGACAACAGGTAGTGAATGCTGGACGCGAACCGGAAACCGAAAACCTAGGGGAGAAGAAAACAATGGCTACCGAATATCTCGCAGGCAAAAAAGCCAGCGACGAGCAGATTGAAGCCTGGGTGGACCAGTTCCATCGCCAGGGCTGCCTCTTCCTGCGCAACATGCTGCCCCCCGAATGGACCGACCAGCTGCGCGCCGACCTCGACGTGTCGTTGCGCGACAACCCCAATGGACTCAACAACAAGAGCCAGCGCGCCCACCTCGCCCACCGCATGTTCGAGACCAGCTCCGCCAACCTGCGCCTCTTCGACATGGAGCCGATGGTCACCCTCGCCGAAGCCATCATCGGCACCGACTGCCACGTCATCCACAACAACTCCTTCATCTCCCCGCCCGGCGGCGGCCTCGACGGCTGGCACCAGGACGACCGTCCCCACTATATCGTCAAGGACGGCGCCCCCCCGGCCAACATTCATCTGCCCGTCCTCTTCTTCACCGCCAACTACTACCTTACCGACGTCATCGAAATCGAGCACGGCGGCACCGAGACCATCCCCGGCTCTCATCTCTTCGGCGCCAGCCCCCCTTCCCGCCAACTCGACGGCACCGAGTGGGAAGACCGCATCCAGTACAATCTCGGACCGGCCGGCAGCGTCATCCTCTTCAACAACCAGGTCTGGCATCGCGGCGGTCCCAACCGCAGCCAGCGCACCCGCTACATCACCCAGGTTACCTACGGCCGCCGCATCGTCGGCCACAAGTACTACCCGTTCATGAACTACACCATGCCCGAACACGTCTACGACGGCGCCGATGACCGCCTGCGCAGGATTCTTGGATTCCTGCCCCACGGCGCCTACGGATAGCAGCCTGCGACGCTCGCAAACCGGCCCATCGTCAGCCGGTGCATCTTGGATCACGTTGAACTGGAGATGAAGGGAATCGCAGGCAAGCGGGTCTTCATATCCGCCGCAGCCGCCGGAATTGGTCGGACCATAGCCGATCACTTCCTCCAGGCGGGCGCACACGTTCGCCTCTGCGATATAGATGAAGCTGCTCTGTCCCAGTTGAAGGGCACGCACGATCGGCTCTCCGGCGTCCGCGCCGACGTGGCCGACCCTGCGCAGATGGAGTCCGCCTTCCACACGGTCGCAAGAGATCTCGGCGGGCTCGACGTGCTCGTAAATAACGCCGGCATCTCCGGCCCCACCGCAAACACCGAGGACATCTCCCCGCTGGACTGGCAGCGGACCATCGACGTGAACCTGAATGGCGCATTCTACTGTTCTCGCCTCGCCATTCCCCTCCTCAAAGCAAGCGGCGGCGGCTCCATCATCAACATCGCCTCCACCGCCGGCCTGCACGGCTACCCCCTGCGCGCCCCCTACGCCGCCTCAAAATGGGCCCTGATCGGCTTCACCAAAACCCTCGCCATGGAGCTGGGCCCCTTCGGTATCCGCGTCAACGCCGTCTGCCCCGGCTCCGTCGAAGGACCCCGAATCGACGGCGTCCACGCCGCCAAGGCCGCAGCCCGCGGCGTCAGCGTAGAGGAAATCCGCGCAGCATTCCGCCAGAAGAGCTCCCTGCGTACCCTGATCGCTCCCGAAGATGTCGCCGCAACCATTCTCTTCCTCTGTTCCGATAGCGGTGCCCGCATCTCCGGCCAGGCCCTCGCCGTCGACGGCCACACCGAAACCATGCGCGTGTGAGCAAATCCCCCGCCAGCCCCCGGCCTCCACCGGCAAGCTTGTCCGCTCCCCGGGCCGCCGTCTCACCATTTCAAACCACTGCACTTGGGCGCATACCCTACTGAAAGCTAAAAACCAAAAAACTGCAGTTCAATTGCTCTCCAGACAGGACTGTGCTATCTTTAGTGAATTACTTCGCTGTCATACGTGGGCCCGGCGGCCTGCTCGGCCAGTTGCCTACCTGACCTCTGTGCCCCACGGCCGCGACAATCTCCAGCAGACACTGCCGATTCGACCCTCCTCAACACGAGAAAGCGATAGCATAAGCCTGTGAAGGACGAAAGAGCGCAAGAAAAAGCCCCCATCCCCGACATCGTTATCGGGCGACTGCCTGTCTATCTGCGTACCCTGCGCCTCCTCGCTGATGAAGGGCGCGAAGTAACCTCCAGCCAGGAGCTTGGGGAGCACTTGGGCATCAGCTCCGCGCAGATTCGCAAGGACCTGAGCCACTTCGGTGAATTCGGCAAACAGGGTACGGGGTATAACATCGAATTCCTGTGCCGGCAGCTTCAGAAAATCCTCAACGTCGACAGGATCTGGCCGGTTGTTCTCGTCGGCGCCGGCTCCCTCGGCACCGCCATCGCCAACTATCAGGAATTTGAATCGAGCGGCTTTCGTATCGTTTCCGTTTTCGACGAGGACCCGCAGAAGATCGGGCAACCAATCGGACATGGACTGCGTATCGAGGATTTCGCAGACCTCCTCCCGCAGGTCAAAGAGTCAGAAGCGCAGATAGCCGTGATGGCCGTCCCGGCCCACGCCGCCCAGCGGGTCGCCGTTCAGCTCATCGAGGCAGGGCTCAACAGCATTCTCTGCTACGCCCCCATCACACTCTCCGTCCCCGCGCATGTGCGCGTCGAATACATCGACCCGGTCGTCCACTTCCAGCATATGACCTACTACCTGCGTTGAGAATTCGCCAGCCCTGCTCAGGGCCGGCATTTGCCCGGCGGCCCAACCCGGTTTCCACGACCGGTACGCCGTCACAGAGGTTCTTTGCGAGGCAATCCCTGCTGCCTGGGGTACAGTCTGGCCGTCTTCCGCAGCTTCTTGATCAGCAGAACACGCCGCTCTTCATCCAGCGTCGGTACCGTCACAGGCGCAAACCGCACTGTTTCGCCGCCCAGTAGTTCGATCGCATTGCGCGCCTCCATGAACTCCTCGGCCGCGTTCGGCCCCTTATAGATGACCGCCAGCCCGCTTTGACGCACAAACGGCAGCACATACTCGGCCAGTGTATTCAGCCGCGCTACCGCCCTGGCAGTGCCCAAATCGAACTGGCCGCGATAGCGTCGATCACGGCCCAGCTCTTCGGCCCTGCCCTGAACCAGAGTTACATTCTCGAGCGCCAGCGCATGAACGACCTCCTCGAGAAACCGTATCTTCTTGGCCGTGCCGTCCACCAGCGTAAGTTTCAGGCTCGGCCATGCAATCTTGAGCGGTACACCCGGAAATCCCGCGCCCGTGCCGATATCAACGCAGGCCAGTGCCCGTTTCGGTGGCACAGTAGACCCGGTCTCCTCTGCCACCAGCGGCAGGCCGGCCAGACAGTCCAGAAAATGCTTTCTCTGGACGTCCACACTTTCCGTAATCGCGGTCAGATTCATCCTCTGATTCCACTCAGCCAGCAGCGCGGCAAATACGCGAAACTGTTCGATCTGTTCGCGTGAGAGCGGAATTCCCAAAGAGGTTGCCCCCGAAATCAAAGTCTGCATGCCCGTATTCTAGCACAGGAGTTGAACTGTGAAGACGATTCGATACAAGTCCGCCGGCGGCATCGTGGCCCAAAAGGACGTCCTCGACCACCTCCCCGCCGCCGAGACCTTTCTGCTCCTGCTCGACCGCCCCGGCCGCAACGAAGTGCGCCTGCCTAAGGGGCATATCGACCCCGGCGAGAGAGCCGAGGAAGCCGCGCTGCGCGAAACCAGCGAAGAAGCAGGCTACGGCGA
Source organism: Caldilineaceae bacterium (assembly GCA_011523365.1). GTDB lineage: Bacteria > Chloroflexota > Anaerolineae > Caldilineales > Caldilineaceae > Bin5. Next base: position 12,050 of record WTGY01000154.1, read on the forward strand.
CCTGCGCATCCTCGCAGACTTGGGCCGCCGTACCGTTGAATTCGACTACAAGGGCGCGCACTACATCCGCCAGGAACGTTACTTCCTGATGGAACTCCTCTCACCCCGCCAGATTACCCGTCCCCCCAAAGACGCCAAACAGTTCCAGGTCCTCTGGGAACCACTTGGCCGCGCCGGCGAAATGCTGACCTTCGAGGCCGAACGTCTCTTCGTGGCCGACGCCGTCGAAGCTCTCCGTGAGCTGCCCCATTTCTGAAAACGCCCATACAAAAACCGGGAAGGAACCCATTCCCGGCTCGTTGTAACTTCATTAGTCTTCGATTCTATTCGGCCAGTGACAACGCCCTGCATCCAGGTGCGCCAACCGTGCGCCAATGCCCCGCGCACAGGCGGCATTCACCGCTGCAGGTATCTCCTACTTTCGCCGATATGTAATACGCCCGCGTGTCAAATCATAGGGACTCATATCGACCCTCACCCTGTCACCGAGAAAGACCCGAATGTAGTTCCTCCGCATCTTACCCGACAAATACGCCAGAACAACATGCCCATTCTCCAATTCCACCCGAAACTGGGCATTCGGCAGGGCTTCGATGACTTTGCCTTCCAGTGTGAGTATTTCCTCAGCCATAGCTCTCCATCAGTTTGCGCGTGGCCGGCAGCTTCGCAGCCTGGTCTTTGAAAAATGCGCTAACGGAAAGACCGGGCCGCGTTCCGCCGTGCTTTCCGAATTGCCTTCTGTTTGTTGATACGTCGCACTTCACTCTTCGAAGTAAACCAGCGCTTCTGGCGCACAATCGGTAGGATACGCGCCTCGGCCACCGACTTGCGGAACCGCCGCATCAGACTTTCCTGGGACTCTCCTGGCCTCAACTCAACGCTAATCGAACTCACCCCCTTCAAATTGTAGATGCAGATCGGACAAAATAAGCCTGCCAGCCCATTTTACTTCGGTAGACTGGCAGGCAGCGCAATTATAAACGACCGTAGGTAAAGACCGCAAATGCCACGTTAGAGGCTCTCCTCCGATCCACCCGGCTCGTCATCCACGGAGTTCTCCTCTTCCGGAGCCTCCTCTTCGTCCGCCGAAGCCGCATCTTCAGCCTCCGCTTCGTCAGTCCCGGCCCCCGCAGCCTCCCGTGCCGGCGCCTCCGCCTCAGGCTCAGCGACGGCCGCTTCAGCAACGGCCCCCTCCGACCCGTCATACGTTGCCGGCGACTCAGCTAGCGCCTCTGCTCCGGCTGTGGCGGCTTCGGATTCTGAATCCTGCGACTCTACCTCAGCAGGAGCCGCCTCCGCTTCAGCAACGGCCGCCTCGGGCTCCTCGGACGCACTGCTATCAAAGTTTTCAGCCTCCGACTCCAGCAGCGCCTGCCCTACAATTTCGTCGGCCTGCCGCCGGCTCAGTCCAATGCGCTGCCGGTCCGGGTGAATACGCAAAATCTTCACCGGGATGCGATCCCCGCTGCTGACCATCTTCAACGGCTCAGCGACCGTAATATCCGCTAGTTCGCTGATGTGAATCAACCCTTCGATCCCAGGTTCAAGCTGAGCGAACGCGCCAAAATCGATCACTCGTGTAACCGTGACCAGAATCGTGTCATTCACCCTGTAGCGTTCTTCGATGCTCTCCCACGGATTCGAAAGCAATCGTTTGCGGCTCAACGCGATCCGGCTGCGCTCCGGGTCCAGGCGCAATACCTCCACCTGAATGCGCTCGCCCACTTTCAACACATCGCGCGGGTGGCTGACGGGAGTCCAGCCAATCTCACTGACATGCAGCAGCCCGTCCGCACCGCCGATGTCAACGAACGCCCCGAACGGTCGCAGGCTGCGTACCTCCCCGTCTACCACCGTACCGACCTCGAGCTCCTCAAACAGTTGGGCCTTGCGTCCGGCGCGGTACTCGCGTTCAGCCAGCCGGTACGAAAGAACAAGACGCCGCCGCTGCCGCTCAACTTCGATCACCTTGACAGGTAGCTCCTGGCCCACGATCTGTTGCAGCCGCTCATTGCGCTGCTCTTCATTCATGTTGCGGGGCAGCCCCACCACATGAGAAGCCGGGATGAAACCGCGCAAATGATCGAAATCGGCCAGTAGACCGCCCTTGTTGAAACCAACCACCCTCCGAACCGTGATCTCGCCGCTCTCCAGCATCTTCTCCGCAACAAGCCAGTCCTTCTTCTGCAGGGCATCCGCTATACTCAAAACCAACATGCCTTCATTGGTAGTGAGCTTGCTCACCACCACCGGCACCGTCTCACCTTCGCGCAACGTTTCCACATACTCTTCCTCGAGCCGGTTCAGGTCCGACTGAGGAACTATCCCATCGCGCTTGGCGCCAATGTTGACCAGCAACTCGTTCGACCGTACCTCTACGACGATACCTTCCCGAAGATCGCCTCGTTCTGGCAAACTGAGGTCCTCCTCCTCCGCGAGGTACTGCTCAAAAAGCATTTCGTCGGTCTGTTGCTCGGGATCGACCGGTTGCTCTTCGTCGGCCTGCTGCGCTACGTCAGCCTGCGGCGATACTTCAGCCTCCTGCGCTACGTCGACCTGCTGCTCTTCACTGGCAATTTCAACTTCGGAGTTCTCGGCCTCGTCGCCTATCATCTCAGACTCTGACATCATCGAATTGTCCACCTGTGAATTGCGTAATTGTCCGCAAGACGGCCGGTCTGCCGACATTGCAGCCGAAAACCGCAGGACACGGTTTCCGCCCTGTCCTGTCTACTATAGCCCTTCATTATAACCACCTGTTCTGGTGCAGTCAAGCACAAAAAAACCACCGGGCGTGACGTAGTAATTGACCAATTTCGGTAAAAATATACCATAAAGGAGACTTTTGACCGGCTTTCTGGGTGGATTGGCGCTGAGTCAACATATCAATTGCGAACACCCGCATCGTGAGCCGCACAGTACCGAATGCCAAGCCCACGCACGAACCCGGTCTGACGGCATCTCCCCTAACGCCCACGGCGTCAAAGCTCGACCCGACGCGCAAGCCCCTGCGAATAATCTTTTCTCACCCTTTGGCCTCAGGGCCGCCGGGCTTTTCCTTGCCCTGGCCCGGCTTCTCCTCTTCATTCAATCCGGCAATCGCACCCCGGATCTGCGTCCACGCCCGCTTCAACAACGGGACCGCAGTCGCCTCCGTGCTCTGACGGGCAAATTCAATACTCACAAAGCCGGCCGTCAACCGCGCCGCAGCCTCCTCGTCCTCACTCTCGACCCGAGTCCCCAGGCGTTCCTGAAAGCTGTACGGCGTCTCTCCCGGCCGCCGCCGAATGCCTTGCTCCGCAGCGCTCTCCAGCGTCGAAATATAGAAATAGCGGACCTGCTCATCCGGCGGCAACCTACCCAGCATCAGCTCATCCAGCCAGCGGCGCACACGCGAGCGGCCAGACTTCTCCTTCACATCCTCATCCGGCGCCAACCTCCTCGATCGCCACTCGTTGAAAGCGTCCCCAATCTGCTTCCAACCCTGCAGAAACTGCCGCAGCCAGGCCAATATCAACTGAAAATTAACGCCCCGACCCTGAAGATAGATATACGTCGCATAGCCGAGCAGCAGCAGGATGATAATCCAGAACACCGTGCCGCCCAGCCACGGCGGCGCCTCCGCCGGTTGCACCTGCTCCATCTGCGGGGCAGTGAACTCCGGTTGTTCGCGCGGCGGCTCCTCGACTATCTCCTCGTCGCCGCCGAACAGCATGGCAATCAGGCCTATGATCAGACCCATCAGCAGGTAGATCGCTCCCGATATGGCTCGCATAACCAGCCCCATCAGCTGCGCCAGCCGGAACGTCCCGCCCAAAGGCATCAGAAAGGCCGCCGCCGCCACCGCCAGCAGCAGACCGAACGCATAGAACGGCCAGTTGCGCACGATCGTGGCCTCACTGGGCAACTTTGCCAGCTGCCACCTCGCCCGCAATGCCGCCAGATGCCCGAACGTAAGCAGCAGCAGGCCCAGCACGAAATAGACGATCGCCGCGCCGATGACGCCCCCGGCAATATCCTGCCGTACCAGAGCAAAAAAACCGTTCGAGCCCATCCCCACCTGGCTGGCCGCCGTCAACACGATCAGCAACATCCCACCAATCGCCCAGCGCTCGCTGAACCGCCGCACCAGCGCCCCTCGGTCACTCTGTATGCGATGATCGTCGCCGCTGATCGGTCTCGACGCCGCCTCCAGGTCGGCAAGCTCGTCCGCCTGCAGGCCCATCGCCAGAAAATCGTTCGTCACCAGTACCGCCATCCCCCAGGCGATCAGGATAAACAGAGCGTTGATGATGAACACCAGCGTCAGGAAAACACCGAACGGCTGCAGCACCATCGCCGTCGGCGCCGGCCATCCCTCCACGGTCGCCCACAGCGCGATGCGCGCCGTGAACAGGATCAGCCCCAGCTCCGATAGGCGAAAGCTCATCGTACGCCGCTGCCGGTGTTCAGGACGCACCAGCATCGTCGTCGTATAACCCCCCACCAGCGCCGCCCCGACCGACGTGATCCGCAGGACATTCAAGTAGGATTCCGGCAGCCCCGGCCCAATATGCCGCACAAACGACGTCAACGCCACCACCAGGCAGCCCACCAGCGCCGCGATCACCGCCGGACGCAGCAAAGAGTCCTGCCACGCATGATCGAAAGCAGCCTGATATCGTCCCCCGTCTGTCTCAGCCATCTGCCCTCAAACCCGCCCCAATTCAACCCACTGACCACTGACCACTGACCACTGACCACCGACCACTAATTCTGCAGTTTCAGCAAATCCGATTCCCAGATCGTCTGGTGCGAAGTAATGCCCAGGGCCTCCGCCTGCTCCTGTATGCGCTTGAACTGCGGCTGCAACGTGCACACCAGCGCATACACATTCAGTCCCCGCCGGTACATGCCGTGCAATACCCACACCAATTCCTCGGTCAGCCGCGGCGTCACCACCACCAGCGTGGAACCCCAGCTCAGATGCGCCACCCGCCTCGGCAGCCACGTCGGCAACGCAATTGGAGAGCGCCACACATCCTCTTCGGAACGCCCGTCCGTCGCACTCTTGGGCGCCCTGCCGTTCCGGTTCGATGACTCTCCCTCTTCTTTGCGCATGTCCCGCATCTGGATGCGGGCCAGGATCTCAAGGATCCCCATCAAGTGGCCGCGCCCGTTTCGCGAAGGGACCTCCAACACCTCCGCGCCCGTGCGCGGGTCCTCCCCGTTGCTGAGAAACCCAATCTCCTGCCTCTGCTCCGCCACGTGACTGGCCACCGACGCCGCCAGCACGACCGCCCACTCGCTCCCGCTGTACTCCTCCCGGTAGGGGAAGGCGCTGCGGTCCAAATCGAGTACCACCGTCGTACTCAGCGCCATCGAAGGCTGGAACTTCTTCACCAGCAGCGTGCCCTCGTGCGCGCTCGCCCGCCAGTGAATGTTGCGCATGCTGTCGCCGCTCTCGTAAGGGCGCACGCCGGCCATACGCGTCGGGTCCTGGTATAGCCGGTGCGGGCTGCGCATATCGCCGAATGGCAGAAGGCTTGGCAGACCCAGGTCCGCCAGGGAGTAGACTTTGGGGTAAACGGTAAGCAGGTGCGCTGTAGTCTCCTGCCACGAGGATTCCGCAAACCCGAACAGGTCGCCCGTCTGCAGATTGAGCGGGCCGACCTCATAGTAACCGCGTCGGTGGCAATGCAATTCAAACTGGCGCTTGGTCAGCGACCGGCCGCCCACGCTGATCACCGTGCTGTACTGCTCGATCGCTCTCAGGTCTATCGGGACGTTCTCTTGCAGACGCAGCCACGGGATCGGAAGACGGCTTCGATTCAGAAAGTTGATATCGCTATGGATTCTCTCGCCCGCAAATGCTCTGGCCGGAACCCGCCGCGACACGTTCAAATTGCGCAGACTGCGCCGCGTCCACCAATGGCTGATCAGCCACACGCCTCCCACAACGTAGAAGACGTAGTAGATCCAGTCCATTCGCAGGAAAACCGCGAATGCAAACAGAAAAAGAAGAAGGAAAAAAAGATCGAACAACTGCCTATCCCTGCCCCTCGGTCGCGGGGACCACAGCCCACTCCTCCGTCTCGTCGCCCAAATTTAGCGCAGTCTGTTCCAGCAGCTCGGTGATGATCTGATCGGCCGTGCGCCCTCGCAGCGCCGCGTCCGAGCGCACGATGCAGCGATGCGGCAAGGCCAGCGGCGCCAACGCCTGCACGTCGTCCGGCAGCGCGTAATCGCGGCCCCGCAACGCGGCCCTCGCCTGCGCCCCCCGGTAGAGCGCCAGCGAACCGCGCGGGCTCGCCCCCAACGCCAGGTCCGAATGGCTGCGCGTCGCCTGTACCAACCCCACAATATAGTCGCGAATGCTTTCCGCCACCGTCACGTCCCATATCTGTTCCGCCAGCTCCGGCAGCCTGTGCCCGTCCACCACCGCCTCCAGCGTCTCGATCGGATGCCGGTGCCCCAGACTGACCAGCATCTCCCCCTCTTCCTCACCCGACAGGTAGCCCAGGTTCAGCTTGAAGAGAAACCGGTCCAGTTGCGCCTCCGGCAGAGGGAATGTGCCCTCGTATTCCACCGGGTTCTGCGTCGCAATCACCATGAACGGCCTCGGCAGCGGGCGCGTCAGCCCGTCCGCCGTAATCTGCCGCTCACCCATACACTCCAGCAGCGCCGCCTGCGTCCGCGGCGTCGCCCGGTTGATCTCGTCCGCCAGCAGAACGTGCGTAAACGCCGGGCCCGCAATGAACTGAAACTGGCGTGTCTCCTGGTTGAAAATACTCGTTCCCGTAATGTCGCTGGGAAGCAGGTCAGGCGTGCATTGCAGCCGGCGGAAATCCACCCCCAGGCTCACCGAAAGCGCCCGCGCCATCATCGTCTTGCCCACGCCGGGCACATCCTCAAGCAGTACGTGGCCTTCGCATAGCAACGCGATCAGCAGGTGCTCGATCACCTCCGCCTTGCCAACGATCACGTCGCCGACATTGTTCAAAACGCCACGCGAAAAATCCTGTGCGGTCTCCATGCAGCCTCTCTATCTGTGGTTCGGGCCGGGTCTCATCATCGCGACAGTCCGCCGCATCATGCCCCGCCAAACAGGCGCAGAACACGCACATACGCGCATGCAATCGGCGCGCCGGTAGACTTGTGATGGGCATACAATTTCCGCCGATTGTACATCACTCCACCCAAATCGGCGAACCTGCCCCCTCTGAAAGGTACAGTCAAAAATGGGCGCAGTCCAACGGGTTCCTCAAGTAACGACCAACTCTAATCCAGCCATCACATCCATCCAAAGCACTTCGTCCAGTAACTGACTACTGACTACTGCAGTTCTGGGCGGTCGGGCCTATTCGGCCCTCCCTTG